>JBJHDC010000121.1:0-8612 GCA_050486345.1 Dehalococcoidia bacterium | reverse complement strand
TGGTTCAGCACAATGAAATTGTCCGAAAGCCGCCCCACCATCACCACCTCGTCGCCGCGCGGGCTCAGCATCATGCCGTGCACGTCCGAGACAATGCTCGACACGTTCACGGAGCGAATCAGCCGGTTCGTGCGCAGGTTGAAGATGTAGTAGAAGGACTCGTTCGCCGTACCCGAGTTGACGAACATCAGTCGCCCGTCCGTGCTGTAGCCAACACCACAGCCATTCGGCGCGATCTCGCCACGGCCCGTCCCGGACGGGTAGACGCGAACCACATCGAACAGCGGCTCCGAGGGGTCCTCGTTGATCTCGAAGATCACCAGGCCACCGCTCCACAGCGTCACGTAGACGAAACGGCTATCCGGCGTGAACGACCCGCAGATGGGGTCAAAGCGCGGCAGACCCTCCCACCCGGAACCGGCCGGGAAGTCGCTGAAGTTGTACGTGCGCCCCAGCGTGAAGACGCCGTTCTCCGTGTCCGTGATGATCTCGGCGATCTGACCGCACTGCGGGATAAACTCCACTTCGCAGCCGTTGATGCCGTCCACACCAATCGCCACCGCGAGCGCGCGCGAACCATCCGGCGACGCCTGCACGGCGTGCGTGCGCGTACCCGTCTGCAACACCTCCACCACCTGCCGGCTGGAGGCGTGGATGATGCTCGTGTTCGCGCTACTCACGTTGCTGACGTAGGCGTACTCCGACCCCGGGTTGCCGTGGAGCCCGAAGAGCACCATGTGCGGGTTGAGCATGCTCCGACCCTCGTACTGGCCACCAGGAGCGGTGAGCTCCTTGTAGTCGATGGTCGCTACCACCTCGAGGTCATCAGCCTGACCGTTTCGCGGCGCAAGCACGTGGATCTCGTGCGTGCCCTGCACCGTGGTCCAGACCTCGAAGTCAGGAGGAGCGCCCGGGGCGCCGTCCGTGATCTCAAGGGTGCCGACCTGGTCATACCACGTGTGCATCGTCACCCAACCCGGAGCGAAGATGCCCACGCTGACGGTGTAGTCGCCGGGCTCGGTACCCTGCGGGACCACCCACGGGAAGACCAGCTCCAGCGTGCCGCTGCCGCCAACGCTCACGTTGTCCTGGTACTGCTGCTCCACCTGGGCGCCGCTGCTGTCATACACCTCAACGTCGACAAGCACGGGGGCGCTGTTCGCTCCCGACAGCTCCACCACGAGGTCGACGAGTTCACCTGCCGCAACGGTTCCCGGCTCCACGCTGAGCGTCGCGGTGGGCGGCTCACCCGGGCCATCGCTCGAAACCCACAGGTTGCCCACGTGGTGATACCACGAGTACAGCGTCCCCCAGCCCGGGGAGAAGATACCCACGCTCACCGAGTAATTCCCCTCGGTCGCGTTGGCCGGTGGCGTGTAGAAGAAGGTCAGGCTCGCCTGCCCGCTACCGCCCACAACCACGTGATTCTCGTACTGCTGGCTCACCAGCCCGCCACCGGGACCGTACGTCTCCACGTTCACCAGCACCGGCACGGTACCCGCACCGGTCAGCGTCACGGTGTACTCAGCAGTCTCACCAGGAGCTACCGCCCCCGGATTGACCGAGAGCGCCGCCGAGGGCGCCGCGCCGTTGCCCACCATGAAGAAGGCGCCGTGGTGATTCCAGTGGTGTAGCGTGCCCCAGCCGGGTGAGAACACCCCCACACGTACGGCGTACTCGCCGATCTGAGCGCCCGCCGGCACCTCCCAGGTGGTCGAGTACGTTGCTGCGGTCGGGCTCAGCGCCTGGTTGTCATAGAAGACCTGGTAAACCTGCCCACCGTCCGGGGCGTACAACTCGATGTCCACGAGGGCAGACATCGGCGAATCGCTGCGCACATCCACCGAGATGCCGACCGTATCGCCCGGCTGCACGGAGCCGCTGGATGTGGTGGCCTCGGTGGTGATGCCACCAGAGGTGTAGGGTGCTGCCGTCGCGAGGGTTTCGCTGAGCAGCAGTGTCGCCATTGCGGCGACCAGCAGCACGGCGCCAATGCGCCATCGAGCGACAATCTGGATCATGGGGGCGGCCCTCAATCTAATCTCGCCAAAACGTTGCGAAACGGTACAACATTACGAATCGCTTTGCCATTCAGTCGCGAATCGTATGCCGGTAATATTTCGGGCGTGTGAGATATACCCGGCTACTCGATGACCACCGGCTGCCCGGCAACCTTCATCCGGAACCGGTACACCGACCGCACCGTCGTCGCGAACATCGTCTGCCAGTCATCGCCGCCCCAGCACAGGTTCGCGGGCCCACCCGGACCGGTCCCCCGCCGGTTCAACTCTGGCCCCACGCCGATGCAGCCGAGCAGCGTCCCCTGCGGGTCGAACACCCACACCCCCTCGGCGGTGCCTCCCGCCACGTAGAGGTTCCCGTGCACGTCCAGCTTCATCCCATCCGGCCCGCCAGCCGCATCACCGAGACGGAGCTCCGAGAAGAGACGGCGGTTCGCCAGGCTGCCGTCGTCCTGCACATCCCACGAATACACCACGTGATGCGCCGTGTCGGCGACGATGAGGGTCGAGCCATCGTCCGTCATGACGAGCCCGTTAGGTGTCTCCAGGTCGCCCGTCAGGTACTGCAGCTCACCCGTAGACGCGCGCAGCCGAAAGATCGCGTTCTCGCCGTACTCCCGCCCCACGATGTTCCCCTCGGGGTCGCGCAGGCCGTACGGCGGATCGGTGAAGATGAGGTCATCGCTGTGGCGGTCGCGGATCACGTCGTTCGGGCTATTCAGACGCGCGTCTCCGTGACGCTCCGCCAGGGATTCCACCGTGCCGTCCGGGTGGATGCGCACCAGGCGGCGGTCGTGCTCGCAGGTGATCAGCCGTCCCAGGCGATCATACGTGCTGCCGTTCGCGTGATTACTGGGCCGGCGCAGGATCTGCGCGCCGCCCTCCTCGCTCCACCGATACTGTGTGCCACCGTGCTCGTCGAAGATGTCGCTGAACGTCAGGTGCCGCTCGCGGCTGTGCCACACGGGCCCTTCCGTGAACACGTACCCCGTGGTGATCTGTTCGACCTCCACATCCGCATCCACCAGGTCCAACAAGCGATCGTCCACCACGATGACAGCCATGCTCACCCGCTCCCCGTACTCACGATCCGCCCACACAAGTTCGGGGAGTATAGCGAGGCGCGCAAGCGCTCGTGACCCGGGTACGGACAGCACGCTACCTCGGCTACTTCGGCTACCTCGATGCGACCGCGCCCTCGCCCACCAGCGCAGCGCACACGGCCGCCGAAGCACTCACGGAGCCAAACAGCAACTCAGTCGCCAGCACCGTCGCGTCGTGGTTCGCCCCATGACCGATGGGCTCCGCGACGCAGTCCTCCAGGAGCACGCAGCCATAGCCCCGGTGGTAGGCGTCACGGAGCGTCGACTCCACGCAGATGCTGGTCGTGCATCCTGTGAAAAGGAGATCCGTGATGCTCCTCGCCTGCAGTTGTTCGTGCAGGTCCGTGCCGTGGAAACCACTGAACCGCGGCTTCGTCACCACCAGTTCGCCATCCTGCGGCTCCAGCCCGTCCACGATGTCTGCATTCCACGATGCCGACGCCCCGGGCGGGAGTGGCAGGGTCTCTGGAGGCCGAGTGGCCACGAGCTCCATGTATCGACGCCACCGCAACTCCCCCTGGGGGCTGCGCTGCAGCGCTGGCTCCCCACCGGGTACCGGCAACTCAGGGGCGTTCACGCGCAGGTACACAACCGCGACCCCCGCCGAGCGCGCAGCATCAAGGACCCGCCGCGTGGGCTCGATGACCTCCAGAATGGCGCTCGTGTCGATCCCGGCGTTCGAGAACGTACCCCCGGACGAGGCGAAGTGGTTCTGCATATCAACCACCACCACGGCGGTCTGCTCCCGAGAAAGGCTGACAGGTTCCGGTCGAGCCTCGAACTGGACCATCGCCGATGTCACATGCTCCGACATGGCGTCACCTCCGGCGGTCATGCCCCAACTGCGTCCGTTGTAATCGGCAGCATGCGCCTCCAACGTGTGGCCTCGCAAGCAGCAGATGCGCTGGGAAAGCAGGCTCGCCGGCCAGCCACCTGGCAGCGGATGACCGAAGCAGTCGCGCTGGTTGCCATCGAGGCACAGTCGCTCTGAACCGATTTCACACCCCAATCCGTGCAATCCGCAGAAGCACGCTTACAACGCAAGGAATAGAATCAGCGCCAACATCGGCTCGCCCGATCGAGGGAGGCGTCGCTACATCGACGCTCGATCGAACGTGCCAGTACCCGCCCCGCGGGTACCGTCGAGGGAACCTGGGAGGGACGTAACATGCCTGAGCAACCGTACTCGAGTAACTTCTGGAATCGTCGAGCCTCGCGGCGCAGCATGCTGCGGGCGGGCGGCATGGCCGGCGCCGGCCTGGCTGGCGTCGCGCTCATCGGCTGCGGTGACGACGATGACAGCCCGCCCGCGACGCAACCGCCGTCCGGCACGCAGCCACCGGGAACCGCAACACCCGGTGCCGAGCCCACGCAGCCGCCCACCGATGGCGAGCCGAGGCAGGGCGGGCATCTGCGGCTGGGTATCACCAACATCCCCGCCGAGAACTTCAACACCGTCACCAACACCACCGAGGGCAACTACCTCACCTCGCAGCACATCTACGACTACCTGCTATCACCACGCGTCGGCCTGGCTCAAGAGGATTCGCTACTGGCGGCCGAGAGCGTCGAGATTGTCGATGACGTCACCTTCCGCTTCACGCTGAAGGAAGGACTGGTCTACCAGGACCGCGCACCGGCAAACGGCCGCGCGGTGCACGCTGAAGACATTGCAGTGATGCAGGAGTACGTGCGCGAGTCTGACGAGGCCATCGACCGCTCGTTCCAGACCACGATCCTCGACAACGTCGAGACGCCGGACGAGCGCACGGTGATCTACCACCTCACCCGCCCGTACGCGTACTTCTTCTCCGGCGCCGCGCTGGGCTACGCACACAACAACATCATCACCCCGGCCGAGCTCATCACGTCCGGCGACTTCGGAAACGTGCCCCCGGTGGGCTCCGGCCCCTACCAGATGGGCGACTACCAGTTCCAGGTCCAGTACGACTACGAGCGCAACCCTACCTTCCGTGACGCCGACCGAGGGCTCCCGTACATCGATCGTGTCACCCGGCTCATCCTCGGTGACAGCACCGCCATGGAGACCGCGTTCCGTGGCGAGCAGATGACGGTGCACTACGCGCCTCAGCCAGAGATCGCTGACCGCCTGATCAACGACCTGGGCGACCGCATCACCTCGGTCGAGTACCTCTCGCTGGCCCCTGTGCAGGCGACCATGTCCTCCGAGCGAGAGTGGACCCAGGACATCCGCGCCCGTGAAGCCGTGTTCCGCCTCTACAACCTGCAGGAGTACGTGGACCTCATCCTCGATGGCCGCGGCGTGCCGAACACCAACCTGGTGCAGCAGGGCCTCACGCCGTACCTCCTCGATGAGTCCGAGGTGGAACCGTACCGCCGCCACGACCTGGAAGAAGCACGCGCGCTCTTCGATGCCGCCGGCTTCGACTTCGACGCAGAACGAGAGCTGACCACCATCCAGGGTGGCGGTGCCGGGCGCAATGAGCTGGCGCTCCAGATCCTGCAAGAGCAGCTCCGTCGTGTAGGCATCAACAACGTCACCTACAAGGTCGCGCCGGTGGGCGAGTTCCTCCCCAACATCTCCGGCACGGGCAACTTCGACTTCGGCATCTGGGCCAACCAGGCCTCTGACGTGCCGCAGCGCATGCTGCGCCTGAACCACACGACCACGCTCACACCGCACAACTCCACCAACATCCGCGATCCAGAAGTGGATGCGCTGATCGAAGCGTCTGAGCAGGAAGTCGACTACGAAGCGCACGTGGATATCGTGAAGAACCTCCAGCGCGAGCTGCTGGACAAGTACGCGCACACCCAGCTGGTGTGGGCAGCACAGGACCGCCAGCTGCACTGGGCCTACCTGCATAACTTCGAGCCCGCGCGGCAGATCGTCGCGATGCAGAACACGGAAGCGTGGATGGAGACGTAGCCGGCGAGGAAGCACCGGGCCAGTTCACCTCGGAGTGACCTGGCCCCGATCGCCACTGATACACGCAAGCACCACGTGGAGGGCTGTCCCGATACGTGGTGCTTGCCATTCCATCAGGGCAATGCGTTCCACCAGCGTTCGCAGCCACCCTGTCGCGCACGAGAAACGGAGGCGCCATGCCTACCTCACCAGCCGAAGCCATGAAGTTCTACGAGACACCACCCATCGAGGAGCACAAATCGCGCAACTGGTATGCGCGCGGCCAGAACTTCGCGCTCGTCTACTCGCAGTTCACCGATGGCGCTTCGTTCCCCATCGAAGCATCCGAGAACGAGTACATCATCATGCTCGTCAGCGGCGTGCTCGACATCACCTCCGAGGCGGGCGAGGCCGGTGTGATCGAGCCGGCGGCAATCATCGTGCCACCCGGCCGCAGCGAGGCCACCGCGCGCGAGGACGGCGTGATGGTGCGAGTGTTCGCGCCCGCACCGCCTGAATGGGACGACCGCTACCTCAACGCCCGCTCCTACGACGAGCCACACCACAACGTCGCGCCGCTGACGCTCTGGCCAGAGCCGGAGGGCGGCTATCGCCTCCGCGTGTACGAGTACTCAAAGATGCCCCCGGGTCAGCGCAACATCCGCAGCCGCAACATCCATGCCGCGTGGAGCGCCGTCTTCAGCGGCCCCCAGGACCCCACCCAGCTCTACCAGCCGCACTACCACGAGGACTTTGAGCACACCTTCATGTGCCTCGGCGGCCGCTACCGCCAGCACTTCCGCTACCGCTGGGAGCCGGACTACACCCAGTGGCGCGAGGACGAGCACTTCGAGATCGACACCCCCTCACTCACCATCGTGCCGCCGCCGGCGATCCACAGCGCCCACGCCATCGGTGAAGGCAACTCGATGATGGACATCGCGGCCCCACCCCGCGCCGACCTCAGCCTCTGGGGCCGCGTCTTCATCGAAAACGCCAACGAGTACCCGCTACCGCCAGAGCTCGAGGAGCCCGGCGCCGTCGAAAAGCACGCGCGGTTCCTTTGCTAGCGCATCCTGGCTTCGTCGGCTGAACGGCCTCGCCACGCCTCCGTCCCACCTGTCGAGAACGCTCCCGCGTGACACGCGATCTCGGAATATGTGTCGATAACGTGTTGTCTATGATGTATTCGCTCAATACAATCTCTGGCAGAAATGCCCGGTTTACGTGGGCGGTGTGACCGGCGAAGGGTGCCACGAGCCATCGTGGCATCAGCTGACCCGGAAGGGACAACACTGTGCGCTCATCGCTCACGGACAGAGGATTGCATCTCCGTCCATCGTCCATCCCCTATCTGACTGCAGCCGCGGCAATCACCGTCGCGATCCTCCTGTTCGCCGGGTTGCGACCAGCCAGCGCGGACCACGCACCCGAGTGCGACGAGATCGTCAACCTGGGCATCGGTGAGGAATGCTGGCTGCACCCCGACACCGACATAGAGACCCTGCTCATCGTTGCCCCTGGTACCTACCGGTTCGAGGTCTGGGGCGGCGGTGCTGGCGGCGGCGCCGGTAGCGACGATATGGTGAACGATGAGGCCGAACCCGAATTCTTCATTGGCGCCGGTGGCGGTGGTGGTGGCAGTGGCGGATACGCCAGCATCGACGCCTACGCCACGGTCGAGACCGAGATCGATGTTGCGATCGGCGAGGGCGGCGCACCCGGCGAAGATGGCGAGGAAACCAGGGTTGACATACAAGCTCCCTCTGGCGGATTCCCCGGCTGGGCCACAGGCGGGGGTGGTGCCCCTGGTGGTGACGCCACGGAACCTGACGATGACAACGCTGAGGGCGGCGACGGTGGATTAGGAGGTAACGCTTCCTCTTCGTCCGGATCGTTCGGGTTCAACCTCGACACCATCGCAGGAGAACTAGGCACCGGAGGCAACTCTGACAGCGGCGGTGACGGCGGCGACGCCCCCGCAGCGGACGGCGGCGCCGGCGGTGCAGGTGCCGGGACGGATGACGACGGCGAGGAGGGTGTGCACCCCGGTGGTGGCGGTGGCGGCGGCGGCCCCGGCGCACTCGGGGGTGAGGGCTTTGGCGACGGCGGAGCCGGCGGCGACGGCGCGCTCCGTGTCACGTTCCTGGAAGCCGCGCCCGATCCGCGGATCACCAAGGAAGGTGAGTTCGACGCCGAAGCAGGCACCGTCGTCTTCACGTACACCATCGCCAACGAGTTCCCCCTCGGCGTTCCCACGGTCCTGTATGACGTCATCACGCTGGATGGGATCGACGGCTCCCTGATCGGGGATGTGACGTTCTTCGCCGAGTGTGGGGAGATCGAAATCCTCATCAACGAGGAGGACCGGCTCGATGCCGAGCTGCTACTGAGCTGCTGGGTGCCGGGCGGCGAGGTTGATTCGCCGGGCGAACTCTACGTCATCGTGACGGTTGAGGGCCTGCTCCAGACCTGCGTCGAAGACGCGGTCGTAACGAACGAGGCGGAGCTGTTCGCGCTACAGCCGGCCCTCATCACTGCGCTCATCGAGGATGACATCCCGGAAACCATCGAGGACTTCCTCGAGATGACCCTCGT
>JBJHDC010000120.1:0-9270 GCA_050486345.1 Dehalococcoidia bacterium | reverse complement strand
GTATCGTACATGGAGGTCGTTCGGACTATGGACCTCTGCGAGGAATGATGGTCTATGCGGGTATTTCCCCATCGCCGCGGCGATGGGGAAATACCGACGTAACTAGAGCCCGGTGCAGAGGGGGACGATGTGGTTACCTTGCCCTGTTCCTTGGGACAGGCTCGATCCATTGTGGCTCCAGAAATGGCTGCTCTTTACCTGGGCGCAACGCGGCGGCGTTGGATTGCCAGTACAATGGTGGAGAAGATAGGGTCCGAACTCCAGGCGAATCTCACCACCTTGCTGGCACCGGACACTATATGTATTCCAGTTCGTAGTTATCGGACCACCTCCGCAACGCTGTCGTCCCTGCGTATCCAGCGAGAACATGCCGATGGGACCGAGAACAGCACTGGTGCGAGCATCCCCACGAAACGTACGCGGCTGGCTGATCGGCGTCCCGAGAATTCGCGTACTTTGTCCGTTCAAGTACTGGCCCTGCCAACTAAGGTTCGTGTTAGTTGGGGTTGGCTGGATGATCGGCACCAGCGTTCTGAGAGACAAGAACCAGTCCCGATACGAGCAGGACAGCGACAGCAATCGAATATCGGCTGATCCGTTCAGTAAGGAAGCCATTCATTCTGCGAGCTCCCCCATCTCGGCCACCGGGAAGCTATCGACGATCTCCATTGTGATCTCCTCCGACGCGACGAGGATCTCGTCGCCACCTGCTGTGACAATAAAATCGTAGCGTGCCAGAATCGAACCATCATCGCCGACCGTTATGCGGCTTACGTACTCTTTCGGATCCAAATCGACGTAGTACGGTACCGTATAGCCATCGTCGCTAATTTCTGGCACCGATACACTATCGCGACTCTCGACGGTCAGACTCTCGTCAGAAAGTTCGATAACCCGTACTGCTCCGACCGCAAGTGCGTCAGAGAGCTCAGACGCTACATCGGCCGGCGGCATGATTGGGAGTATCGCTCCCGGTTCGTCGATGAGTGTCTTTCCCGACCGCAAATCGACGACGAGGTTACGCTCTGCTGTAAGAATTGCCTCTTGGTACGGTATTCCCTGGTCGTCAGAATCGCGGTAATACGAGCGTACTATTGTTTGATTCGGCCCTATCTCAAGCCAAACATCCCGCACATGATGTTCGGTCGCATATCCAGAATCACTCTGCTGGATAACTGCTGCCTTTGGTCCGAACCGTACGAACGCTCTGACACTTGTATGATAGATATCGCCTTCCCGGAAATCCGATAGCTCAGGCGAGTTGATCGCCAAGAACTCTTGCGCGCTAGCGACCGAGGATGATGAGTCGCGAATGAGGACGTTCGCTACTGAGAGAGCGAGAACCACACCAAGCACGAGCACACCAATTCCAACTAGCGGAAGCGTCCGGCTGCGAGCGGGGTTACTGTTATGAATCGGATTACTCACCGCACCTCCTGTACTCCACCAATCGTCCTAAGTCCAGAATTACAGAAATTCTCGCGCAGTAGGCCATCCTGGGGGTGATTCGTCCGGTCGCGCTTTCTGTCGCCTAATTCGTAGCAGGTCGGTCAAGAGGACAGGAGTACGTAGAACGATGATCCCCATAACGCAGGTTGTAGGCAGCAGTCGCGGTGCGCTCGACACCACCGCGAATCGTCATCAAGCGTCACGGCCCCCGTCCGCTCACGAAGCCGCCGGATGTACGTATCGACCGTATGCTCGCTGATGCCGAGCTCGGAGCCGACCTCGCTGATGGTCAGCCGGCGGAGTTCGCGGAGGACGAGCACCTCGGCTTCGCGGCGCGTGATGCGCGCGTGGTGTAGCTCCCCTGTTGCACCTCGTCCCTCCTTTGCCCGCCCCGGCTCCGGGTGAAACCTGGTGAAACCGTGTGAAACCGTGTGAAACCGTGTGAAACCGTGTGAAACGATCATGTCATGATTCGTCAAGTATATAGACTCAGTATGATTATTTCTTGCTCTCGGCCCGCGTTGCCCGCGTCGCGGAGCCTCCCTATCCTCGCGACATGACTCTCATCCTTCCGATGCTGCAGAGCGACCTGCCACACCTTGAGCTGGTGCATCGAGGGAAGGTGCGTGATGTGTATGCGCTGCCCGCTTCGCCCGAGGGGGAGGAGCGGGTGCTGCTGGTGGCGACGGACCGGATTTCGGCGTTCGATGTGGTGATGCCGGATGCAATCCCGCGCAAGGGCGAGGTGCTGACGCGGCTGTCGGCGTACTGGTACGGGCGTACCTCGGCGGTGGTGCCGAACGCGTTCATCGCGGTGCTGGGGCCGGAAAACGCGGAGCAGTTCGGGGTGACGGACCCGGCGTACTTCGGGCGCTCGATGGTGATGCGGCGGGCCGAGGTGCTGAAGGTGGAGTGCGTGGTGCGCGGCTACCTGGCGGGGTCCGGGTGGCGCGACTACCAGGCGGACGGGTACATCTCGGGCGTGCGGGTACCTCGAGGGTTGCGGCAGGCCGATCGGTTGCTGGAGCCGGTGTTCACGCCCTCGACGAAGGCGGAACCACCGGCACACGATGCGCCGATGACGTACGAAGAGGTGGAGGCGGCGCTGGGGCCGGACGTGGCGAATGCGATCCGGCTGCGCTCGCTGGCGCTGTATCGATACGGCGCGGACGTGTGCGAGGAACGCGGGATCCTGATCGCGGACACGAAGTTCGAGTTCGGGTTGGTGGCAGACGAGCCGGTGCTCATCGACGAGGTGATGACGCCGGATTCCTCGCGGTTCTGGCCGGCGGACCAGTACGAGCCGGGGCGCGACCAGCCGTCGTTCGATAAGCAGCCGCTGCGCGACTGGCTGGACAGCATCGGGTGGGACCGGGAGTCGCCGCCGCCCTCGATGTCCGCAGAGGCGATCGAGGCGACGAGCGCGCGGTACCTGGAGGCGTACCGGCGGGTGACGGGTGCGGAGCTGCCGGATCCGGGTGAGCCCGCCACCTGAGCCACTGTGGTGACCTCGCCGGGCGTCCTTCGACAGGCTCAGGACGAACGGAATGGGAACGACGAGCCTGCTGTCTGAAGGAACGTTGATGCCCTCGTACCTTGCGCATGTGAATGTGATGCTGCGGCCGCTGGTCAACGACCCGCAGGGCCTCGTGGTTCGCGACGGCCTGCACAGCCTCGGCTTTGAGGGCGTTACCGCCGTCCGCGTCGGGAAGCGAATCGACATCACCCTCGATGCCGCGAGCGCGGAGGAAGCGGAGTCGCAGGTGCGCGAGATGTGCCGTCAGCTGCTCGCGAACCAGGTGATCGAGGACTTTGAGTTCGAGGTAGCGGAGGTGGTGGGGGCATAGAGTCCAGCGGGGGACACCTGCCTACCCTGTGTTTGACGTATGGCCAGTGATTGCAGGACTCCCCACTCAGCCGTTGCTCGAGTTTCGATACACGATTACACGGTATCCGTGTAATCGTGCTATGATCCGAGGGCTGGCATCGCATGATCGGTTCGTTTGGCGATGCCACTACTGAGGATCTGTTCGATGGTCGACAATCCGCCCGTGTGAGGCGCATCCCGCCAGATGTGCAACGAGCAGCGCTGAACAAGCTCGATATGCTCGCTGCTCCACCGACGCTCGGCGACCTTGCATCCCCGCCCGGGAACCGTCTTGAAGCACTGAGCGGAGAGCTGCGCGGCCGGTACAGCATCCGAGTCAATGCACAGTGGCGAATCGTGTTTCGATGGGACGGCGACTCAGCGTACGAGATCGCATTGATGGACTACCACTGAGCGTGTTCGTGGAGTGAGGAAGCACCATGGCGACTCGATTACCCACGCACCGCGTGCCCGCGCATCCAGGGGCGATCTTGCGCGAGGAGTTTCTGGAGCCGCTGGGGCTGACCCAGGTGGAGCTTGCCGATCACATTGGGGTGCCCTTGCAGCGGGTGAATGAGATCGTCCGCGAGCGTCGAGGGGTTACGCCTGAGACGGCGTGGCTGCTGGCGGAGGCGTTTGAAACGACACCGCAGTTCTGGCTCTCGTTGCAGGCGAATCACGACCTGGTCCGTCACCGGCCCTCACGCAAGATTGCGGCGATCCGCAACGGCTAGCCGTCCCGGAGCACGCGCAGCGCTCCTTCGTGATGGGAGCCGTTTGAGGTGCCAGGAGCACAATCGCCTCACGGACCGCGTACTGCTCCCCAGCCGTGCCAACGGGTAGCCGGTGGTCGCCGCGTATCTGCATCCTTCGATCGGTGCAGGCCAGGGCGAGGTCGTGGGGTTAGTCGCGGCCGCTGGCTGTTGAGACATCGACCTCGTTGCCCGCAGGGTCGGCGAGGGTCCACCAGGCCGGGGCGAAGGTGTCCCGAACGATGCGGCCGCCTGCGGCCAGCGCAGCTGCGACTCGCGCCTCTGCCTGCTCAACCGGCACCCAGACCGCAACGTGGATCGAGCCGCCGCCGTCGGGTCGGAGCGCTTCCATCTGTTCGAACCAGAACGGGACGTTGCGGTCGCGCGGATCGACGAGGTCTTCATCGGGACTATCCCGGCGCGGTTGGTAGTCGAGCACGGCCTGCCAGAACGGCATGATCCTGCTCACGTCGCCGGCACCCGGAATGACCAGCAGGCTCTGAAGCCTGGACGGATCTGCCGCGAGGCCGAGGTCACGGGCGACGGCGGAGATCTGACGAGCCAGTTCCAGGTCACGCATGGTCAATCCACTGTAGTCATTGGTGAACGTGATGAGACGGACGGTGACTCCGTGCAGCCGCACGTCGATGTCCGGCGGATGCTCGTCGACGGCCGGTAGTGCGCTGATCGCCTGGACCAGGCGGGCACCCGCAGCGAGCGATCCGGTGCGGAAGTACGCCGCCGCGCCGTCACCGAGTACTCGCCAGTCCTGAGCGTCGCTGGAATCGAGAAATCGCCTGGGGCTGATCGGCTCGACCACGTGGTCCTCCCTGCGCAGTGAGACTCGGTGCTCAAGGTAGCACCCGAGCAGCAGCGGGCAGGAACCGCAACCTCACACGGCGACGGTCGATCGACGCCGCATCCGTGGAGCGCCTGGCTGCCGGTCAGTTCCCGCGGAGGATGCGAAGGACCTCGTCGTGGAGGACGCCGTTTGAGGTGACTGAGGCGGGGATGTCGATGCTGCGCGTGCCGTCGTCGCCGGTGAGGCGGCCGCCGGCTTCTTCGACGATGACCTGTAGCGGAGCGATGTCCCACGGGGAGATTTCCCCTTCCAGCGCCACCTCGGCTGCGCCTTCGGCGACGAGGCAGTGCTGCCAGAAGTCGCCGTATCCGCGTGTGCGCCAGCAGCGCTCTAGGAGCGGCGGGAAGCCTGCCGGCCAACGGGTGGCGGCGAGGTGATGCTCGCCGTAGAGCAACTGCATTTCATCGATGCTCGTGCAGTCGGAGACGTGGATGCGTTCCGGCTCGCCGTTCGTGGTCGCTCTCCAGGCACCGAGACCCCGGCCTGCCCACCAGCGGGTGCCCAGCGCGGGCGCCGCAGCGACGCCGATCTCAAGTTCTCCGTCTCGCTCGACCGCGATCAGCGTGGCCCAGAGCGGGAGTGCACGGGCGAAGCCGTGCGTGCCGTCGATGGGATCGAGGATCCAGCGTGCTGCGCCCTCGGCTCCGGGCTGGTAGCCCTCTTCCTCGCCGAGGATGCTGTGATCCGGGAAGCGCGCGAGGATACGCTCCCGCAGCATCGATTCCACCGCGCGGTCGGCGACAGTAACGAGCGTGCCATCAGCCTTGGCCTCGGTCCCCAGACCGCTGCGGTAGTACGACATGGAGATGCCGTCCGCTTCGTCAGCGAGGGAGAGCGCGAAGTCGAGGAGATCGGCGGTTGTCGCCTCAGTCATGGGGCCATCCAGTCGTTGCTGCCCGTCACCAGTCCGGCTCGCGCACCTCTAGGCCGGGGATACGGGCGAATTCGCGAGTGTTGTTGGTCAGTAGCCCCACACCGTGTGCCACGGCTGTTGCCGCGATAATCAGATCATGCGCGCCAATGCGCTGTCCTTCGCGCGCCAGACGGTGATTCAACTCTGCATGCGTACGTGCTGCGAGCAGATCGAACGGCAACAGGGGAACGATTTCCAGAATATCCTCCACGTACGTTGAGCGCTGGAGTCGTCGCTGCACACTGTCCGCATGATGAACGCCCGTGAGGAGTTCGGATGCGGTGATACTCGAGATGAAGATGGCCTCGTGTTGAGGCAAGGCGAGCCGCAGCTCATCGAGATCGAGCCCTCGACGCTCTATGGCAATGAAGACGCTCGTATCGACTACGTAGGCCACTCGGCAACCGTCGCGGGAGGCTGATCCGCCTGGATCAGTTCGAGGTCGTCGGCGAACCGGTCATCGGGTCGCGGTGCATTCTTGAGGAGCTCGACTAAGTCCTCGAACGTGACGTTCGAGTGGACCGTCGGCGCCAGCGTGGCGATCGGTTCCCCGTTGCGTTCCACGACGAAGCGCTCGCGCCGGTAGTGGACGCGGTTGAGGACATCGGACAGCTTCCGACTGAGTTCCGTGGCCGTGATCCTAGTCTCCATATATCTGATTCTCGGAGAATCAGATTCTCCCGTCAACATATCGCAACGCCAGCACCTATGCGGTCAGCGTCTCCAAGGTGCTTGGAACGGCGCCTGTGATGCGGGGGTCGTGGGAGGTGGCCGCGTCGAGTGCGCGGCCGAGAGCCTTCATGGTCGCCTCAGCGATGTGGTGGTCGTTGGCTCCCGCGAGCTGGCGGGCGTGCAGCGTGATCTTCGCGGTGGTTGCGAAGGAGCGCAGGATGTGCGGGACCATTTCTGTGGGCACGTCGCCGATGCGTTCGCCGATGAAGTCGAAGTGCGTGGCGGCGAAGGGGCGGCCGGAGATATCGATGACGCACTGGATGAGCGCCTCGTCCAGCGGCACCAGGGCATCGCCCATGCGCACGATGCCCTCGCGGCCGCCGAGGGCCTCATCGAACGCCTGCCCCACGGCGAGCGCGACGTCCTCCATAGTGTGGTGCGGGTCGATGTGGAGGTCGCCCTGGGCGTGCACCGTCAGATCGAAGCGGCCGTGGCGGGCGAAGGCCGTCAGCATGTGATCGAAGAAGCCGATGCCCGTGGCAATCTCGTGACGGCCGGTGCCGTCCACATTGAGGTCAACGCGAATCTGCGTCTCGGCGGTGTTGCGCTCCACCGACGCGATGCGGTCACTCTGATTCTGCATCTGTGAGTTCCTCTCCGACGGCCTGGAATGCCGCGACCACACGGTCGTTTTGCTCCGGCGTTCCCATCGACACGCGTATGTGATCCTGCAGCCGGGGGTGGGTGAAGTAGCGGGTGAAGATGCCGCGGCGGCGCAGCGCCTCGCGGACTGCATAGCCATCACCGCGGTCGAGGCGGAGGAGCAGGAAATTCGCCTCGGACGGGGACGGGTGCACCCACTCGAGCGCCGCGAGCGCGACGGCCACGCGGTCACGCTCACCGGCGATCGTGCAGGCGCGCTCATCGAGGAGCTGCGCATCCTCGAACGACGCGATGGCGGCGACTTCCGCGGCGATGTTGACGTTGTAGGGCTGCTTGGCGCGCATGAGGAGCGAGGCCATCGAGGGGTGCATGACGCCGTAGCCGATGCGAAGGCCGGCGAGGCCGCCCCACTTCGACAGGGTGCGGAGCACGACCAGCCCGGGCTCGCTCGCTGCCCGCTGCGCGAGGGACTCGCGGTGTGAGAACTCGATGTATGCCTCGTCGACGACGAGCAGTGCGCCCGTCTCCAGGACCCGGTCGACGAGATCGATGGGTACGAGGTTGCCGGTGGGATTGTTTGGCGAGGGGATGAAGACCGCCTTCGCATCTGCGGCCGTGTTGACGACTGCGTCCACGTCGTACGCCCAGGCATCGAGCAGTGGCACATCGATGACCTGCGCGCCGGTGAGTCCGGCATCGAAGGCGTACATGCCGAAGGTGGGTGTACTGATGACGATGCGCTCATTCTCGGCCACGAAGAGACGAAAGAGGAGATCGATGATCTCGTCGGAGCCGGTACCGGCTACGGCTGCCTCGGGGTTTACGTTCAGGCGATTCCCGATTGCCTCACGTAGCTTCCGTTGGGCGGGGTCCGCGTACCACTCGGCGCGGTAGGCGGCTCGGAGGGCCTCGCGCGCGAGGGGGGAGGGACCGTACGGGTTCTCGTTGCCGTCGAGCTTGAGCACGGCCGTCGGATCGACGCCGTACTCCGAGGCTAGGCGGTCAAAGTCCTCGAGCGCTGCGTACTCCGGCAAGCGGCCACGGAGGGAGGGGCGCAGGCCCTGTTCGGCATCGAAGCGGGGCACTAGCGGAGTCCCTCGCTGCGCGCACCGAAGCCAGTTCCCGCGCCGCCGGGGGCGGCGTCCTTCGACAAGCTCAGGATGAACGGGAACTGGGAGGCGCGTGGGGTCACCAGGAGGCTTCGAGCGTTCAACATCTCAGCGGCCTTCCAGTCGACGCTCGATGCTGCGCGCGTGGGCGGTGAGGCCTTCGGCGCGGGCGAGGGTGGCGGCAGAGGGGCCGAGGCGCTGGAGATCCTCGTCCGCGAGTGCGATCACTGAGGTGACCTTGAGGAAATCGAGAACGGACAGCGGGGAGGCGAAGCGCGCGGAGCCGCCGGTGGGCATCACGTGGCTTGGGCCTGCGGTGTAGTCGCCGAGCACCTCGGGGGATGCTTCGCCGAGGAAGACTCCACCGGCGCAGCGAATCAGCGGGAGCAGATCCTCGGGGTGGTCGACCAGCAGGCAGAGGTGCTCCGGCGCGAACTCGTCGGCGAGGGCGATCGCGGTCTCCAGGTCGGGTGCGACGACGGCGCCGCCTCGCTCGATTGCCGCGCGAGCAATGCTGGCTCGTTCCAGTGACTCGAGCTGCGTCTCCACCTCGGCGGCGACGGCTTCCGCCAGCGCGCGGCTGGTGGTGATGAGCACCGGGGTTGCGAGCACATCGTGCTCTGCCTGCGCGAGGAGGTCTGCCGCGCAGATGTCGGGGGCAGCAGTGTCATCGGCCAACACCAGGGTCTCCGTGGGGCCGTAGATGGCATCGATGCCGACGCGGCCGAAGAGCTGCTGCTTCGCGAGCGTGACGAAGATGCCGCCCGGGCCGAAGATCTTGTCGACGCGCGGGATGGTTTCCGTGCCGAAGGCCATCGCAGCGATGCTTTGCGCACCCGAGGCGCGGAAGATGCGCTTGATGCCGGCGTAATGCGCGGCGACCAGCTTCAGCGGGTTCACCGTGCCGTCCGCGCCGACTGCTGTGACACCGATCACCTCGTCCACGCCGGCGACCACACCGGGGACTGCTGTGTGGATGACCG
>JBJHDC010000119.1:0-9290 GCA_050486345.1 Dehalococcoidia bacterium | reverse complement strand
GCTCTGAACCGAACATCTTCGACATCGAGGATTCCTGGTTCGGGATCAGCTTCGCGGACTGCATCCACGTCACGCGGTAGCTGAGCAGCCGCGCCACGTGCATCTCGATCATCGAGTCCGCGAGTGCGAGGCGGTCCTGCCCGTTCTCGACGATGCGACTGCCCTCGCCCGCGGAATCCGCCTCCGTGGCGAATGCCAGCAGGCGCTGGAGGGGTCCCACCGCGCCCGCCATGCGGTTGATGCCGCTGCGCTCGAAGTCCAACGCGGTGGCGGCGATGTACCAGCCGCGATTCTCCTCGCCGATGAGGTTGGAGGCGGGCACGCGTACGTCCTCGAAGAACGTCTCGTTGAAACCGGCATCGTCTGTGATCTGTGTGATCGGGCGGATGGAGATCCCCGGGGTGTCCATCTCCACCATGAAGTAGGAGACGCCCCGGTGCTTTGGTGCGTCCGGGTCCGTGCGCGTGAGGAGGTGGATCCAGTCCGCGTGCTGCGCGCCGCTGGTCCAGATCTTCTGGCCGTTTACCACGTACTCGTCGCCGTCGCGCACCGCACGCGTTTGCAGCGATGCGAGGTCCGAGCCCGAGCCCGGCTCGGAGAAGCCCTGACACCAGTACACTTCGCCGTGCGCGATGCGCGGCAGGTGATAGTCCTTCTGCTCGTCCGTGCCGTGGATCATGAGTACCGGGCCGACGCGGTCCGCACCTTGCCCGCCCGTGGGCGCGTTGGCGAAGGTGGATTCCTCAGCAAAGATCATCTGCTCCCAGTACGTCGCGTTGCCGCCGCCATACTCGGCTGGCCACGCCATGGTCAGCCAGCCGTGCTCCGCCAGCGCCTTCCCGTACGAGATCGCGCGCTCAGTGCGCGTCTCCTCGCCCTGCAGGCGAGTACCCGAGGTCCATTCGCGCTGGATGAACTCGTGTACGTCCC
The DNA here is from genome assembly GCA_050486345.1 of Dehalococcoidia bacterium. GTDB lineage: Bacteria > Chloroflexota > Dehalococcoidia > UBA2979 > UBA2979 > JBJHDC01. Next base: position 8,360 of record JBJHDC010000119.1, on the reverse strand, counting down.
TGCGGAAGGTTTCCTGCTCGGGCGCCCAGCCAAAGTCCATCGCGTGCCTCCAGTACCTGTCGTGCTGATCAAGTCGGGTTGCTGCGCATCGTACCGCACGTGCACCGAGTGGGCGTGCCCGTTAGCCCTCGATCCGGGCTCGCCGCAGACGCAAGCTGTTGGTCATCACGCTCACGCTGGAGAGCGCCATTGCTCCCGCCGCGGCGATGGGGTTGAAGAACCCCTGCTCGCCGAAGATGGGCCGCAGCACGGCAGGTGGTGTGGCGCCATCGAGGACCACGTGGAAGAGGAGGTAACCCGCGCCGGCCGCGACCGGAATCAGGAGCACGTTGTACGCGAAGGCCCACGTGAGGTTCTGCCACATCGTGCGCATCGTTGCGCTGCTGATGGCCAGCGCCTGGCTCACGCCTGCGAGGTCGGCGCGCATCAGTGTCACCGGCGCCGTCTCCATCGCCACGTCCGTGCCGCCGCCGATCGCGATGCCAATGTCCGCCGCGGCGAGCGCGGGAGCATCATTGATGCCATCGCCGACCATTGCCACCACGCGGCCTTCCTGTTGTAGCCGGGTGACCACCGCTGCCTTGCCGTCCGGCTTCACGTTCGCCTCGACCGAGGTGATGCCCACCTGCCGCGCCACCGCGCGCGCGGCCACCTCGCCGTCGCCGGTGAGCATGACCACGTGCAGTCCCGCCGCCTGCAGGCGCGCGATGCCGGCCGCAGCCGTCTCGCGGACACGATCTGCCACCGCGATCACGCCCGCGGGCGCGCCATCGACCGCGACCTGGATGGCCGTTGCGCCGGACTCGGCCGCCTGCGCCCCATCGAAGGCGAGGCGCATGCCGCCGCGCGTGGTGTCATCGATTCCACGCGAGCGCATGAGGTCCGCGTTGCCCACCAGCACGGTGTGCTGCACACCGTCGAGATGCACCGTCGCCTCGATGCCCAGGCCCGCCTCAGAGCGGAACGTCGCGGGCCACTCGAGGTTGAGCGCGCGTCGTTCGGCCTCGCGGGCGACCGCCTCCGCGTAGGGGTGCTCGGAGCCGCGCTCCGCCGAAGCGACCAGCCGCACCAGCGCATCGAGGTCCACCAGCGCATCGGGTGCCAGTGAGACGTCAACGACTTCGGGGCGGCCCTCGGTGATGGTGCCCGTCTTGTCCAGCACGACGGTGTCTACCCGGCGCGCGCGCTGGAGAACCTCGGCGTCACGGATGAGCACGCCCATGCGGGCGGCACGGCCGATGCCGACCATGATCGCAGTGGGGGTCGCCAGGCCCAGCGCGCAGGGGCAGGCGATGATCAGCACCGCCACCGCATTGAGGATGCCGAAGGTGAGCGCCGGCTCCGGCCCGAACGCCCACCACACCGCCAGCGTGAGCGTTGCCACCACCAGCACCACGGGCACGAACACCGAGGCGATCCGGTCAGCCAGCGCCTGGATCGGCGCCTTCGAGCCCTGCGCCTGCTCCACCAGGCGGATGATGCGCGCGAGCGCGGAGTCCGAGCCCACGGCGGTGGCGCGAATGCGCAGCATGCCGGTGGCGTTCATCGTGGCGCCGAACACATGGTCGCCTGGCACCTTCTCCACCGGCACGGACTCACCCGTCAGCATCGACTCGTCGACCGCCGCGTTGCCCTCGGTCACCTCCCCGTCCACGGGGATCTGCTCACCGGGGCGGACGAGGACTACGTCACCGTTCTGTACGGCGCGTACAGGGATCTCAAACTCCTGTCCGTCCTCGATCACCCGCGCGGTCTGCGGTCGCAGCGCGATCAGGGCCCGCACCGCCTCGGACGTCTGCCCCTTGGCGCGCGCCTCCAGTAGCCGGCCGAGCAAGACCAGGCCGATGATCGCGGTGGCCGTCTCGTAGTAGACGGCGGGATCGAGGCCCTCGACATTCGCAAAGACGCCCGGCGCGAAGGTAGCGACCGCCGAGTAGATCACCGCAGCCGAGGTACCGACAGCGATCAGCGTGTTCATGTCGGTGCTGCCGTGCCGCCCCACGCGCCACGCGCCGATGAAGATCGGGGCGGCGGCCCAGGCCATCACCGGGATGGTCATCGCGAACTGGAGCGGGTTCACGACGCGAAGCGGAATATCGTGCACCCAGTGCCAGCCGAACTGATCCGGCCCGAACATGTGCACGATCATCCACGCCATCTGCAGCCCAGCCACGGTCAGCGCCAGCGTCATCCGACGTGTCAGCGACCGGATCTCGGCGCGGTGCTCCTCTTCCAGACTGTCGCGGTCGGCGTCCTCGTCGACGGAGACCAGCAGGTCGTAGCCAGCGCGATCCACAGCGGCACGCAACGCCTCGACATCAATCGCGCCGCCCGGCTCCACCGTGGCCGTCTCCGTCGCGAGGTTCACCGAGGCGCCCTGAACGCCCTCAACGCTGCCCAGCGCGCGCTCGACACGGCGTACGCAGGAGGCGCACGTCATGCCGCGCACGTTGAAGCGCAGGCGCTCCGGGTCGAAGGCGGCGGTGGGGGTCTCTTGCTGGGTTGTCATCGTGATGCTCCTCCTTCGAGGAGGGGGCGGCGGCTGTCGGTCCTACCGTGTGTCGGTCGTACCGTGCCGAGGCCTGCTGGCGTCCATGGGCCGGGCGAGGGCTCTACTTGTTCGCGACGAGGAACAACTCCACGAGCTCCTCGAACGATTCCTCGTGACGGCCCTCGTTGATCGCCTCCAGCACGCAGTGGTGCAGATGGCCACTGAGCATGCGCGCCTCCAGCTTCTCGATGGCGCGACGGATCGCGAACGTCTGCTTCATGACATCCACGCAGTAGGTGTCGTCCTCGATCATCCGCCGGACCCCATGCAGGTGGCCCTCCACGTATGCGAGGCGCTTGAGCACGTCGGCCTTGGTGTCTGTGTCCATGTGAGGCTCCTCACTGGGGTGTTCAGTCCCCGTTCACCCTGAGCTTGTCGAAGGACGCCGCCTGCGGCGGCGCGGGGACGCGTCACCGTCGCTCGCGGCTATCGCGGTACGGCCATGACGGCCTCCATCGGCTGGCCCCACGGCATCTCGATGGTCTGCACGTCGTAGTCGTAGCCATCTCCGAGGCGTGAGCGGAGTGCCTGCTCCGCCTGCGGAGCGACCAGCACGTGGTGGCCGCAGCAGGTGTGCGCTTCCTGCTCAGACTTCGAGCGGTCGAAGTGGAAGACCTCGGTGGTGCTTCCGCAGGGGCACGAGTAGACGACATCCGCACCTGCATCGGAGCGCTCCGCCCGGTACTCGGGGCGGAAGCTCTGTTTCGCTTGCACTGTCTGCATCGTCCCGAGCATGGTCATGCCGCCCTCTGCCGGGCCGCCTGACGCTGCGGGCGAGGCGTCACCCAGCGGGTAGCCTTCCTCCTCCAGCGCGCTGGCGACCTGATCGAGGACCTCGCCGCGCTCGACTTCGATGGCGAACGAGCGCGATTCGTAGTCGCCGTCCAGATAGCGCGCGCCCTCGATGGCATCGACGGTCTCGCGGATCGTCATGGTGCAGTGCTCACAGAAGATGGCAGGGGCGAAGAGTGTGATCTGGGGCATGTACGTAACCTCCGGTGCTACGTGCTCAGGGTAGCATACCCCCACCCGGGGGGTCTGGGTCAATCGAGTTCGGCAGTTCGGATCCCGATCGTCCGGCTCGACCGGCATACTGCGAGCGACCCCGTCACGCTCTGCGCGCAAAGGAGAACCGCCATGGCCCGCGTGCCCTACCTGAACCAGGATGACCTGCCCGAGGAACACCAGCGCCTGCTCGAACGGCCCGCGAACCTCTTTCGCGCCCTGGTGCACAGCCCGGACGCGTTCCGCAGCTTCTCGCGCCTTGGCCTCTGGCTGCGCACCGGGAGCACACTGGACGCACGTCTGCGCGAGCTGGCGATCCTCCAGGTCGGCTACATCACCCGTGCCGAGTACGAATGGAGCCACCACATTCGCATCGGCCACGGCGTGGGCGTGACGGACGATGATCTCCGCGCGCTGATCGCCGAAACCAACGGCGAGCGATCCGCGCTGCCCGAGCTCGACCGCGCGGTCCTCCGTCTCGCCCGTGAAATGACCGAGGAGCTCAAGGGCGCAGAAGCGACCTTCGAGACGGTCAACGAGGCGCTGGGGCACGAGCACACGATCGACCTGCTCATGACCATCGCCTTCTACAACCTCGTGGTGCGGCTGCTGCACACGCTGGAGGTGGACCTGGAGGGCCACGACGACCGCGCGATCCTCGAGCAGTGGCCGCTGCCTGCCTGACTGGTCGCCGAGGCCGCTGTGCCTCGGTATGCTGGCGCGCATGCAACTTGTTACTGCCACCTGGCACCCCGGCGGAGCCGGACCGCAACCCACCGTCATCGCGCTGCACGGCCGCGGCGCCAGCGCGCTCGACCTGCTGGGCCTCGCGCCGTACCTCGCGGGCGGCCGCCTGCAGGTGCTCTGTCCGGAGGCGGAGTTCGCCTTCCAGGGCGGAGCCCCCTCCTATACCTGGTTCCAGCCGTCCGAGGGCACCCAGCGCAGCGGCGAGGAATTTGAGCGAGTCACCGGCGTCGTGCGCCAGTGGATCGATGACGCCATCGCGCAGTACGACGTAGACCCCAACCGTGTGGTCCTGCTGGGTTTCTCGCAAGGGGGCACGCTGGCCTATCGCCTCGGGCTGGCTGAGCCAACGCGCTTCCGCGGCGTGGCCGCGCTCTCTACGTGGCTGCCCGACGAGGCCGTGGAGCGGGCGGACCGCGACGGTGTCGCACAGCTGCCCGTCATGGTGCAGCACGGAACACGCGACCCCATGATCGAGATCAACCGCGCCCAGCAGTCGCGCGACCGCCTGGTTGAGGTGGGTGTCACACCTGATTACCACGAGTACCCGATGGAGCATCAGATCACGGGCGAGAGCCTCGCGGACCTCACGAAGTGGCTCGAGCGCGTGCTGGACCTCCCGCCGTCCACGTAGGCCGGAGTAACCGATCGTCTCTTCCGATGTACCGCGCCTAAGGCGGTCGGCTGGTACGATTTATGTACCCCTGATCGGCTACTGAACGACGAACGACCGGCGACGCGCTGGTTGCCGGAGCACCATGGAATCGACCTCCAACACCGCCACTGCGGACGCCTCGACGCCCGCGGGCACCCTTGTCCGCCGCGATGATCTGCGCAACGTCGCCATCATCGCGCACGTCGACCACGGCAAGACCACGCTGGTGGACGCCATGCTGCGCCAATCGGGCGGCCTCGATGCGCGCGTGGAGCTGCCCGATCGCGTGATGGACTCGAACGACCTCGAGCGCGAGAAGGGGATCACGATCCTCGCGAAGAACACGGCCGTTCGCTACGAGGGCATCAAGATCAACATCGTCGACACGCCCGGCCACGCCGACTTCGGTGGCGAGGTCGAGCGCGCCCTGACGATGGTGGACGGCGCGCTGCTGCTGGTGGATGCGAGCGAGGGCCCGCTCCCGCAGACCCGCTTCGTGCTGCGCAAGGCGCTGGAGGCGAACCTCCCCATCATCCTGGTCGTGAACAAGGTCGACCGCCCGGATGCCCGCATCAGCGAGGTGGTGAACGAGGTCTACGAGCTGTTCCTGGACCTGGAAGCCAACGAAGAGCAATTCGACTTCCCGATCGTCTACTGCAACGCCCGCGCCGGTCAGGCCTCACTGGATGCCGCGACCCCGGGTACGGACCTCGAGCCGCTCTTCGACATCTTGCTCTCGCGCATCCCGCCCCCGGCGTACGAGGAGGGGCACGGCCTCCAGGCACTGGTCACCAACCTGGATGCCTCACCATATGTCGGCCGCCTCGCGCTCTGTCGTGTGATGAACGGCACCATCAAGCGTGGCCAGCAGGTCGCGTGGTGCCGCCACGATGGCAACATCGAGACCGCCCGCATCAGCGAGCTCTACGTAACAGAAGCCCTCCAGCGCGTCGACGCAGACGAGGCCGGTCCGGGCGAGATCATCGCCATCGCCGGCCTCGCGGACGTCACCATTGGCGAGACGCTCGCAGACCTCAATGACCCTCGGCCATTGCCGGTGATCAGCGTGGATGAGCCGAGCCTCGCGATGACCATCGGCATCAACACCTCGCCGCTGGCGGGGCGCGAGGGCACCCTGCTCACCGCGCGACTGCTGAAGAACCGCCTGGACGCCGAGGTCATCGGCAACGTCTCCATCCGCGTGCTGCCCTCGGACCGGCCGGACGCCTGGATCGTGCAGGGCCGAGGCGAACTGCAACTCGCCATCCTCGTGGAGAACCTGCGCCGGGAGGGCTTTGAGCTCACCGTGGGCCGCCCGGAGGTGGTTACCCGTCAGATCGATGGCCGCCTGCACGAGCCGGTCGAAGCGATGACCATCGACGTGCCCGAGGAGCACCTCGGCGCGACGACGCAGGTCATGGCTGCTCGCAAGGGGCGCATGGAGCGCACCGTCAACCACGGCACGGGCCGCGTGCGGCTCGACTACCTGGTCCCGTCGCGCGGGCTGATCGGGTTCCACACCGAGTTCCTCACCGAGACGCGCGGCACCGGCATCGCCCATCACGTCTTCCACGGCTACGAGCCGTGGCACGGCGAGCTGCGGAACCGCTCCACCGGCAGCATCGTGGCCGACCGCAGCGGACAGACGACCGCCTACGCTATCCTCGGCCTCCAGGAGCGCAGCACGCTCTTCGTCGGCCCCGGCGTCGAGGTGTACGAGGGCATGATCGTGGGCGAGAACTCGCGTTCCGAGGATATGGACGTGAACATCACGCGAGAGAAGAAGCTCACCAACATGCGCGCCGCCAGCGCGGACACCACGGAGCGCCTCTTCCCCCCACGCAACATGTCGCTGGAGCAGTCGCTGGAGATGATCCGCCAGGACGAATGCCTGGAGGTCACCCCGAAGTCCGTGCGCCTGCGCAAGGTCATCCTCGGCCAGAACCAGCGCGAACGGCACCGCTCGCGAGGGTAGGCTAATACCTCACGTGACTGTCGTTCGTCACGGTGCCGGATTTCCTTCGGCTGCAGATCTTGACACCTGTAATATATTTCCCTCGTAGCCAGACGGCAGTAGACACATGCGCTGCCGCTGGAGGGCGGGGGACATCATGCTGGGGCGGCTCAGCGCGTGCGTGCTCACTGCGGTGAGCGCGTTCGCTATTGGCACGATTTTCATTGCGAATGCAGAAGGTGATCCGGGCGACGTCGTAGTGACGGTCAGCACGGAGATGATCGGGATTAGCATCTCCGACGCGAATGTAAACTTCGGAGGCCCACACGCGGGGAATGTCGGTCTCCATGCGTACGATTCTGCCGCGTCGCATGCGGACCCACCCAGCATTACGAACACCGGCAATGTGACGATCACGAGCCTATCGGTCTCCTACGCTGGCCCCGCCGGAGCAGAGGCCACCTGCAACGATGGATCCGGCTCCTGGACAGCGATGCCCTTCGGTGCCCTCGGCCCCAATGAGTTCTGGATGAAGGCTCTGGCGAACCCACACGAGAACAATCGCACGAATGCGGAAAACGCCGCCTCGACGATCGATCCCGTCACCGGCTCCGGCCACATCCTCAGAGGATCGTCGCTGGGTGTGGACCAGAGCACCGATCTCTACCTCATCTTTCGCACGCCGCCATCATCCACCGCTGGTGCCGCGGGCTGCTCCATCGGCCTGATCGTGACCGCCTCCGCCGGCTGATGCTGCCTCGAGGTCTGCTCGCAGCGGCGCTGGTGATCGCGCTCGTGGGGGTGGTCGCCGCGCCGCGCACCGGGCTCGGGCAGACAGCCAGCCCGCTGTTGTCGCCCGCCCGCATCCACATCGAGTCACCCCTCGGTCCGGGCGACACGGTGCAGCTGCCCGCGCTGGCCGTACGCAATGAGGGCTCTGCCGTCGCCGAGGTCACGCTGAGCATCACCCCGGGCGACGCGGCCGTCGGCACAATTGTCGATGCGGCGTGGGTGCACTTCGCCCCGGCCCGCTTCCCCCTCGAACCCGGCGCGAGCGGCGTGGTAGACGTGTGGCTCGAGGTGCCCGGAGACGCGGAACCTGCCGCGTACCACGCCCTGCTCCGTGCCAGTATGACGCCGGCCGCGAGCGACGCTGGGACCGCCGTCTCGGTCACGGCGGCCGTCGCCACGGACCTCCGTTTCACCGTCGAGGACCGTCACATGACCGCGATGGATGCCGTGCAGTCCTGGTGGGCGCGCTATGGCATCGGCGCAATGCTGGCGATGGGCGCCGGCACGCTGACGTTTGTGGCGCTATCCTTCGCACGCCGCTTCGAGATTCGCCGCAAGGGGAGCCCCTAGCCTTCCCCTGCCACGCCGGGAGGCCTGCCTTGAGCAACGTCGCGATCGATGGTCACTGCGACCCCCGCTTCGAGGGCGTGTGTCAGGCG
>JBJHDC010000118.1:0-9339 GCA_050486345.1 Dehalococcoidia bacterium | reverse complement strand
ATATCACGCACCCCCACGTGCGAAAGCGCGGCGAGCGTGTGGCGGCCGGTGGCTGCAACACACCGCCGAATGCGCGGTGATCGTCCGGGATGCGAACCCGGACGACGGCTCCGTGATCAGGCTTCGCTCTTCTCGAAGACCTTGTAGTTCGTGTCATCTACCAGAGGGTCACCCTCAACGATCTCCGCATAGTTGAGAGCGGCGTTGATGTCGCCCTCCCAGACCTCCTGCGGCAGTTCGTAGAGGATCTCCAGACCGTACCCGTTCGGGTCCGTGATGTAGACGGAGTGGGTCATCCCGTGGTCCAGGCGCATGTGGAACTTCACATCGTTCTTCTGCATCCACGCCACCTGCTTGAGCCACGCCTCGCGGTCCGGGTAGGAGATCGCCAGGTGGTTGATTCCGCGCTCGTGGCCCGGGAGCATCTTCCACTCTGGTACCTCGGCAGGTGGGTTCTCCATCTGCACCATCGCGATGGCGTGGTGGTGCAGCGTGCCCTTCGCCGCGTAGAAGCGCATCCCGTCCGGGTCGCGCTCCAGAATCCCGACACGCTCAAAACCGAGGATCTCGGTCCAGAACTTCTCTGATTCGTGGAGGTTGTGGACGTTGATCACCAGATGGTTGATCGCTGCCCCCTCCGACGGCCCAGTTACGCTGTTCACATCAATTTCCGGCACGCTGACCTCCCGTGGTGAGCGCTACTCAATAAAGTGACGGGAACGTAACACCGGCACATACGTGATGACAACCTGGCAGCGAGGTCGGTCGCTGCAATTGTCCGAGGTGTGCTCGTACTCCCCTCACCTCTGGTACGTTAGCGACCGGTATACGGAAGCACGCACCCTCCCGGCTGCGCCTGACCACACGCGTGGTCAGGACTACCATGGGATGGTCGCTTGATTGGTTTGCGCGCGACACCGTGCAGCTGGCTGGGCGCGACCACGCTTTGGAAGGGGTGGTGAAGTGGCTGACACGCCTGACGTTTCACAAAGCCTGACCGACGAGGACCCCGAACGCATCGAGGAGCTGAGTGCCCTCCCGCCTCGGGAGCGACGACGCCACCACCGCCGTGAGGCCATCTTGGACGTGGCGATGGAGCTGTTCAGCAAGAACGGCTATGCGAACACCAGCATGGTCGCAATCGCTGACGCGGTGGACCTGACCTCGGCGGCGCTCTACCGCTACTTCCCATCCAAGCGCGCGATCATGGAACAGATCTTCGCGGAACGTCTGCGCCGCCGGCCAGAGCGTTGGACCCCGGAGCAACGGCAGCAGCACCTGGTCCGCCCCCTGCGTGATGCCCTCATCGAGCACATGATCGACGCCCTCGAGCGGCCGCTCAATGAACACGAGCTCATGGTGCTGGTCGTTCGCGAATCTGTGTCGGGTGAGGAGGACGCTCGAAACAGCCATGCGCAAGCGATGGATGCTGTCGACCGCCGAACCCGCTGGATATTGCGCAACCACCCGGAGGCGCAAGGCCTCACAGAGGATCAGGTGAACGGCCTCACGCTGGCGCTTGGGTACTCGTTCCTTGGGATGATGGTCGACGTCCTGATGGGGCACCTCAACCGGGCCGACGGAGGCACCGAGCTCGGCAATATCGAGCGCCGGCACATCGTGCGCGACGCTGAGGTGATGTTCGCCGCGATCATCGATGCGGTCGTACCGCGTGAGGCGATCTCCTAGCGGTCACCTCGCCATTGGGCACCAGACACAGAACGGGGCGCCATACGGCGCCCCGTTCTGCATTGGTCGGACGATCTCCGCTGGTGACTACTCGATGGCACCGGAGACCATCAGGTCGATGAACTCTTCCTCTTCAAAACCGAGCAGTTCCCGGTACACGTGCTCGTTGTGCTGGCCAAGCATCGGTGCCGGATTCTTCGGGTACATTGGCGTCGCGCTGAGTCGGTAGGCCGGCGCATCCCACGTCATGTCACCGATCACAGGGTGGCGTGTCTCCCAGAAGTGGCCGCGCGCGGCTAGCTGCGGGTCGTTCTGCACATCACGCGCATCGCCCACCTTGTAGGCAGCCACACCCGCTGCCTGGAAACGTTCTGCCAGCTCATCGGCATCCTGCGGAGCAGTCCACGCCGCGATCGCAGCGTCGAGGTCATCCTCGTGCGCCTTGCGACCCTTGAGGGTGTCGAGTGCCGGGTCAGCGACCCACGCCGGGCTACCAACCACCTCCTTGAAAGCCTGCCAGTCCGCGTCCGTGAAGACCTCCAGCGCGAGCCACCGATCCTCGCCTGCACACGGGTACACACCGTGCGGGGCGGCTTGTTCATGCCGGTTGCCGAGTCGCTCGCGAACCTCGCCGTTCGCGGTGTAGCGATAGATCGAGTCGTCGATCCCCCACATCGTCGCCTCTAGCTGGGAGAGGTCAATGTATTGACCTTCACCGGTGCGCTCGCGGTGCTCGATCGCAGAGATCATGGCGGTCACGGCCAAGTGCGTGGCGAACCAGTCCGTGTACGCAACACCTGTGCCCACCGGACGTCGGTCCGGGAAGCCGGTCATATTGGTGATGCCAGCGGTCGCCTGGAGCACAAGGCCGAAGCCCTTGAACCCAAGGTGCGGCCCGCCCTGTCCCTCCATCGACATGGAGATCATGATTACGCCGGGATTGATCTTCCTGAGCTCTTCGTAGTTGTAGCCCACTTCGTGCATAAAGCCCGGTGAGAAGCTCTCCGTGACGATGTCCGCCCGTTCCACCAGGCGGCGGACCACCTCGCCTGCGCGCTCATGGCGAAGATTGAGCGTGATGCCCATCTTGTCGCGATTCACGTTCGCCCAATAGGCGCTGCGGTCCGGTCCATCACCGGGAGCGAGCGGCGTGCCGTTGCGAAATGTGTCCAGTCGATAGGCCGACTCCACGCGAATCACTTCCGCGCCGAGGAAGGCAAGCTGCTGGGTAGACATCGGCCCCACGCCGACCCACGAGAAATCGACGACCTTCAGGCCGCCGAAAATCTCCCGCGAATCGACGTCTCGGAACTCCGTCTGGTTAGCGCTGGTGCTCGCGGGTGCCGTCATGATTACCGTCCCTGGAAGTTCGGCTTACGCCGCTCACGGAAGGCGACTCGACCTTCCACTGAATCTTCGGTGCCGCGGATGCGAAGCGAGAGGTCATCCTCCAGCACCAGGTGATCCGCGAACGTGCTGTTTAACGCGGACCACACGTGCCGCTTGGCCACGCCGAATGCGATCGTAGCCCCATGTGCCCAGCGATCGGCGAGTTCAATCGCCTTGTCGCGAACCTCGTCGTTCTCCACGATCTCATCCGCGAGACCGTTCGCGAAGGCCTCCTCGCCGTAGATGCGGTCCGCGTTGAGCATCCATCGGAGCGCTCTCGAGGGACCGGCCAGCCGGGACATCACCCAGGAGGCACCCGCATCCGGCGCGATGCCGCGCTCAGTCCAAGCTGGGTAGAGGAACGCCTCGCGCCCCATCACCCGCACATCGCACGCCATCGCCAGGCCGAGGCCTGAGCCGGCAGCGGCTCCGTTGATACCACCGATGATTGGCACAGGTGCGCGCTGGAACGCTTCCAGCCACAGGTACCGCGGAGGGGTGCGAGCTGGCGCTGCATCCGCCTCGGGCGCAGGTGCACCATCGGCCGGTGGAGTGGGAGCTGAAAGGTCTGCTCCTGAGCAAAAAGCGCGTCCCTCGCCGGTCAGCACCATCGCGCGTACGGAGCTATCCGTCTGCAGCTGTTCCACCACGTCGCGCACACCAACGCGCATCTCATCATTGAGCGCGTTCATGCGATCGGGGCGGTTCAGCGTCACCACCAGCACCGCACCCTGGCGCTCGACGAGCAAGGGGCCTTCGGGCTTCTCTTCAATCGGCATCGTCTCGTGTCCCCTCGTCTACTGGCGCGCGATGATCGCGGCTACGTCGTCCTGGTGCTGGCCGATAGTTGGTGACGGCGCATCGCCACGCCACTCCGACGCCGACATCTTGAAGGGCGCCCCCGGCGCTGTCACCGTCGCGCCCAGGTCCGGCTCCGTGATCTCATGGAAGAACCCGCGGTGGAGGAGCTGTGCATTGTTGACCAGGTCGACCACGGTCGAGACAGGACAGACCTGCGCGCCACGCCGCTGGCCGGTTTCGTACAGATACATCTTTTCGTGCTGGGCGAAGAATGCCTCGATGCGCGCATCGAGGGCGGCAACTTCCTCCGCAGAAGGGGCGTCTGGACCAACAACGGCCTTCTGTGCCCACTCGTCGCCATCGAACTGCGGATCGAAGCCCTCCGCCACCATCCACTCGTGGAGTAGCGGCATATTGCGAGGCATGCGGCCCCAGGCGATATAGCCGTCCTTGCAGGCCCAGATCAGCCGCGCACCCTGCTCGCCAGTCGCGCGGCCACCGCCGGAGCGCTTGTTGATCACACCATCCATCACGAACGATTGCTGTGAGTTGCCCAGGGTGTTGGAGATCGCCTCCTGCATGGAGACATCCACCATCTGCCCGGGCGCACCGATCTTGCGAGCCCGCAGGGCCACCAGAGTGCCGACCATGCCCTGGATGCCGACCTGCGCGGAGCCCTGCTCGACGGTTGGCCGCACGGGCGCGCGGTCGCGGTCGCCGCAGAGGTACATCAGCCCGCCGGAGGCCATGGCGATGAGGTCGCCACCCTTCCAATCAGCCCGCGGGCCCTCCCGGCCAAACGTAGAGAGCGTCGTGTAAACGAGGCGCGGGCAGCGCTGATGGATCTCGTCCCAGGTGAAACCGAACTGCTCCAGCACCTCACGATGACCCGACTCGAAGAGCGCATCTGAGACTTCGAGCAGGCTCCAGAAGAGCTCGCGTCCCTCCTCGGTCTCAAGGTCCACTGTGACACTCATCTTGCCGGCGTTCATGTGCCGCCAATAGAGGGTGGTGCCTTCGTCACCCGCTGGGTCGGCATGGTGCGCGGGTCCACCCCAGCGCCGCAGCGGATCGCCTCCGGGCGGTTCAATGCGGATGACCTCCGCCCCCAGTCCCGCAAGAATCCGCGGTCCGAGGATTCCGTACTGGTTGGTGAGATCGATGATGCGGTAGTCGCTCAGCGGTCCTGGTGCCATGTTTCCTCCGGCCTGTGCTCGCCCAGACTACGTGCTGGATTACTCGACGCCGTGCTCCAGAACGCTGACACCGGAGACTTCCAGCCGCACAGTGTCGCCTGCCTTCAAGAACTCACCCAGCTGCACCCCCATACCCGCCGGGGACCCGGTCGAGATGAGATCGCCACCCTTGAGCGGCACCACGCTGGAAGCGTACGAGATGATTTCGGCCACGCTAAAGATCATGCCGGAGGTGCTGGCAGACTGCTTCACGGCACCATTGACGGAGAGCTCCAGGTGCAGGTCCTGTGGGTCGGGTACGAACGCAGCAGGGCGGAGCCATGGACCGAGTTGCGCGTACGTCAACTGCGACTTGGACGTGAACCAGTCTGGGACCTGATTGCGACCCCAGCGCGGCACGCCGCGGTCGGAGACCTCATTCATCACCGTGTAGGCGGCCACGTGATCCAGCGCCTCGTCCACGGAGACCTTGAACGTATCGTCCTTGATTACCGCGACCAATTCGCCTTCCCAGTCGACCTTTTCGGCGCCTGGTGGCAGGCGGAGCGGCTCACCCGGGGTAGGGACGGCTGATCGAGCCTTGAAGAAGATCAACGGGCGGTCCGGCCGCTCCTCGCTCTCTCCATAGTTGGTGAGTGCGCAGTAGATGTTCGATGTATCCAGCACCGGTGCACCCAGGCCAACGGTGTCGATAGCAAGACCGTCTGGCGATTGTGCGCGTTCCTCGACCCCCGGATACCACCGATCCCAGTCCGCCATGAGCGCGGAATAAGTCAGCGGCCCACCTGCGCCGTTCACGGTGAGCCAGCGATCACCCACCCGAACGCCCACGTGCCCGGAGCCGTCTACGCCAATCCAGAACGGTTCAGCTGCCATCTGCTACTCGCCTCCCAGCCGGTCGCTCGCCACGTACCGGCGCTCATCAGTCTGTTCGGTTCGCCACTTCGTGTGGCCGCGGGGTGCTGCAACGAACCACCGAGGCTACTAGAGCCTCGGTGGTTGGATGAGCACGATTCTCGATGCCGATGCTACACCCGGCTGCAAGCAACGCGTTGCAGCACGGTACGCAGCCTACCGGCTTCCCCGCATGCGCGGGTCAAGGCCGTCTCGGAGAGCGTCACCCAGCAGGTTGATACCCAACACCGTCAGGCTGAGCGCCACGCCAGGGAAGATGGCCATCCACGGAGCATCGATGAAGTAGTCACGGTTACGACCCGAGAGGTCCATACCCCACGACGGTGTACCCGGTGACACCCCATACCCGAGGAAGGAGAGCGCAGCCTCCAGCAGGATCGCAATGCCGATCACGATCGTTCCCGAGACGATGATGTACGGGAAGGTATTCGGCAGCAGGTGGCGCCCAACGACTCTCAATGGCGTGGCCCCCATGGAATACGCCGCCTCCACATAGGCACGCTCCCGTTCAGCGAGCACCACCGATCGGATGATGCGCGTGGTCGCGAATACGAACGCGAGTCCGATTGCGACGATCAGCGTTCTCATCTCCCACGTTTGGTTGAAGACGTCCGTTGCACGACTGTCGGGACGACCCAGCGCGGCGATGACCACAAGCGCCAGCACGAGGCCCGGGAACGCGGCGATGATCTCGACACCACGCTGAATCACGAGGTCGACCTTACCGCCGAAGTACCCACCCATCAGGCCCAGGAAGGTGCCAACGGAGATTCCGAAGAGCACCGAGGAGAACCCGATCGCCAGTGAGATCTGCGCACCGAAGATCACGCGGGAGAGGATGTCCTGACCCAGGTTATTGGTACCGAACCAGAACTCGCTGCTCGGCGACTGGAGCCGCATCCCAGCGAAGTCACGCGGATCGTTCGGAGCGATGTACGGAGCGAAGATGCCGAGGATCAAGAAAATGATCATCAACACCGCGCCGAATGCTCCCAGTGGCCAGCGGCGAATCATTCGCTGGATACGGCGGAGGCCGCCCTTCTTGCGAGCGCTATCCGCTACCCCTGCCTGGGGAATCGCAGCCGGCTGTTCCATCTGTTCAAGCGTCATGGCGAACCTTCTTCGTACTCGATCGCTTCACAGCGCCGGCTAGCTGTACCGGATTCGGGGGTCCAGCAATCCGTATGCGAGGTCAATGATGAGGTTCACCACCATCACCACTACCGCCACATAGATCGTGAACGCCATCACCACCGGGTAATCGGCTGCCTGGATTGCTTCGAGTGACCATCGACCCAGGCCAGGAATGCCCATGATCTGCTCGACGATGATCGTGCCGCTGAGCAAGTTGGCGATTTGGATGCCGGAGAGCGTAATCACCGGGCCCAGCGCGTTCTTCATCTGGTGACGCATGATGACCGTGCGCTCGTTCAGACCCTTCGCGTACGCGGTTCGCACGTAGTCCTGGCGCATCACCTCAAGGAACGACGATCGCGTGAGGCGCATCACCGATGCGGCAGAGGCGATGGCCACCAGGAACACCGGCGGCACAAAGAGTTTGAGATTGGCGATGGGATCGCCCAGGAAACTCACAGAGCCGAAGGGCGGCGCGTACCCCCACAATTTGGCGGGGATGATGAGGAGTAGCGTAATCAGGAAGAAGTTCGGAACCGACAGGCCCAGCACAGCGAAGACACGCACGGAGTAGTCAGCGGCCGAGTCCTGGCGCAGCGCCGAGATGATCCCGAAACCGAGACCCATCACCGTCGCGAAGAAGAATCCGAGGACGACGATCTCCATCGTCACCGGGAGGCGGCGCATGAACTCGTCCGTCACGTTGATGCCGCTCCGGAACGAGGTCCCCAGGTCCCCCTGCAGGAGGCTACCGAACCAGTTCAAGAACTGGACATGAACGGGATCATTCAGTCCGAACTTTTCCTTGAACGCTTCCAGCTGTTCGGGCGTCGTGTCCTGTCCGAGGATGGACGCAGCAGCGTCTCCCGGAACAATCTGAAGCGCCAGGAAGATCAGGACCATGATGATGAATAGATTCAGCGTCATCGCCGCCAGGCGCTTGATGAGGTATCTCTGCATAGATCTGGCCTCCCTCTGGTTACTGGTCGCCACCCAGCGGTGATCCTATGGCTGTCTCGGCAGAGCCGTCCGCCCGCTATTCGCTGGGCACAGTCCCCGTAGCTCCGCCAACCACGAACGTGATGGTCCGAGTATAGAGCGTTCTGCTCAACATGTCCCGTGTATCGGCGCCCCCGTCCGATTCGGTCCAGCTTTGGCTACGTTCGGTGGGAGAACGCACCCTGATAACGCAATCGTCACAGGCGCGCCAGCAGGCGGACCCAATCGATCATCGTGGGTATGTAAGGCAATCTCGGAATCCATGTCAACTGAAATGAGTAGCCGGGCACGGATCGCATCTCGGCCTCAGGAGTAAATTAGCGTTCTTCGATCCAGATCAGGCGAGTTGCCTCGGTTCCAAGCACGATCGGCGATTCGCCAAACTCGACCGTCATTGTCCCGCGTTTCGGCGCCACCTCCAGGACCTTGATACCCACACCGGGGCGGATCCCCTCCTCGTCGAAGAAGCGGAGGAGCTCCTCATCCTCCTCATACACCCGCTCGACCCGGCTCTCTTCGCCCTCTCGCATGTCACTCAGGCGGCGCAGCGATAGCGCTTGCGGGCTGGGGCTACCCGGAATGGGATACCCAAACGGTGAGACCGAGGGATTGCCCAACGTGCGCACAATCAGCGGCTCGGTCACGTCGGAGATAGAGTGCTCCATCAGATGCGCCTCCTCGTACGCCCGCCACCACTCGAGGCCGAGCGTGTTGACCAGCAGACACTCCGCCAGACGGTGCCGGCGCACCATGCTCTCCGCGCGCTGGAATCCCAATGGTGTGAGGGCGATGCGCTTCTTCTGGTCGATCCGGACGAGCCGATCACGCGTGAGGCGCACCATCATCCCCGCGACAGACGCGGGTTTGATGTCGAGCCGCTCTGCAATGCGCGCTGCGATGACCTCGTCGCCCTCATCGTGGGAGATGCGGTAGATCGTTGTGAGGGCGTCATCGGACGCAACGTTGGTGACCTGCTTCGGCACGGTGGCTCCTTCAAGGTGCGCAACCCACGTACACGTTGGCGACCGACGGTTGTCGGAGCACCACATGATCGTCACATGCGCACAATCCAGCCTGCAACCGCACAGGGGCCACAAGGCGCGTACTTGGAACACCTCGTATCATAACGGCTGCCGAACCTTCGTTCGGGCCATCCACTCAGTGCGGTGCCGACGCGCGCACCTGCCAGCAGAGTCACGTCACGCGGAGACGGGGG
>JBJHDC010000117.1:0-9391 GCA_050486345.1 Dehalococcoidia bacterium | reverse complement strand
GCCGACAACCTTGTCGATCACGAGCACCTCGCATCCCGCTTGTTGCGAAGCGCATTCTATCGGCTCAGTGTGTGTGCGCGACCGCCCCCTACGCCGAGGCGGCTTGTTCGAACCCATGTCCTCGATGCACAAGCATGCGTCGAAGTAGCAGCGCGACGCGATCGATATCGAAGGGCTTCCCGATGGCGGCCTGGGCGCCAAGTTCGCGGCGCGCCTGCTCAGCCCGTTTTGCTGTCAGGACGAGGACCGGGATCTCCCGAAGACCGGGGCGTTGGTCGGCGCGGAGACGGTGCATGAACGTACGTCCATCCATCACTGGCATGTTGAGGTCCAGGACGATGGCATCCGGTAGCGCTGCGTCGAGTATCTCGAGGGCGGCGAGACCGTTCGCAGCCGTCAGCACGGTGAAACCGTCATCGGCGAGTGTCTGCGTGAGCAATTGGGAGATGGCGCGGTCATCCTCGATGACCAGGATCACCTTCGACATCGTGACTCCGCCCGAATGAGGCACGCGCCTGGAGCACGCCCCGGGTCGGAGGATACGACTCCATCCGACGGCACGTATTGCATGTGCCGGTGAATGGAATGGCGATTCCGTATCAATCTTGCTGCCACTGCTTGCGTCTACATCAGCTCGCGGCCTCCTCAGCCACCGGTGTCGCGTCGCTGCTAAGTACCTGAAACACGAGCCAGCCAAGAACCGCGCCGATGAGCGGAGCCGCAATGAAAATCCAGAGGGTATTGAACTCTGCGCCAACGACGGCAGGCGCGATCGACCGAGCTGGGTTCACCGAGGTTCCCGTGAACGGTACGAGCGCGAGGTGAATCACGAACAGCGTGAGCGGGATCACGAAGCCAGCATGATTCGCGGCTCGGACCGTCACGGTGAGAATGACTGCGATGAAGATCGCAGTGAAAACGACCTCAAGCAGGAATGCCTCGATGTTGGAGATACCTGGGCCAGGCTGCGTGGTCACACCGGCCACAGCGTCCTGACTGGAGACGGCGAGCACCACGAGCGTTCCAACGATGCCACCGGCAATCTGGGCGACTACGTATGTGGCACCCGTGAACGCGCTCATGCGTCGATCGAGGACCGCAGCGAGCGTGACCGCTGGGTTGAAATGCCCGCCTGAAACCGCTCCGCCGATCATGATGGCAGCAAGCAATCCGAACCCGAAGCCTCCGGCAATCACGACCAGGTCCAGCGATCCGGTCGCGAGTGTTGAGAGGACGCACATGAACGCGATGGCGAAGAAGACCCCGGTGCCTACGAACTCGGCGAACAGGGCACGGGTATTGAGAGCGGTTGAATCCACACGGCACTCCTTGAATGCCCCACCGCTTGCGAATGGTACGCCGATTACGCATGTAAATTCTAGAGTGTCTATGCACCCTACGGCACAAGCCGGAACCTACGAAAGCAGAGGCTGTCAGTGACAGCCTGTGCTTCGATGTTCAACCGGTCCGCCTGCTAGACGCCCCAGTCCTCCAGGGAGGGCTCCTCGCCGAAGATTGGCGAGTGGAGCGTCAGTGCCTGCCGGCGGAGGACCGGTGCGGGGAGGATGACGTGTCCGTGCTCCGGCTGTGCGAGCTCGAAGAAGTAGCCATTCTCGCGGCAGTGATCGAGGTCACGTACGTCGTCCGGGTGCGTGCACGGCACTGCCGCGACGTCCAAGCTATTGAGCTTCGTGATTGCGTCCGCCGTGGTGACCTCCTTGAGGCCGCCCTCGAGGTATGCGCGCGCGGGTGCATTGTTGCGATCCTCCGCGGTGGCCAGGAGCCAGCCGTCGGCCGTCTCGTGCACACCCTCGAGGAGGTCGGGACCGTCGTAGTCCACGGCGCCCTTGGAGTACTCGCGGCCCTCGCGGAGCTCGCCGATGGCATCGTAGACCAGCAGCAGTGCGCCGTTGAGCAGCGAGCTAGAGACGGCGTACCCGCCACCATCTTGGAGCTGTCGCGTGCGGGCAGCGATGACGCCGAGCGTCCCGAGCATGGCGGACATGTAGTCCGTCTGCGCCATCTGGCTCTTTACGGGCTCCACGTTGCCGCCCTGCCGCATCTGCACGCCGGAGAACGCCTGCACGATGGGATCGAAGCCCTGCAGGTGCGAGAGCGGGCCGCCTTCGCCGAAAGCGGAGATCACGCAGTGGATGAGGTTGGGGTTGACCGCGAAGAGCTCCTCGCGGCTGAGGCCCAGTTTGCGCAGCGAGTTGGCGCGGTAGTTGGTGACGAAGATGTCGGCCTTGCCGGCCATCGCCATCACCTTCGCCTTGCCCTCTTCCGAGGACAGGTCGAGCGCCATGCCGCGCTTGCCGTAGTTCCAGGAGACGAAGCCCAGGCTGGGGCCATTGCCGTCGCCGCGGCGGAAGGGGTCGCCCGTGGGCGCCTCGATCTTCACGACGTCCGCGCCGAGGTCCGCCAGCAGGCGCCCGACGTAGGAGCCGGCGATGTAGCCGGTGACCTCGAGGACCTTCAAACCCTCGAGCGGCGCTTTGCGGTCGACCGGGGCGGGCGGCGGGGTGTCAGTGGTGCGCTCCACGCGCACGAGGTTGCGCAGGTTGAGGCCGTCATCGATGAGGCCCAGGGTCTTCACGTGATCGTGAGCGACGGCCTCCTCGACGGTGTTCACGGGGCCGATGGGGACGTTGACCTCTTCGCCGAAGACGCGCAGCCAGTGCTCACGCGGCTGGGTGGCGATTGCGTCGGCGATCTGCTTCCAGATACCGGTACCTACCTCGACGTCCTGGAACGCCTGGCGCGGCTGGCCGGGCTCTGGTGGTGGCGGGATCTCGTCCGCCAGGCCGAGCGTCTCAAGCACGCGCACCATGAACTGACGTACAGAGGCGCCGATGAAGATGTAGTTGCCGTCGCTGCACTGGTAGGTCGCGTAGGTGGGCTGCTGGCCGCGCGGGGTGTGACGCCAGCGGGTGCGATCGTTCTCCTTGCCGACGACGGCGCCGTAGCCGCCCATCTGGAGCGCGAAGAGGCCGTGGAGGGCGCTCACGTGAGGGCGGACATCGGAGGTCTCAGGGTCCGCGCAGAGCCGCCGTGCGAGCGCCGCGATGGCGATGAGAATGCCCTGCGCCGCGCTGGCGGAGGAGGTGAGCTGGTAGACGGCACCGGGACGGTAGCTCCACTGTGCGTGCAGCGCACCGCCGACACCGAGGACCGCCTGCTCCGTGCGCGGGCCGTCGCGGAACTCACCGACCGGCCCGTACGGGCTGACCTCAATCCCGGTGGGGGTGACCTCCGTGCCCAGCTCCGCGATATCCGCGGGTCCGGACTGGACCGCGGTGATCTCCGCACCCAGGTCTGCCAGCAGCGAAGCGGCGATCTCCGCGCCCAGCGAATCCGAGTTTACGCTCAGCGGCAGCCCACCCAGCACTGCCTCGTACCGTACTTCCGTTGGAACCGTCATCGGGCTTCTCCTCGTACACGTCGCACCGGTGCGCGCCGGTGCGGTCAGTCCCCCGTAGCACATGCCCGAGCGCATGATGACACATCTTGTGAACGGCGCTTTAGGCTGTACGCGGACGATAGCACAGCGGTGGTGTGCGCCGAGGCTGTTCACCACGACTATGATGGCTCCGCGCTTCGACCTCGCGTTCGACCTGGCGTGGGGAGGAGACGAATAGAGGGACTGCGCGCGATACCGGCGTGTGGAGAGGACAGTGCAATGCGTTTGGAAGGCAAGACCGCCCTGGTCACGGGTGGAGGCACGGGCATTGGAGCAGCGATCACGCGCCGCTTCGTTGCAGAAGGGGCGAACGTGGTGATCACGGGTCGCCGCCTGGAACCGCTGGCTACGGTGGCCGACGAGACGGGGGCCGTGATCTGCCAGGGGGATGCCGGGAACACCGAGGATGTGCGTCGTGCCGTGGAGACGGCGGTCGAGCGGTTCGGTGGCCTGGATATCGCGATCCCGAACGCCGCTGCGGCGCAGCGGGGCGGGGCGGGGGACCTGGACGACGAGGGCTGGCAGAACACGATCAGCAACACGCTGACCAGCGCGTTCCTCGTGTGCCGGGAATCGCTGCCGCACCTGCTGGAGCGGCAGGGGCACATCGTGGTGATCTCGTCGCTGGCGGGGCACTTCGCCGGGCCGCGGAGTGTGGCATACACGGCTTGCAAGCATGCGCTCACCGGGCTCGTGAAGTCGGTCGCTCGCGACTACGGGCCGGATGGTGTGCACGTCACGGGGATCTGTCCGGCGTGGACCCGGACACCGATGGCGGACCGGGCGATGGGCATGATCAGCGACGCGCGCGACATCTCCCACGAGGAGGCGTACGACTGGATGATGCGGAACACGCCGCTCAACCGGGCCGCGGAGCCGGAGGAGATCGCCTCGATTGCGCTGTTCCTGGCAACGGATGAGTCGCGGGCGATCCAGGGCGCGATGATCATGGCGGACGGCGGCGCGCACATCGTGGACGTGCCGACGATCGACCTGGCGGAGCTGCGGGCGGCAAATCCGACGGTGAACTAAGCGCGGGGACCGTACACGCGAGGCGACCAGATGACGGCGAGTGGCGAACCTGAGAGAAATTTTCTCGCGCCGTTCCCGAACCTGAGGGGCGTGCACTGCTCGACCGTTTGTTGACTCGAACACGGCGGACCTCCGCGGTCGCGCGATCAGCTACGACGATGACGCCCTCCTCGCGGAGGGCGTTGTTGTTGGTGTAGCGGGTCGTGGTCGGTACGCGAAGGGGGAGGTGGCATGCAGAACCTCACCCCCGGCGTCGGAACCCCCACCCCAACCCTCCCCCGCGAGCGGGGGAGGAGGCGGAGGGCGAGTCAGGCGATCGGGATGTAGAGTTCCGTGCGCAGTTCATCCTCAGGGGCCTCGCCGGGGCCGGTGCGATAGATTTCGTAGCAGACTTCGCCGCTGACCTGGTGGCCACTGGCGGGGAGCCACTGACCAGCGAATTCGCCCCAGGCGCCGCCGAGGCCTTCGTATGAGCCGATGTAGGTGGCGCGGGCGAACTGCCCGCCGGGTACCTGCACCTCGATGAGGCCGTCCGGCAGCTCTGTCCCGTCGGGAACGAAGACCGCGGCGGCGTAGGTGACATCCTCGTGTGCGGTTTGCGGTCCGTGGGTGAGGACTTCGACGGGCATGAGGGACGCGGGGAGAGCGCCCGGTTGCTGGAACAGGCCGGCTGCACCAGCGATCTCGCCGAGCCGACCCCAGGTCTCGAAGGCATGCCCGAGGTCGCCTCGGATGGCGCCGGCGCGGAATGCCGGCATATCTACGATCTCGATGTCCATCCTGAACTCCTTCTCACGCGTATGAGGCATGACCGTTGCGAGAAGCGCCGCGAGGACGATGCTCGCTGGCGTCCCTGCCGACCAGGCCTTGATCCTCGATCTCGGTACGACGAGGCCGCGCCGGGATTCCGCGTTGCACCTTACCGCCTACTCCGCCTGACCCGGCGAACCGCGGGCCCGCACTGACCGTGGGATAGCTAGGCCAGCGCCCGCTCCAGGGCACCCACGTCGATCTTTCGCATGTGGAAGAGGGCGATGTTCATCTTCTCGGCTTTCCCGCGATCGTCACCCGCGTCAATGTCCCAGACGAGCCGGGGCGCGATCTGCCACGAGATTCCGTATCGATCCTTGACCCAACCACAAGGCTGCTCCTGACCGTCCACAGAGAGCGTCGCCCACAGGCGATCGATCTGGTCCTGCGTCTCGCAGGTCACGTACAGGGAAACGCTCTCGTGAAACTTGCCGAAGTAGTCGCCGCCGTTGAACGCCACGAGCTCTTCGCCATTCAGCGTGAAGTGGATGACCTTCGGCATACCCGGAGGCCCCGGCATACCGTTGTCCTGCATCTCTGGTATCTGGCTGAGCGCGTCGATTTCTGCTTCGTCGAAACGAATCACGCGCTGAACCTCTGAGTTGCCGAACACGTTGTTGAAGAGCTCCACGTAGGTGGTGACGGCTTCCTCCGCGTTCGCTTCGAACCCAAGGAATGTTGTGATCGCTTTCATGGTGACCTCCCTTGCTCCTTACTGATCATCACTCGGCGGGAAATGAGTGGTGTTCATGTGCGATTCGCCACTCGCCATCCTCCTTGCGGAATCCAAGGGTGAGTCGCGCCGTGCCTCCTGCAACCTGGAGCGGTGAGTAGCCGAACGCCACGTTGCCACTGATGAACAATGCGAGGTCGAGCACCTTGAAGCTCCCGTCGCCGCCAGTGTCGTACTGGTTGTAGAGCTGCCACGCGGCCCGGTACTCCTCCAGGCCCATCCGCTGCAGCGGTGGTGGGACATCGAACATCACCGTGTCCGCGGTGTGGTTTGCGAGGACACCGTCCATGTTGTGAGCGCAGACGGCCTGTTCCCACTTCCGGACAACCTCGCGGATCTGCGCCTCGTCCATCTTGTTCACCGCCGTTCCCCATTCGTCCTATCACCCGTCTCAACGGAGCGTTCATCCCAGGTCGTGATCCGCGAACATCTCCGCCAGCCGCTCGAACCCGTCTGAGACGCCGTCGGCGGCGTGGGATTCGATGGCCATGTCTCGTGCGGTCTGGGATTCGTAGCGCATGTTCATGGTCACGAAGGTTCCCGCGTCGACTTCCTCGAAGGTGACGGTGACGAGGCATTCGCCGGTGTACCAGGCTTCGTCGAAGTGTTCCGTGTAGACGAGATGCTCCGGGGCGATGACCTCGAGGAAGGTACCGCCGGCACCCATGCGCTCTCCGCGCTCGGCGTGCTCCCATTCGAAGCGGTAGGCGCCGCCGGGGCGGGGGTCGACCTCGCAGACGGGCATGGACCAGCCGTCCGGGCCGTACTGCCAGCGCCGGATGAGGTCTGGCTGGGTGAAGGCGGCGAAGACGAGGTCGCGCGGGGCCTCGAAGGTGCGCGTGACAACGAGTTCACGGTCAGACGGGGTGGTGGCGGTGGTTGTTGGTGTGGTCATCGGTGGCTCCGGACCTCACCCCCCGGCCCCCTCTCCTCCTATTCCCTTCAGTGCGCGCTACGCGCGTGGGGGAGGAGAGGGGGAGGCGGAAGGGATGGAAATTACATGGATGCGAGTACGGCTTCGAGGAGGTCGTAGGTGTAGGCCATGCCGTCGGTCATGCCAGTGCTGATGGCGACGTCGCGTGCCTCCTGGGTGCCAAAGTCCATGTGCATGGTGAGGGTGGTTCGGCCGTGCTCCTCGACGAGGGTCATGGTGTTCCGTGCCTCACCGTCGGCGCCCTCGAAGCGCTCGATCGTGACGAGGCGGTGGGGTTCCTCGATCTCGACGAAGGTGCCGGTGAAGGCGAAGTCTTGCTCGGTGGGGTGCGACCACTCGTAGCGGTAAGCGCCGCCCACGCGGAGGTCCATGTCGCAGACGGGCATGGACCAGCCTTCGTAGCCAGTCATCCAGCGGCGGACGAGTTCCACCTTCGTGTGCGCGTCCCAGACGAGCTGGGCGGGGGCATCGAAGACCCGCGTGACCTCAACGACGGTGGCTGATGGGGTGGTCACGGTGACGGATGCGGGCGAGGTCATGGTCGGCTCCATTCGAGTGATCTGGTTGCGGGTGGTGCGGCGGGGAGGGGCTACGGATTGGCCGGCGCGACGTCTCCCTCCCCGCCCGTGTGTTCCTGTAGCTCAGCGAGCAGGGCGTCCAAGCGCTGGTATGCGGCCTCCCAGTGCTGGCGGTAGGCCTCGAGGTACCGTTCGGCCTCGGCCATGGGTGCGGCCTCCAGGCGGCACATGCGGCGCTGGGCCTGTCGGTGACGAGAGACGAGGCCGGCGCGTTCCAGCACCTTCAGATGCTTGGAGACGGCGGGCTGGCTCATGGCGAATGGCTCAGCGAGCTCCGCGACGGATGCCTCGCCCGATGTGAGGCGCGCGAGGATCGCACGTCGCGTGGGGTCGGCGAGCGCCGCGAAGGTGGCGTCGAGGGTGTCATCGAGCCGGGCGTCATGTGGAGCGGCGGTGACAGCGGGCATGTTCATAACCTATCTGTTTCAGAACTATTTAGTTATATGCGACGGGCGAGGAAGCTGTCAAGGGGGAGAACCTAACCCCCCGGCCCATCTCCTCCTTCGAGGAGAGGGGAGGCAGAAGGAAGAGGGCGCAAGGTCTTGCGCCCTCTCGGGATGGGAGCGGGGCGCGGGGCCGTGCGCGCGTCGGGGAGGAGGCAGAGAGGTCCGAGAGCGAGGCGGAGGGGGCTTTGGGTTCGCTGCCGGAACCCCCACCCCAACCCTCCCCCGCAAGCGGGGGAGGGGATCAGAGAGCGGGAGTCGAGCGCGGAGAGCAGCGACGGATCGCCCGGTTGACAAGTTACTTACGAAATATTAGTATGAGGCTCAGCCAAGAGATGATGAAGGAGCTTCCGATGCCCGCAATCACTGTAGAGAACACCCTGACCCTGCCTCGTGTGGCCGAGCCGGGCGAGGGCGTGGTGGAGCGGGCTGTCCGCTCTGTCACCACCGCGCCGCGCGGCTTCGAGGGCGAGGGATTTCCCGTCCGTCGGGCGTTCCAGGGCGTGAACCTGAAGGACCTGGACCCGTTCATTCACCTCGACCAGATGGGAGAGGTGGAGTACGCGCCGGGTGAGCCGAAGGGCACACCGTGGCACCCGCACCGCGGGTTTGAGACCGTGACATACATCATCGATGGCGCCTTCGAGCACCAGGATTCGCACGGTGGCGGCGGGCTGATCACGAATGGCGACACGCAATGGATGACCGCCGGCTCAGGCCTGCTGCACATTGAGAAGCCGCCGGAGGAGCTGGTGGTCACAGGCGGACTGTTCCACGGCTTCCAGCTGTGGGTGAACCTGCCGGCCTCCAGCAAGTTCCTGGCGCCGCGCTACCAGGACCTGCGCGCCGGGGAGGTGGGGCTGCTCACGTCCTCGGACGGTGGGGCGCTGATCCGGCTGATTGCGGGGGACCTCGATGGTCACGCGGGGCCGGGGTCAACGCGCACGCCGATTGTGATGATGCACGTGACGCTGCAGCCGGATGCGCGGCTGCACCTGCCGTGGCGTGAGGATTTCAACGCGCTGGCGTATGTGCTCAACGGCAAGGGGACGTTCGGCCCGGAGGCGGTGAAGGCGGAGAGCGGGCAGCTGGTGCTGTACGGCCCGGGTGGGGCGATTACGGCGACGGCGGACCGCGATCAGGAGAGCCGCAGCCCGAACCTCGACCTGCTGATCCTCGGTGGCCAGCCCATCGGTGAACCGGTGGCGTGGTACGGACCGTTCGTGATGAACGATGAGCACGAGCTCCAGCAAGCGTTCGCGGACTATCGCGCGGGCAAGCTGGGGGTGATTCCGGCGGATCGGGTGTAGGCAAATCCTCACCCCCCGCCGCGGCGGACCCTCACCCCCCGGCCCCCTCTCCCACTTCGCGGGAGAGGGGGAAGCGGAGTGGGCTCAAGGC
>JBJHDC010000116.1:0-9480 GCA_050486345.1 Dehalococcoidia bacterium | reverse complement strand
AGGGGTGCGAGCCCCTGAGGAACAGCAGCTCGGACTTGTAGACATTGCCGATGCCAGATGCGATGCGCTGGTCCAGCAGCAGCGCCTTCACCGGGGCATTGCGCCCGTTCAATCGCTCGATCAGCCAGCGATCGTTGAACTCCGGGGAGAGCGCGTCCGGGCCGCTCTGCGCCCACGCCTCGTGCTCCTCGAAGACCAGGTGCCAGGTGCCGAACTTGCGCATGTCGTTGAATCGCAGCGTGGCGCCGTCATCGAGATCCAGGCGCGCGCGCTCGAAGCGGTGCGGTGGCGCATCGGTGGTGGTGTGTACGAGGGAGCCGGTCATGCGGAGATGGATGACCCATGTGCGCTCATCGTCGAGGTGGGCGAGCAGGTACTTGCCGTGCCGTCCGAGCTCGACCACACGCCGGCCTGCCAGCTGGCGCTCCAATTCACGGGGCGGATCGGTGACCGCGAGGCGTTCCGCGCCGGCGTGGATCTGCACGCAGGTGATCGTGCGGCCGACCAGTAGCGGCACCAGATCACGGCGGATGGTTTCGACTTCAGGGAGCTCCGGCACTGCGCGCTACTCGAGCTCGCCCCAGCTGACGCCGACCTTCGCCTCGAGGTCCAGCGGTACCGCGAGATCCAGCGATGGCATCAGCCGGTCGGCGATTTCGCGCACGTCGTCCAGCTCCTCGCGCGGGAGTTCGAAGATGAGCTCGTCGTGCACCTGCAGGATCATGCGGGCCTTCGCGCCCTTGGCGCGGCGCGCCTCCAGCTCCGGGTCGATGCGGTTCATGGCGATCTTGATGATGTCCGCGGCCGTCCCCTGAACCGGCATGTTGATGGCCACGCGCTCGCCGGCCTGGCGGAGGTTGCGGTTGCTGGAGCGCAGGTCGGGGACATACCGGCGGCGACCGCTCAGCGTGACGGCGTACCCGCGATCACGCGCCTCGGTCACCGTCCGCTCGCGCCATTCCTGCACGCTGGGGAAGGCCTCGAAGTAGGCGGAGATGAACGCCTCGGCCTCGTCACGGGGGATCCCCTCGCGGGTCGACATGCCGAAGGCGGTGAGGCCGTAGAGGACTCCGAAGTTGAATACCTTCGCGCGGCGGCGGTCCTCCGCGTTGACCTCGGACTCCGGCTTCTTGAACACCGTCGCGGCAGTAGCGCGGTGGATGTCCTTGCCGTCCTTGAATGCCTGACGGAGCTCGGCATCGCCGCTGAGGTGCGCGAGGATGCGGAGCTCGATCTGCGAATAGTCGATCGCGAGGAACACCGGGTCATCGCCGCAATCGCGGGCGACGAAGGCGCGACGCACCAGCCGACCGACCTCGGTGCGCACGGGGATGTTCTGGAGGTTGGGGTGATTCGAGGAGAGCCGGCCCGTGGCTGCGGTGACCTGGTTGTACACGGTGTGTACGCGGTTGGTGCGCGGGTTCACCTGTTGCGGAAGCGTGTCCACGTAGGTCGATTTGATCTTCGTCAGCTCGCGCCACTCGAGGATCGCATCCACCACCGGGTGCACCAGGCGGAGCGGCTCCAGCGCGTCGGCGTCCGTGGTGTAGCCGGTCTTCGTCTTGCGAGTGTGGGGGAGACCGAGCTCCTCGAAGAGCACGTGGGAGAGTTCCTGTGGGGAGCCGATCTTAATCTCGTGCCCCACGGCATCGTAGACGGCCTGTTCGGTCGCGGCGATACGCTCCTTGAGATCGGTATTGAGGTCGGCGAGCACGTCACGATCGAGTGCGACGCCGAAGCGCTCCATGCGCGCGAGCACCGGGACGTGTGGCAGGTCGATCTCCTCGAAGATCTCCGTGAGCTTGCTCTCCTCGAGCTCCGTGCGTAGCGGCTCCACCGACCGGACGACGAGGTCCACGTTCGTCGCCGCGTACTTCGCAACGTCCTCGATGGGCGCGCGCGAGAACGGAATCGCCTTGCTGCCGCTGCCGAGGAAGGTCTTGGGGTCGATCGATTCGAGGCCGGTGCGGCTGAACGCCATGCGCTGGAGGGACATGTTCGTGTCACCCAGCAGGTAGGCGGCGACCTGGGTGTCGAAGTCCACCGGCACGGGCCAGACGCCGTCCTCGCGCGCGCCGAGGGCGAGCATCTGGTACTTGCCATCGTGCGCGATGCGCTCGACCTCGGGGTCTTCGAGGATGGATCGTAATGCCTCGATCACTTCGTCGCGGGAGAGCTGGCCGGGACGCGGTGGTTCAGCGTCATCGTCCATCAGGCGGCCCTGTCGAGCGCCGCCATCGGCATCCGTGTGGCCGAAGGGGATGTATGCCGCGCGCTCTGGCGTCGGGCTGATCGCGATACCGACGGCGGCGTCTGCCGCCCAGGTGGGGTGCGTGTCATCCGCGACGACCTCGAACGCGAAGCGTCCCGAGGCGCGCACCTCTGCGACCAGCGCATCGAGGGCCGCGCGGTCAGTGATGACGCTGTAAGAACCCTCAACGGTTCCGGGCGCGACCGCTCCCTCGCCCGCCGGGTCGGGAGTCTCAGGGTCGTTGGCGTCCGGCAGCCGCGTGATCAGAGTGCGGAACTCCAGCTCCTGGAACAGGTCGATGACAGCCTGCTTGTCGTAGTCACGGAGCAGCGCGGCATCGAGGTTGAGCTCGACGTCCGGGACGTCACACACGATCGTCGCGAGCTCGCGCGACAGCATGGCGTCATCGACGCCCTGCTCGAGCGCGGTGCGCAGGCGCTTGGGCTCGATCTCCTCGATGTGCTCGATCATCTCCTCGATGGTCTCAAAGCGATCGATGAGCGCCTTCGCGCCCTTCTCGCCGATTCCCTTCACGCCGGGGATGTTGTCCGACGTGTCACCGACCAACGCCTTGTAGTCGATAATGCGGCGCGGCGCGAAGCCGAAGCGCTCGTGGACCTTGTCGACGTCGTAGAGGATGTAATCCTTCTGGTAGGGGCGGTACATGTACACGCGCACGCCGGGACGCACGAGCTGCACAATGTCGTTGTCCAGCGTCACGATCACGACTTGCACGCCCGCATCCGTGGCCATATCGGCCAGCGTGCCCAGAACGTCGTCTGCCTCGTATCCCTCCTGCGCCATCACCGGGATGCGGAAGGCGTCCAGGAGTTCACGCACCCGATCGAACTGCGGCACCAGGTCTTCCGGTGTCGCCTCGCGGTGCGCCTTGTAGCGCTCATCGCGCTCGTTGCGGAAGGTGTGCTCGCTGGCGTCCCAGGCGGCGATGACGTGCGTAGGCTTGAGCTCGTTGAAGACGGTGAGCAGGCTGTTTGCGAATCCGAACACGGCTGCGACCGGTTCGCCGGTGCGGCGCGTGGTGAGGACATCGCGCAGGGCATAGTAGGAGCGGAACATGATGCCGTGGGAATCGAGGATCACGAGCAGCGGCTCGCGCTCCTCGCCCTGCGTTTCGGCATCGGTCGCCGTGTCGGGTTTGGCGGTCGTTGTTGTCACGTGAGCAGTATAGCCCGAGGGTACCCCTCCACCGCCACGACCCCGGCACGCTGCCGCATCGACGTGTGGCACGCGGCACGTACCCCGGCTGGCCTGACCACGTATGATGCCGCTTCATGGGGCGTTATCGATCACTGCCGGTACTTGCGGTGCGGCGCATGCTGGGGAACTGGCGCCTGCTCTCCAGCGTGGTCGTTGGCACGCTGGTCGCCGCCGCGATCCTTTCGGCAACGGCCATTTACTCCGATGCGATCCGCGACCTGGGGCTGCAACATGCCATCACGATCCGTGAAGATCGCCTCCTCGACCTGAGCGTCACGCAGAGCTCGATGACTGTGTCACCCAGCAGCTATGCGGCCAGCACGGACCGCAAGAACGCTGCCGTAGCCCGATCCCTTGGCCCCGCGTACGGACCGTCCACGCGCCAGGGTTCCACCGCAACGTTCTTCCCCACTGCGCCGGGCGCCGAGGTCGACCGCGCGAACACGAACCGTCCACGCTCGAACCTCTTCTTCCGCACCGACTTCACAGAGCACATCGAGATCGTCACCGGCGAGTTCCCGGAGCCGATGCCGGCGGGAGCCGACGGCCCGATCGCCGTGCTGATGGCGCATGACACTGCGGAGCGACTCGGGTTCGCTGTCGGAGACCAGTTCGACCTGCATCCGTTCTGGGATGAGGATGCTGCTCCGGTGCTTGTCGAGATCGTCGGCACGGGGCGCGTGCTGGACGAGGAGGCGCGCTACTGGGGCCGCCGTGCTGAACTGTTCGAGGCGCGGGAGCGGACGTGGGAGACGTACCTGCTGGCCATCCCCGAGGAGACGTTCTTCGGCGCGGTACTCGACCGCATCCCCACGCTGTCCGGCGAGTACGAGCATCTCTACGCCGTCAACCTGGACGCCATCGATGCGCGCAACGCGACCACGATTGCCGGTGGCCTGGCGGGGCTGCGGCCAGCGCTCGATGCCACGGAGCCCCGCACGACCGTGCGCAGCGAACTTGAACCGACGCTCCGCAGCTTTGATGAAAAGCTCTTCTTCACCCGGATCCCGCTCTTCGTGCTGCTGCTGCAGATCGGCGGCATCGTCGCGTACTACCTCGTGATGGTCGGGACCATGCTGGTGGAGCGGCAGTCCGCCGAGATCGCCACGCTGAGGAGTCGGGGCGCGACTACCGGGCAGCTGCTCGCGCAGTATGCGGTGGAGGGCGGCATTCTTGCCGTGCTGGCCATCCTGGCAGGGCCGCCGCTGGCGGCGGCGGTGATCTCGGCGCTCGGTCCCACGCCGGCGTTCTCGGACCTGTCCGGCGGTGGCCCGCTGGAGGTGCACATCGGCACGATGGCCTACCTGCTGGCGGCGGGGGGCGCGCTGCTGGCGTTCCTCGCGCTGATGCTCCCGGCGTGGCGTTCGACTCGGACGACGGTGGTGGAGTTCAAACGCAGCAGCGCACGACCGAAGCCGACGCCCATCTTCCTGCGCTACTACCTGGACGTAGCGCTAGTGCTGGTGCTCGCGCTGGTGTTCTGGCGCCTCTCGCGACAGGACCAGCTATTCACGGAAGGTCTGTTCGGCGAGACGCAGGCGGACCCGTTCCTGCTCGCCACGCCGGCCGTGTTCATGGTCACGGTGGGCATCGTCTTCCTGCGTCTGTTCCCGCTGGTCCTTGTGTCCGTTGCGTGGTTCCTCGAGCAGACGCGTAGCGTCGCCGTGCTGGTGGGGATGAGGGGAGTCGTCCGCAACCCCACGCACTACACGCGGCTGATCCTGCTTCTCATGTTCGCCACGGGCGTCGGGATGTTCGGTGCGACGTTCTCGGCGACCCTCGCACAGTCGTACGAAGACCGCGCGTCGTACGCCGCGGGCGCTGACGTTCGCGTGGCCGACATTCGCTCGACGGAGATCCGGGGCGACGAGGCCTTCCTCGCGTACCTACACGAGTTGCCCGCTGACACGGTCTCTCCGGTATTCCGGGAGGCGAGCCGCGCCACCGTTGGTCCCAACGGCACTGATGTCACCGTGCTAGGTATTGAGCCGGAGACGTTCGGTGCGGTGGCCCACGTGCGCTCAGACTTCGCGGGCATCCCACTCCAGGAGTTCCTCGACAACCTCGCAGCCAACAGCACGACCTACGAAGGTGTTGTGCTGCCCGATGGCACGCGGCAGCTGGGGATCTGGCTGCGGTTCCCGGAGATCCGCGGGCGGGTGGTAGCCGGCTATGTGATCGAGGATGCGATCGGCCAGGTCGTACCTCGATCGCTGCACGCCGCAGAGCCGCGGGATGAGCTGGGCGGGACGTGGCAGTTCTACACTGCGGACCTGGATGCGCCGGCAAGCCGCCTTGGTGGACGCGGACCTTCGCCAGAACTGGTGCCGCCCCTGCAGCTCACGGGGGTCTACTTCGCGCCGCAGGGGCAGGTGGCACGCCAGCAAGGCGTCGTGCACATTGGCCCGGCGCTGGTCACGACCGGAGCGCCCAGCACGGAGGCGCCCACGGCGATCCTCGACAGCCCGGCAGCCTGGTCCAATGCGACGCCCCTGACGGGGTTCTCGACCGACACCTTTGAGGTCGCGCAGGGTGTTCTGCAGACCCCGGTGAGCGATCAGTTCCGCGTCGCCCCCGATGCGCCCCCCGGCACGGACGGCGCGATGCGCTACGAGTGGCAGGACACCGGCTTCGGGCCCGGGATGCGCGGGGTGCGCGTGCGAACGGACGGTGAACTCGCCACGGTCTACGCCAGCAGCGACGTCCTCACCCGCCTCAACGTCAGCGTCGGCGATGAGATTGCTGTGTCCGTCGGTAGCCGTTATGTCTATTCACGGGTCGCGGGCACCATCGACTACTTCCCCACGTTCGACGTGAATGGTCGCGGGGTGATCATCGGGAACCTCTCACGCTTCATCACGGATGCCAATGCCGCCCTGCCAGACCGGGCGGTGCGATTCGGCGAAGCGTGGATCTCGAGTGACGATCCGCAGGCCACGAGCGCTGCGCTCGAGCCGCTGGAGCCGCGCGTGCTGGTGCTGCGTGAGGAGGTGCTGCGTGAGCAGCAGGAGGATCCGCTCATCGCCGCGGGCTGGGCGGGGATTCTGGCGATCGCGTTCGGAGCGGTGCTGCTGCTTTCCGCGATCGGCTTCGTGGTCTATTCGTACCTCACCGCCCAGCAGCGTGGACTGGAGTTCGCGATTTTGCGCACGCTGGGGCTCTCCCGCCTGCAGGTGTTCTCGGTGGTGATCTTCGAGCACCTGTTGATCATCGTGGCCGGGATGGGCCTGGGCACGCTGGTGGGCCTCCGCGTGGGCAACCTGATGATGGATTTCCTGGCTACCGATGAAACCGGGAGCGCGGTGCTGCCGCCCTTCGTCCAGCAGGTGTCGTGGGCGGAGGTGGTGGTGGTGTGGGGGATCCTCGGTACAGTGTTCGTGATTACCATTGCCGCGGTGGTCGCACTCTATCTGCGCCTGGCCGTGCATCGAGCGCTCCGGATCGGGGATGTATAACGATGACCCTGCCCTACCAGCAGCATCGAACCGCGCGGTCGACGGTGTCACCGCCTGAGCCGCCGTATATCCACTGCGAAGACCTGTTCAAGATCTACAAGACGGACGAGCTTGAGGTCGTGGCGCTCCGAGGCCTCGATCTTCGCGTGCAGCGCGGGGAGATGATGGCGATCGTCGGTGCCTCCGGATCCGGCAAGTCGACGCTGCTCAACATCCTCGCGGGCCTCGACCAGCCATCCGCCGGTCGCGTGACCGTGGGCGAGCGTGATCTGCTGACCGCGACCGATGACGACCTGGTGAGCTACCGCCGCGCCGAGGTCGGCTTCATCTGGCAGCAGACCGGCCGCAACCTGATTCCGTACCTCACCGCTCAACAGAACGCGGAGGTGCCGATGATCCTGGAAGGTCGGAGCCGCCGCGATGCGGCCGAGCGCGCTCGCTGGCTCCTGGAGCAGATGGGACTGAGCGACAAGGGCAAGCGCCGCCCGCAGGAGCTCTCCGGCGGCGAGCAGCAGCGGGTCGCCATCGCGGTCGCGCTCTCAAACGATCCGCCGCTGCTGCTGGCGGACGAACCGACGGGAGAGCTCGACAGCACCACCTCGAACGAGGTCTTCGCGCTGCTGCGGCGTCTGAATGAGGAGACCGGTGTCACCGTGGTCATCGTCACGCATGATCGCGCGATCACCCAGCGCGTGGACCGCGTGGTGGCCATGCGCGACGGGCGCACCAGTACGGAGATCATTCGTCGCATGCAGTACGCCCGAGGACCCGGGGAGACGCTGGAGGAGTTTGCCGTCGTGGACCGCAGTGGCCGGCTGCAGATCCCGCGCGAATACCTCGAAGAGCTGGAGATTGGTGCGCGCGCCCGTGTGCACATGGCGGGGGATCACGTCGAGGTGCGTTCGGAGCTCGCAGGGCCGGAGCGTCCTCGGCGCGACGGATCGAGCGATGAGAACGGCGGGCGATCATGACTCAGCCGCGGAGCAGCGACACGATGATCGAGGTGCGCGATGTGAGCCGCACCTTTCATTCCGGTGGCACCTCGGTCACCGCAGTCCGCGAGGTGTCGCTCGATGTCCAGCGTGGCGAGTTCCTGGCGATCGTCGGTCGATCGGGATCCGGGAAGACCACGCTCCTCAACATCATCGCCGGGTTGGACCGGCCGGATACCGGCGCGGTGCTGGTGGATGGACAGGAGATCAGCGCGTTCACGGAGGCGGAGATGACCGAGTTCCGCCGTCACTCGGTGGGCTTCGTCTTCCAGTCGTTCGGCCTCCTGCCGCTGTTATCCGCCGAGGAGAATGTGGAGCTGGCGCTGCGCATCGCCGGGGCCGGGATCCGTGAGCGGGGCGAGCGAACTCGGGAGCTACTGCGCCAGGTGGGGCTGACTGATCGCGCGGACCACAGACCGTACGAGCTCTCCGGTGGCGAGCAGCAACGCGTCGCGGTGGCGCGGGCCCTGGCGAATGAACCGCCGCTGCTGATTGCGGACGAGCCGACGGGGGAACTCGATTCCACCACCGGCGCACAGATCTTCCAGATGCTGCGCGAGGTGACCGCTCAGGGCGTCACTGTGGTGACCGCTACGCACGATCCCTTCGTCATGCAGCACGCTGACCGCGTGCTGGAGATGTCCGATGGCGTCCTGCTGGCAGAGGGTGAAGGCGGGCTGGTGGCGGAACACCGCCGCCCCGAGGACGCCTCCGCATCCGAGCGAACGGCCGCACGAGAGCAGTACCGCCTCCACGTTCCACCCGCGCATCCGCCGCGCCGCTAGGCAGCCACGGCGAACGGAGCGAGCCGATGACCGGTGTCGTGCACGTGATCTGCGCATCGCTGCGCGAGGACGCTGACCCGGGCGCTGTCGACCACGCGGTCTCCCTCGCGCACGCGCTGCGGGAGGCGGCTGGTGCGCAGCAGGTGATCGTGGGGCGGTCCCCTCGTGCCCTCGCGACGATGGCGTGGCTGGAGAACCGCGATGCACTGGAGCCGTTTGCTGCATCGCCTGCGCACATGGCCTTCATCATGCGTGGCCTCGCGCCGTGCGTGAGTGGCATGTGGAGCGCGGCGATTGAGGGCGAGGGGTCACCGCCTGAGCCGTCCGAGGTTGCGGCGCTCTGGGTGTTCGGACTACGTGATGCAGAGTCCCTGTTTGAGTGGCAGGCACGCGACCTGGTCCGTGATGCCCTCGCACTCCCCGGGATGGGGGCTGCCGGACCGACCATCGAGGAACGCGAGCGTTACCGCGCTGGTGGTGGCGTGTGCATCCCGGCTGAGTTACTCACCGCTTTTTCGGATGCCCTCGAGTCCGCGCGGGGCGGATGGAATGAACTCTCTGCACTCCTGGACGAGGAGCTGGTGGACGTGGTGGCGAACCCGGGCACCAGACCGTGACCCAATGGTGAGACGCTAGTGAACCGCCATCAGCGTCGGAGACGTCAGCGGGGTCGCCGGGGCAATCGACCTACC
This sequence comes from Dehalococcoidia bacterium, assembly GCA_050486345.1. Taxonomy (GTDB): domain Bacteria; phylum Chloroflexota; class Dehalococcoidia; order UBA2979; family UBA2979; genus JBJHDC01. The sequence goes on along the minus strand of JBJHDC010000116.1, from coordinate 87 downwards.
GGGAGCGGTGGTCTCCGCAGGGGAGGGTTCGGCGGGCTGCCCGTCGTGATCCTGATCGTCGTGGCGCTGGGCGCGGTCACCCTCGCT
>JBJHDC010000115.1:3942-9515 GCA_050486345.1 Dehalococcoidia bacterium | reverse complement strand
CCTTCAGCAGGCTGCGGGCCAGGTGAAGGTCCTGGGCGGAACGCGGGAAGGACACGGCCAAGTAATCCACCTCCAGCTCGGCGGCCAGGCGGATGTCCTCGCGGTCCTTGTCGGTGATCGCCGGAGCGGACAAACCACCACCCTGGCGGTTGATCCCCTTGTTGTTGGAGAGCTCCCCGCCGACCTCGACCGTCGTCTCGATCCGGCTGCCCTTGACCGCCGTGACCTTGAGCACGATGCGGCCGTCATCCAGCAGCAGGATGTCGTCCGGCACCACGTCCGCCGGCAGTGTGAACGTGAGCGTGACCGGCTGCAGGAACTCACCCGTGAGCGGGTTCCCGTTCGAATCCACGATGTTCACGACGAACGGCGCAACGATATCCGCACCATCAGGCGGCGGCGCCCCCGCGAAGACCTCATCCGGGTTCCCGATCGCCGCGACCTGCAGCTGGGATCCGGCCGGCAGGCCCGGCGGCAGCGCCCCGGCCGGGATGCTCACGTTGAGGCTGGAACCATCGTCCGCGGTGGTAGTCGCCTGCGTGGACGTGCCCGCCGCGATCGAGGACGTCGTCACATTCTCCAGCTCCACCGTCACGCCGCTGGGGTCCTGCTGAACCGGTGGCGGTGGTGGTGGCGGTGGTGGCGGAGGTGGCGGAGGTGGCGGCTCGTCCACTTCCTCCTCAAGTCGGGTGACGGTAACGGTCTCTATATCCGAAGCGACCGCTGCACCCAGTACAGTCAAGGTCGCCGTCACCGTGATCTGATTCGCACCGACCACCAGCGCGTTAGCGTTGGCGGACACCTCGACGGAGACACCGATATCGTTCACCAGAGTCACCACCGGGGTGATCGATGTCGTCGCGAATGGCACCGTCGCGGGGGCTGAAACCTCGGCGATTGCCGGTGTCAGGAATGGGTCCGTGATCACATCACCCGTGATCGCGCCCGCGTCCGGGCCATCGATGCTTCCCCACCAGTTGTCCGTTGCATCAACGGTGACGCCGCCGTAGGCGGCCGCGAGATCGCCCCCCTCGTCCACGAGGAAGACATTTCCGGAGATGGTGTTGCCGGCGGCGCTCACGCCGAGGGCCTCCACTGCAACGTCGAAGGAGTTGCCAGTAACTGTGTTACCAGTGTTCTGGAGACTGACACCTACATTCGTCCCGGTCACCACGTTGCCCTGGATCAGCGAGTTCCCCGTCGGATACTGGGTGGTCGTCTGGATGCCGGTCAGCCCGGCGATCACCGTATTGTCAGTGACCGTCAGGCCCTGACCAGACATCGAGATCGCAACGTGATCAACCGGGGCACTCAAGGTGAATCCGCTAAACGTGGTTCCGTCCGCGCGGAGGTCGACCATGCGATTCGGGGGAGTTGCCGCACCGGTGATAATGGCCGTGACTCCCACGGCTGCCTGAATGGTGATATCAGCAGGACCACCGAAACTGGTTTGAACTGGCCCGTACGTTCCCGCATCGACCTCGATCGTATCTCCGACCTCGGCGGCGTCGACCGCTGCCTGGATCGTCATGCCGTTGTGGACGAGGAAGTCGCCATCGATGCCAACTCGTACGGTTGAGGCCTGTGACTGAGGGAGCGCGAGGGCGAAGGTGACCGCCTCGGATTCGGATTCCCGATAGAACGTGAACTGGTCTCCTAGCCCATCAGCCCCGTCGCGGTGATCCGGGTTGCGCACGGTGTGCGTAAGCTGTGGTGCATCCAGTCCCGGGATCGCACCGCCATCGACACCCTGCCCGTAGAGCGTGATGTCCTCGTCCATCTGGAGGTTAGTGATGACGAGGCCACTGCCTGGGGGCGCGTGGGGCGAAACGCCACTTGCGTTTGTAAAGTAGGCTACGCCACCCCAGTCGTTGCCCATGGTGGTGACGTTTGTCAGTGTGATGTTCGTCGCGCTGATCATCCCGATACCAACGCCAGCAGTGTTCGCTCCGTCAACGGTGACATTCTCGAGCAGCGCGTTCGTCACGAAGTTCAGATCGATTTCACTGCGGGCTGAGCCCGTGACGGTAACGTCCCTGAGGGTCACATCCGAGATCGGATCCACAGCGTTGACGGGTGCCTCGATCTTGAATCCGAAACCGGTCGAGCCACTGGTGGGCCCGAGCAGCGTTAGATTCTCAACGGTGACACCGTCTGCGTTCCAGAGCACTCCGTAACCGCCACTGATGTCTCTAGCATCGATCGTCGCACCCTGACCATCGATCGTGATCCCGGCGCGGTTGATGTTCAGCGTGCCTGTACCCAGGTCGTACGTTGTTCCGGAGTCCAGGCAGATCACCGTTTCCGTACCGGATGTGATCGCGGATCTCAAGTCGCCTGTGGTCGCGGGAGTTACCTGACAGTGATCGTCTGCACTCGCAGGTGGGCGTACCCAGACGACGGTGCTGAGTACGAGGACGGCGACAAGCGCCGCCAGCGCGACTCGCGAGAGTCGCAGAAGAGCGTGAGACATATGAGACACCTCGTGTAGCCCAGCTTGCGCACCTCTGTGCAGTCCAGACACCACATATGAAATACAATGACTAGACAAGTGTGCCACAGAGCAATCGCGCTAGACAAATCTGAATCAACATTACCGACGTGGAGTCGTCCCAGGCGGATGAACGCTACCCGGGCATCATCCGGTGACCTCCCTGCGCGCTTCCCGCGTATACTGCTCCTCCCGGGAACCACGTCCGAGATGGATCGCGCCGCGCGAGGCGTGCGATGCTGCGCGGACGTCGTCATCTTTGAGCTGCCGCAGACCGGAGGAACGTATGGCAATGCTGGCCGGCAAGACCCGACACGATTCTGCGCTCGAGGCGGTGGCGGATATCCCGAGCGGCGCGCTGATCGCCGTCGGAGGCTTCGGGCCGGTGCAGAACCGCCCCGTCACCGTCCTCGATGCGCTGGCGCAGCGGCCCGAGGTGACCGATCTCACGATCGTCTCGAATGGCTTCCCCCACCCGCCGCTGGCCGAGCAGCACCAGGTGAAGAAGCTCATCGCCGCGTTCGGCGCCTCTGTCTACCGGCGCGCGAACGCCCACGAGGAGCAGATCCAGAGCGGTGAGATGGAGTTCGAGCCCTCGCCGCAGGGCATCTTTACGGAGCGGCTGCGGGCCGGTGCTGCCGGCATTCCCGCCTTCTATTCCCCCGTGGGCGTCCACACCGTGGTGGCCGACGGCAAGGAACGCCGCACCATCGATGGCCGCGAGTACATCCTGGAGACCGCGCTGCAGCCGGACTTCGGCTTCATCCGCGCGCACCGGGCGGACGAGGCCGGCAACATCAGCGGCATCGGCTCCACGCTGAACTTCCACCCCGCCATCGCCGCTGCCAGCAAGATCACAATCGCCGAGGTCGATGAAATCGTCCCTGTCGGCGAGATCGCGCCGGAAGCGGTAACCATCCCCGGCATCTACGTCGATCGCGTCGTGCTCCACGATCAGGCGATCGGCTCGGTGATGATCGAGGATGAGCGCGTCCGCCGGCAGCGCCGTCCCCGGCCGGAGGACCCGGACCGCGTCGGGCTCACGCAGGAACTGGTAGCGTTGCGCGTGGCGCAGATGCTGAAGCCGGGGCAGTACGTGAACCTGGGTATGGGCATCCCCGTCCACGTTGCCAACTTCATCTCGCCCGAGAGTGGCGTCACGCTGCACGCGGAGAACGGTTTCCTCGGCTACGGCCCGGAGCCGTCCGAGGACGAGTACCAGTGGCACCTCTACAACGCAGTCGGTCAGGCGGTCACCGCACTCCCCGGCGCGTCGGTCTTCGACAGCATCGCAGCGTTCACCATGGCACGGGGCGGACACCTGGACGTCGTAATCCTCGGCGGCCTGCAAGTGTCGGCGGGCGGTGACCTGGCCAACTGGTGGGCGCCGTATATGGCGGCCGGCGGCATGGGCGGGGCGATGGATCTCTGCACCAACGTGCCGGAGCTCATCGTGGCCATGGAGCACGTAACCCGCGACGGTGAGCCGAAGATCCTCAACGAGTGCAACTATCCGCTGACGGCAAAGAACTGCGTCACGCGCATCGTGACGGACCTCGCCCACATCGAGGTCACCCCGGACGGCCTCGTGCTCCGCGAGCTGGCGCCGGGCGTGACCGCCGAGTACGTGCAGGAGCGCACCGAGCCGAAGTTGATCATCGCCGACGACCTGCGCGAGATGGACCTCTCCGGCGGGTAGCCTCAGGTAGAAGGCACTGACGATCGACGAGGGGATGCCGGTTGATCCGGCACCCCCTCGTCGTGTCTGAACGGCAACTACCGGTAGCTACCGCCGTGCCACCTTAACCTCGCAACCAACGTACGGGCTGCGCGTACCAGCTTCACGTTAGGCGATGAGATAGAAGCCCGGCTGCTGGTAATACCACGAGGACTCCTCGCCGTTGCCGTTGCCATTCCCACCGTCACCGTTGCCCGGTACCGGGTCCGTCGTGCCGCCCCCGGTGGTCCACGGTCGCCATGCGAACGCGGCGATGACGATCACCAGCGCGATGAGGATGAGCATGATCATTCCCATCATCGATCCTATGAAGCCGCCAGCAAACCCTGCGCCTGAACTGTCGTGATGGTGCGGGTCGTGAGCCATGATTGCCTCCCTTGCGAATCACGAATCAACCCTACGAGGTGACAATGGCGACCCGGGTAACACGGCACGGGAATGCGGTAACGAAGTCGTGACGAGGCGCTGGAGCGGGTGATTCTGGCCGAAGATGTCAGAATCGACCGATATCGGGAGAAACGAGAAAGGCCTCCAACCGAATCGGTGGAGGCCTTGATGCGCAGATGTTGGTGACCCCTACGGGATTCGAACCCGTGATCTCCGCCTTGAGAGGGCGGTGTCCTTGGCCGCTAGACGAAGGGGCCACGTCGTGTACGAATACGATACCGGATTCGGGCCCTTGCCGCCAACCTCGAACCTGCACTTATGTCCACAAATGGCCACCCTGCCCGAGAACCGACGTGCAGGGTGGTAGCATCGCCCGGTGTAGCGGGTCGCAACGCACCCCGAGAGCGCTGGAGAGGCGGACACCATGCACATGGGAGTGATGATCGAGGGTCAAGAGGACCTGAACTGGGACCGCTGGCGACGCCTGGTACGCGCGACTGAAGACCTGGGGTTCGAATCCCTCTGGCGCTCTGACCACTTCTTCTCACTGATGGGGCGCACGGAGCGAGATGCACTGGAGACCTTCATCTCGTTCACAATGGCTGCGGAGATGACGGAGCGCATCCGCTTCGGCCCGCTCGTCGCATCCTGTACCTTCCGCCATCCATCGTTGGTCGCGCGGATGGCCGCGCAGATCGACCAGCTGTCCGGTGGACGTTTCGTGCTCGGCCTCGGCGCCGGCTGGAACGTGCCAGAGCACGAAGCGTTCGGCCTACCCTTCCCGCCCATCCGCGAACGCATGGACCGCCTTGAAGAGTCCATCGAGGTCGTGAAGGCGCTCTGGGGCGACGGGCCCGTTTCGTACGAGGGTGAGTACTACCAGCTCCAGGACGCTGTCTGCTTCCCGAAACCCGCGCAGTCTCCCCCGCCACTGATCGTCGGCGGCGGCGGTGAGAA
>JBJHDC010000115.1:0-3932 GCA_050486345.1 Dehalococcoidia bacterium | reverse complement strand
AGCGCACGCTGCGCATCGTCGCGAAGTACGCGACGGAGTGGAACGCCATCGGTGTGAACGTGGAACGCTACCTGCAGAAGAAGGCGGTACTGGAGGAGCACTGCGAGGTCGTTGGACGCGATCCGTCCACCATCGTGCACTCGCAGATGTCCTCATACCTGCTGGGGCGCACCGAGGCGGAACTGAGCGCACACCTGAAGCGCGTTGCGGAGACGGTGCCGAACCTTGGCACGCAGCTGGAGGATGAGGGCGAAGAGGCCGTGCTCGACGGCCTCCGCGAGCGCGGCTGGCTCATCGGCTCACCCGGCGAGATGGTGGAGGAGCTGGGGCGTCGCGAGGAAGCAGGCCTCAGCCGCTACATGTTCCAGCACCTCGCGATCGATGACTACGACACGCTCGAGTTGCTCGCGTCGGAGGTGCTGCCACAGGTGCAGGGCTAGTGAGGGTTGCGTGCCAGTTCCGGGTAGGTCAGCGGCACACGATCGCTACCCGCAAAGACAGGTGTGACGACAATCCCCGCCCGCGCGTATACGCCGGGCGGGATGCCGAGGTCGGCCAGCCAGAGCTCGCCGGCCACCTCCGGTCGCAGGCCCGGCCTCGGTAACCCCAGCGCGAGCGTGCGCGTGGCCTGCACCGCGAACCCCGGGGTCTCCCCGGTCGCGGGATCGAGGCCGGACGGCACATCGAGGGACAGCACCGGTACGCCACCCTCGGCGGCGTGACCGGCTGCACGCACCAGCCCCATCTCCGCACCGAACGGTGCTCCCTCCAGCCGGTCGCCAATGATGCCCTCGACGACTAGATCCGTGTCGGTGGCGACGAAGGCCGCGTCCCAGCGCAGGACGCGAGCCGGGGTCTCCGCCAGCGCGAGGAACTGCTGCCCCAGCGCTCCGTCCGACTCATGCGGCGGCATGATCGACACCACCTGCACGGCCACGCCGCGATTCGCCAGGTGCCGGGCCGCACACACGGCGGCGGCCGCGTGCCAGTTCGTCCCCACCAGCACCAGCGCGCTCCGAAGCGACTCCGCACCGCCCGCGACCACATCGAATGCTGCGAGCGCGGCCGCACGACCGGCATTCTCCAGCATCGGCAACAGTCCGGGGCCGGTGTGATCAGACGCGATGCGCATCACCTCGCGCATCTCAGCGGTACTCGCTGACGGCACGGCGGCGCCGGTCGAGGTCGCAAAGGTCAGCCGTGTGCCTGGCATTCGCCGCTCCCTCCAGGCATCTCAGGCCGCAGGCCCGGCTACAGCACGCGGTAGCGGTTCAGTGCATCGTAGTTCAGCTCGACGCCCAGCCCCGGCCCGTCCGGCGGAGCGAGGTAGCCGTCCGCATCGATCGTGACCGTCTCCGTGGTGACCTGCCCCCACATCGGATCGAAGTGCGAATCGTAGTACTCGACGATGAGGCCGTTGGGGACGGCGGCCACGAGGTGGACGTGCACGTCCTGCCGGCCGTGCGGAGCGATGTCCAGGTGATGCGCCTGCGTCAGAGCCGCCACTTTCATCCACTCGGTGATCCCGCCGAGCACCGTGGCGTCCGCGTTCAGGATGCTGGCGGAGCCGTGGCTGATGAGGTCTCGGAAGCCGTAGCGGGTGTACTCGTTCTCGCCTGTGGCGATGGGGATGATTGTCGATGCCGCCAGCCGCGCGTGACCGTCGTAGTCGTCCGGCTGCACGGGCTCCTCGAACCAGAACACATCGTAGGGCTCGATGAGCCGCGCAACGCGGATGGCCTCGTGCGCGCGGTAGGCGCAGTTGGCGTCGACCATCAGCTTGATGTCAGGCCCGATGGTGTCGCGCACCACCCGCACCCGTTCGGCATCGACGGCCATGCTCTCGCCGCCGATCTTCATCTTGATGGCGCGCGCGCCCCGCTGGAGGTTCTCCTCCATCTCCTGTGCGAGCTCCTTGAGCCCCTTCCCCTCCGCGTAGTAGCCCCCGGCGATGTATGCCGGCACGCGATCCCGGAAGCCGCCGAGCAACCGATGCAGCGGCTGCCCGGTGATCTTGCCTCGCAGGTCCCAGAGCGCGATATCGAGCGCGCTGATGGCACGGGTGGTGAGACCTCGGCGTCCCACGAGTTTGGGCACCCACATCTCGTGCCAGAGCCGCTCGACATTCATCGGGTCCTGCCCGATGAGGAGGGGCGTGAAATTCTCGACGCTGTCGCTGAACAGCTCAATGCGCTTCGGACCCGGCGCGCTGCCGCCACCGAAGCCAATGCCCGTCAGCCCCTCGTCCGTCCGCACATTGACGACGATGAGCGTGACGTCCGAATAGGTGTGCAAGCCGTTGCGGATGGCGACTGGGCGGGCCCACTGGAAGGCCTCTGTGGTGACGTCAACGATCTTCATGGCGGTCCCTCGTTCGGCGGTCGATGCAGGAGGGACCGTACCACCCGGCGGCAACCGCGCGACGATGTGCGCGAGCGAGGGCGGGAACAGTGGAGGAGGATGAGGAAGCTGTGGTGCCCCCAAGGGGAATTGAACCCCTGTCTCAGCCTTGAAAGGGCCGCGTCCTGACCACTGGACGATGGGAGCGTAGACGCGGGGGCGCTTAACCGGAGACGGTGGCCCGTGCGAACCTGCGCGCGTGGGTCTCGACGCGCGGCGCCGGGTGCAGGTTCGCGAAACCGGAGAGGCCCCGCCCGGCTGTGCCGTGCGGGGCCTCATGGATGGTACTCCCAAGGGGAATCGAACCCCTGCCTCCGCCGTGAGAGGGCGGTGTCCTAACCGCTAGACGATGGGAGCATGAGGAGTTGACCCGCCAGGACTCGAACCTGGAGCCTTCTGGGCCAGAACCAGACGTCTTGCCAATTCGACCACGGGTCAGCAGGCGCTGCCATGGGGGGCGGCGTCGGCGCCGGTGTAGTTATGCGCGGCTGCGGAGGGTGTCAAGGGTCGGGTGGGACGGATGTGGCCGAGCCCGGCCGGGCGGCCCGGAGCCCCGGGCGTCCCGCCCGGTTGCCGTGGACGGGAACAGCGGCTAGACGCGCGGGGTTTCCGGCGCCGTTTTTCGGGAGAGCGCGTGCGCATCAGCATCGAGGACATCCCCGTGCGCGGGTACACCCTGCGCCTCGACCCCACGCAGGATCACCGCGAGACGGTGGGCCGTGCGCTGGACGGAGAGGTGGGGGAGCTCGAGGGCACGCTGGTGATCGAGCGCGTGAAGGGCGGCGTGGTGGTCGCCGCCACCGGGCGCGCCGTGGTCCAGCGCCCGTGCGACCGGTGCGGCCAGGGCATCGACGTCACGGTCGAGACCGACGAGCACCTGCACTACAAGCCGGCTCCCTCCACCGCCCCGTCCGCCGAGGTGGAGCTCGCCGAGGAGGACCTCGACGTCGGCTTCTACACCGACGACGTCCTCGACACCGACGATGTCCTCTCCGAGGCCTTCGCGCTCGCCGCGCCGCTTCGGGTTACGTGCGGCGACGATTCCTGCCCGAACCTCAGGTTCCTCGAGGATCGTCGAGAAGACGACACCACGGGACACCCGGCGTTCGAGGCGCTGAAGAAGCTCTTCTGACGGCCCCGTCCGTCACCCCCTCCGGAGTCCACCATGGCCGTCCCCAAGAAGAAGACCTCGGCTCGTCGTCGCGACATGCGCCGCGCCCGCGGAATGCCCCATGACGAAGATGCGCGCCGGATCGCCGCCGTAATCGGCGGCATGCGCCCTGAGCCACGCCACCGCGGCGCCGACATCGACGCCGCCGGCGGGATAGGGATGCGCCGGCGCTAGCCGGTAGGTGGCGTTGACGCCGATCATGCCGTGGCCCGCGAAATAGCTCGCGACGTTGCCATAGATGAGATCGCCCTCGGAATTCTTCGCCCCGCCGATCATGCCGCCGCCGTGGAAGAAGGCGACGACGGGCGCCGCCGCGGGACGATCCGCCGGGACGTGGATGTCGAGCAGGTTGCGCTCCGCG
>JBJHDC010000114.1:0-9548 GCA_050486345.1 Dehalococcoidia bacterium | reverse complement strand
AGGTTCTGCAACAGCCTGCTCGTGTCCTTCGCGGTGGGACCCGCGGCCTCGCCTTTCTTTCATGACGGCCCCGGCCGGGCCGGCTGTCGTGGGACATCCTGTCGGACGATCTCACGCGACCCCGGCGATGTGGCCGTCCGCGAGGGCCACGCGCGCCGTCGGTTCATCGAGCGGGGTGCAGGCATCGCGGATGCGTGTGGCCTCGGCGGTGTCGCGCAGGATGAGCAGAGCGCCAGCGCCTTCCCTACCGCCACTCAGCACCCGCCCAGGCGCGAAGGCGATGATCGCCGCCTCCGCCATGCGTCCCGCAGGCACATCACGCAGCGCCGCACCGAGCGCCTCCGAGGCGTCCTCCACGAACACCACCGGGCGGTCGCGGGTCGCCCGCACGAGTTCATCAACGGGCGCGGGGTGTCCGAAGGCGTGGGAGATGATCACGACCGCTGGTCGCTCCCCCAGTGCGCTCATGAGCCCCCGAGGGGAGAGGGTCGCCGTGGCCGCATCGACCTCGGCCGGCACCACGGGGAGGTCGAGTGCGCGTGCGGCAGTCGCAGGGGGGGCGCCGAGCAGCGCGGGCACGATGACCTCGCACGCGCGGCCGGCATCTCCGAGTGCGGCGCGGCCCGTCTCGATCAGTGCGCGGTACGCCTCGGCCTGGCTCTGGACGGCGATGACGTGTGTCGCGGGGAGTTCGAGGTAGGCCGCGAGCTCGAGCTCCAGCGTGCGGACCGGCGCCTCGTCCGTGTCGGGCGTGACGGCAGGCGCCGGCGCGAAGGTCACGCGCGGCTCGGTGTGGGCGGGGGCCGGGTGCTGGTCGGGCATCGTTCGCGAGCGTACGGGCATCACTCGCTCCACCGCAACGACCGATAGACTGTCACGCAGTCATCTACGGGGGCCGAGGCCGGCACCACATGAGAGCGAGCAGACGTGCTGATCCACCTCCGCGACCGGACCATCGACTGCACGCTGCATACCGCCGTGATGGGTATCCTCAACGTCTCCGATGACTCCCCCGTCGCCTTCTCCCGCGTGGGGGTAGGGCAGGCGCTGGATCGCGCGATGGAGCTGACGCAGCAGGGCGCTGAGATCATCGATATCGGCGCACACTCCACGGGTGCGGGGGCTCGCGACCTCTCGGCGCAGGAGGAAATCGACCGCGTGATCCCCGTGATCGAAGCGGCAGCGCGCGAGGGCCTCGCGACCTCCATCGACACGTGGACGGCCCCCGTGGCGCGTGCAGCGGCCGAGGCGGGCGTGCACGTGCTGAACGACGTGAGCGGCTTCACTAACCCGGAGATGGTGCAGGTGGCAGCGGAGTTCCAGCTGCCGGCATGCGTGATGCACATGCGCGGGGCGCCCAAGCACCATTACGAGGTCGATCAGCACTTCACGGACATCAACAGCGAAATCAATGCGTTCCTGCTCGAGCGCGCGCAGACGCTAGAGGCACAGGGCGTCACGCCGTGGCTCGATCCCGGCTTTGCCTTCGGGAAGGTCGCTGAGGATAACGTGCTGATGCTCGCGGGGCTGCCGGGACTGGTAGCGACGGGGTACCCGGTACTGATCTCAGCATCGCGGAAGGGCTTCCTCGCGGAACTCATGGGGTTGCCGTACGACCAGGACGCGCCCGGGATCCTCGAATCGACACTGGCGTTCAACGTGCTCGCTGCGCAGGAGGGGGCGCACATCGTGCGCGTGCACGATGTGGAACCGATAGCGCAGGCGCTGGCGCTGGTGGACGGGGTGCGCCGGGTGCTGGCGGAGCGCGAGCAGTAGATATCGCTGAATAGCACGTTCATGTTCCGCTAGGATGCGGTCGATAGCCGCATCTGAATGGAGCCCGCCTCATGACTACCCGGCCACTCTGCATTTCCGCTGATTCCCACGTAGTGGAACCTCCCGAGGTCTACGCAGGCCTGGACAAGCGCTTCGGGGATCGTGCGCCGCGCATGGTGGAGCACCCGGAGCGCGGCCTGGTCACGGACCACGGTGATGGCACGTTCGGCTACCCGGTGGGGCTCTTCCACGTTGTGGGCGAGGACGTCGGCAACCCCGAGGTGCGCGCCAAGACGCGCGAGGGCTTCAAGTACGCCCGGCCCGGAGTCCTCGATGTCGCGGAGCGCGTGAAGGACCAGGAGCTGGACGGGGTGGACGCGGAAGTGCTCTACCCCAGCGTGCTGTTCACCTCGTACCAGCTGCGCGACATCGAGATTCAGCAGGCGACGATGGCGAACTACAACGACTGGGTGCAGAATTACGCCTCGCAGGCGCCCGGCCGGCTCTTCCCGCTCGCGCTAGTGCAGCTGCATGACCTCGACCTCGCGATCGCGGAGATGGAGCGGGCGACGAAGAATGGCGCGGTGGGCGTCTGCATCCCGGCCACCCCGCCACCGGATCGGCCGTACAGCGACCCGTACTACGATCGCTTCTGGGCGGCAGCGCAGGAGATGCAACTGCCGCTGGCGATGCACATCTTCACCAGCGCCACGCCGAACCATGACCTGCCCGACTGGGGCGAGCACAACTTCACGCTGGTCTCGGCGGGCATTGCCCGCGTGATCCTCGACCTCATCTGGGGCGGCGTGTGCGAGCGCTTCCCCGACATCCACTTCATCCCCACGGAGTTCGAGACCGGCTGGATCGCTCACTTTCTGGAGCGCGACGATTACAACTTCGGGCGCATGGGCGCCTTCCGCACCCACCCGTGGCTGACGATGAAGCCGAGCGAGTACTGGCACCGCAACTTCGCCGTGACGTTCGAGGAGGACGAGATCGGCGTGCGCACGCGCGATGTGATCGGCGTGGAGAACATGCTCTGGGGCAGCGACTACCCGCACGCGGACAGCATCTTCCCGCACTCGCAGGAGATCCTCGACCGCCTCTTCGAGGGCGCCCCGGAGGACCGCTACCAGATCACGGCCGCGAACGTGTGTCGTCTCTACAACCTGCCGTTCGAGTACTAGGCGTGCCGTTGCGAACGCCGCCTACTCATCCCGGTGCACGGCACCCGGCGTGAAAGCCGGGAGGCAGACCGCAACGTACTCGGCTCCCTCCGCACCGGGCGAGGAGTAGCGGACCCATTCCCCGGCGGGCGTGATGATCGCCTGCCCCGCGGTGACCTCGAGGGTGCCGTCCCGCGTCTCGATATGCAGCGCGCCGCGGAGTACGATGGTGTGCTCGTCGAACTCGGGTGCCTGACCGGGCTCGCTCCATCCGGACGGGCTCACCATGCGGGCGATGCTCACCTCCGTGGTGCCGGTGTTGACCGCGCCGACGAACTCCTCGATGGACTTCGGCGGGGTGCCGGCGGCCTGTACGACGGTGGGGGATAGGATGTGGCGGACGGACATGGAGCACTCCTTCACGTCGAGCGCCTCGCGTACAGTCCCGCATTCAAGACCGCACACAGAACGGCGCTCGCACCGGGTGGTGTGAGCGCCGTTGTATGTGATGCGACTGAGCCTGACCGGCATTCCCGGCCGCAACGCTCCTCAGCAGCGGTGTCAGTGTACCGCCGCGCGATTGTTCGCTGCTACGCGCCGCCTGCGATGGCGGGGACGAGGTAGAGCTCCGCGTCTTCCGGCACCGGGTCTAGCGGGTTGTTTTCCGTGAGCACGGAGTTGATGGCGACCGCCACCTCCTCGCGCACGTCCCCATCCTCGTCGAACAGGTAGTACTCGAGCGCCGGGTGCTGCCGGCAGAGATCCCGCAGCGCCGACTGCAGCGTGCCGCCGGTGACGGTGACATCGGCGACGCCGTCCGTGTGCTCACGCCAGTGATTGGGGATGTGCACCACAGCCATCTGATCCGTCCGTCTCTCTGTGTTGCCCTCGGTGGTCCCGCAGGGGTGCTACTCCCGCGGGAGCAGCTCCTCCAGGATGCGCGAGGGGCTCATGGGCGTGTGATAGAAGTGTACGCCGATGGCATCCAGGATCGCGTTCCGGATCGCCGGCTGCGGCGGCACGATCGGGACCTCACCCACGCCACGCACGCCGTAGGGGTGGCCGGGGTTCGGCACCTCCACGAGTACGCACTCGATCTCCGGCAGGTCGTTCGCCACCGGCATGCGGTAGTCGAGGAACGTGGGGTTCACGAGGTGGCCGTCTGCGTCGTACACGTACTCCTCGTTCAGCGCCATGCCGATTCCCTGCGCCACGCCGCCCTGGATCTGCCCCTCCACGTAGGAGGGGTGGATGGCCGTACCCACATCCTGGACTGCGGTGTAGCGAAGGATGGTCACCTTGCCGGTCTCGCGGTCCACGTGCAGGTCCACGATGTGCCCGCCGTAGGCCGGGCCGGCCGTGCTGTGCGAGGAGGTAGCCGAGACCGCGATCCGTCCGCCTGTCCGCGCGAGTCGGCTGGCGAGCTCGGTGAACGTGAACGATCGTGGCTTGCCCTCGGCGTCGTCGGGACCGGTGAGGGTCCCGTCGTCGTGGTAGGTGACCTGGTCCACGGGGACGTCCCAGATGCCGGCCGCCCGCTCTGACATCGCGCGGCGGATCTCCTCGCCCAACTCGTAGGCAACCCAGCCGCCGGCGAAGGTGGTGCGGCTCCCGCCGGTCACCCCCGTGTATCCGACAGAGTCCGTGTCAGTCACCTGTGGCTTCACGTGGTCGTACGGGATGCCCAGCCGCTCGGCCAGCTGCATCGCGAGGGAGGCGCGGGTGCCGCCGATGTCCGTGGAGCCGAGGATCAGGCTCACCTGGCCGTCGGAGTGCACCGTAGCGCTGGAAGAGGACTCGCCGCCCACGTTGAACCAGAAGCCGACTGCGACCCCGCGACCGACATCCTGGCCCTGGATTTCCGAGGTGTAGTGTGGGTGGTTCTTGACCGCCTCCATCACCTGGATGGCGCCGATCTTCGGCAATGGAGCGCCCGAGGCGTTCGGGGTGCCCTCCTGCGCGGCATTCTTCAGGCGCAGGTCCATGGGGTCCATGTCGAGCTCACGCGCGAGTTCGTCGACCGTCGATTCCACGGCGTACTCGGACGCCGGTGCGCCGGGTGCGCGGTAGGCGGCGACCTTGGGTGCGTTTACCACGACATCGAAGCCATCGATCACCTGGTTCGGGATCGCGTACGGCGTCAGCGCACAGCCGACACCCGCACCGATGGGGGAGCCGGGGTAGGCGCCGGCCTCGAACGCGAGGTAGACGTGAGCAGCGGTGATGGTGCCGTCGCGCTTCGCACCCAGGCGCACGCGAGCGTAGGTGGCGGACGTGGGGCCGGTCGCGCGGAAGACCTCGTCGCGGGGCATCCACATCTTCACCGGGCGGCCGCTCTTCTTGGAGAGGAGGGCGGCCAGGGGCTCAAGATAGACGGGGATCTTGCCGCCGAAGCCGCCGCCGATCTCCATCGGGATGACCTTCACCTGGGTGACGGGGAGCTGGAACACCGCCGCGACCTGGTCACGCACGCTGAACGCGCCCTGGGTGGAGGTCCACACCGTCAGCTGACCATCGCGGTTCCAGAAGGCGGTGCCGTTCTGGGGCTCGATATACCCCTGGTGGAACATACCGGTGGTGTACTCGCGCTCGATCACGACCTCGGCCTCGTTGAAGCCAGCCTCGATGTCGCCGCGCTCCTCGCGCATGTGCAGGGCGATGTTCGTGGGGCGGTCCGTAGGAGTGTCGACCCCGCGCGCGCGTACGTTGGTGCGGAGTTCCTCGTGCAGGATCGGTGCGCCGTCGAGCATGGCCTCGCGCACGTCAATGACGGAGGGGAGCACCTCGTAGTCGACTTCGATGAGACGGAGGGCGTCCTCGGCCGTGTGAACGTCGGTCGCGGCGACTGCGGCGATGGGATGGCCGTCGTAGAGTGCCTTGTCGCTGGCGAGCAGGATATCGAGCATCTGCTGGCCGGCCATGCGGCCCTCGCCGAACTGGACCTGACCCTCCGGCGGCGGCGGGAAGTCGCGCTGGGTGACCACGGCAAGCACCCCCGGCAGCGCCTCCGCCTTCGACGTATCGATGCTCTTTATGCGCGCGTGGGCGTGCGGGCTGCGGAGGACCGCGCCGAACAGCATGCCCTCGAGGTGGACGTCTGCTCCGTACTGGGCACGGCCGGTGACCTTGTCAGCACCGTCCGGCCGTACCGGGCGGGTGCCAACAACGCGGTAGGCGGGCTTCTCGGGGGTGGCAACCATCTGGAGGTCCTTTCAGCAAGCGGCGGGACCGCCTGCACGAAGCAATGTGCCGTGCTGGCGCGTGATGTACGCACGAGCACGGCACTGAGCAGACACGACCGGGAGGGCTAGGCCGACTTGCCGTTGCCGTCCATGCGCTCGGCCGCGCTCATCACCGCGCGGATGATCTTGTCGTAGCCGGTGCACCGGCAGAGGTTCCCGGCGAGCCAGAAGCGCGCCTCTTCCTCCGTCGGGTGCGGGTTGGCTTCCAGCAACGCCTTGGTGGAGATGATGAACCCCGGCGTGCAGATGCCGCACTGCAGCGCGGCCTCCTCCAGGAAGGTCTCTTGGATGGGGTGCAGCCCGTCCGGGCTGGCAACGCCCTCGATGGTCGTGAGATCGGAGCCTTCGATCTCCGCCGCCATCACGCAGCAGGAGTTCACCATGCGGCCGTCCAGGATGACGGCGCAGGCGCCGCAGTTCCCGTTGTTGCAGCCCTCCTTCGCGCCGTAGAGACCCAGGCGCTCACGCAGGGCCTCCAGGAGCGAGTCGCGCTGGTCGATGAGGAACTCGCGGGGCTCACCATTGATGGTGGCGCTCACCACGATGCGGTTGGATGTGGTCATAGGGACCTCGTTCCCGTATTCAGCTGTATCTGCCTCGGCGCCGGGGTCGCGACTGCGATCCCTACGCCTTCGCGCGCTCGGCGGCCTTGCGAATCATGCGCTCCACGAGCACCTTCGAGAGGTGCTTGCGCTGCTTCACCGTACCGCGCATGTCATCGATGGGGGTGGCGGCATCTCGTGCTGCATCGCCCGCCGCGGCGATCGTTTCATCCGAGAGCGGCTTGCCAACCAGCGCATCCGCGGCGCCGGTGACATTGATCACGGTGGGGCCCACCGCACCGATGGCCACGCGAGCGGCGGTCACGGTGTCGCCATCGAACTCCAGGTACACGCCGGCGTTCGCGACGGCGATGTCCATCTCATTGCGGGGGATGAACCGCTCCCACGCCTGCCCGCTGCCCGGGGCCGGATGTGGGAACTGGATGGCCACGATGAACTCGCCGGTCTCCAGCACGTTGCGGCCGGGGCCGGTGCAGAAGGACTCCACGGGCACCTCGCGGTGACCGTTGGGGCCCGCGATCTTCACGATGCCGCCCAGGGCGTACATCGCGGGGATGGTGTCACCGGCGGGGCCGGAGTTGCCCAGGTTGCCGCCGAAGGAGGCGCGGCCCTGGATCGCAGTGCCCCCCACCACGTGGCTGGCGTCGCAGAGCGCCGGGTAGTGCTGCTTGATGTTCTCGTCTGCGTAGGCGCGGTAGAACGGGACGCCGGCGCCCAGGATCAGGCCCTCGGTCGGGTCGTAGGTGATCGCCATCACGTCGGGGATGTGCTTCACATCCACCAGGAGGTCCACCACGCGGCGGCGCTCACGCGCCTGCACGATGATGTCAGTCCCGCCGGCGAGTGGTCGAGCGGTCTCGCCGCCTTCCTGGAGCAATCGAACGGCCTCTTCGACCGTCGTGGGGCGTGCGTATGTGAGCGGTTGCATCCGAGTTCCTCTCCGCGATCGTTGCTGTGGCTCTCGCATCGTGGCGATCCACGACGCGCAGACGATCGTCCCCGCGCTTGTCGAAACGTTGGTCGGGATCAATCCCCGCGATTATGCCACGTTCAGCGGCACTGTTCGCGTTGCCCACGTATTCGATTTCTCGTATTGCATGGCTGTGCGATACGGTAGCAGCGGTAACCGCGGGGCGCAACGCCGGTGCAGTCCTCGAGCAGGGCTCAGTCCCGACCGCGGGTATTCCAGATGGCGCTCAGCACCACGGCCAGACCCAGTGCGATGAGGATGGAGGGCCACACCAGTTCGCGTTGGATGCTGGACACATCCAGCGCATCCAGCATGAAGAGCACACCCAGGGTGATGAAGATCAGCCCGGCCAGGGTCGCGCCGGGGTCGAACCCGCCGGTGCGCTTCTCGTTGGAGGTGCGTTCCTGTGTCTCGGCCATCTCAGCGACCTCCGATCACCCGTGTGGAGCCGAAGAGGGTAGTGAGCTCGAGCTCCACGCGCTGCGACGTCCCGGCGTAATTGGGGCTCTCGTATGTCCAGTCCAGGCTGAACCCGGCCTGTGCCTCCTGGGCAACCTGCGTGCGGCCGAACAGGGAAGTGGCACTGCCGCGGACACCCACGTGGTCGGGGACCAGCACCTCCAGGTTGCCAAAGACCACACTGGCCTTCACGCGGGTCTCTCCGTCCGGGAACTCCACGTTGCGGAGGTCCAGCGTCATGGAGCCGAAGGCATGCCCGTAGCTGGAGTCCAGGTCGTTGATCGATTGCACTTGCACGGTCTGTTCGCCGAAGGCGCCCTGCACCGTGATGTTCATGAAGGTGCTCAGCCCCATGAGCGCGGTGAGGATCACCGCCAGCACCGTGAGGCCGCTGTTCAGCCCTCGACGTGACTCAACGACGATCAGCAGGCCCACGACGATCAGCGCACCGGCCAGCAGAACCTCCCAGCGCGGCAGATCGATGTCGAGCTGCCGCAGGAGGAGCAAGCCGCCCAGCAGAATCAGCACACCTCCCCAGAACAGACCGTGGCCGATGCTTGCGCCTCGTCGACGCGCCGGTGGGGCCTCCGGTGCCGTGTCGTCTCCCTCGGGCATCACGATGAGCGCGCCGAAGTAGACGAGCAGGAACGCACCGGCGGTGATGAAGATGAGCACAATGAACGCGAGGCGGACGAGCGTGGGGTCGGCATCGACGTACTCGGCGAACCCGCCCGCGACACCGCCGATCACGACGTCGCGTCGAGAGCGCGTCAGGCGCTTCTTCGGTGGTCGCGCGGGCTCTTCGGCGGACTGAGCCTCGTCGTCGAGTTCGGGCTCGTCGTCGGGTGCGGTCGTTGTGCTCGCCGTGCTCGCCGTCGCACCGGCGGCAAAGCCGGGACCGGTGTACGTGCGCTCCGCTGGCTCGAGCGTATCCGGAGACAGCTCGACGCCGTCGTGCACCTCGTCGAAATCACGTCGGTCAACTGGTTCGTTGGTCATGGCTGCCTCGTGGTGGTGAGCGCCAGCGATGGGTGCGAGGCGTTAGCGCGTGCGCGATTGCATGCGGCGATACGTGCGATAGCCGAGGAAGGCGAAGCTGCCGAGCGCCACGACGTTCGGCAGCCCGTCGAGCTCGGCGATGCCGACCGTGACGGACTCGTAGACGTCGCCGGTCGCCGCGGCGTCGAGCTTCTCCAGGTAGCCGGGGAAACCGAGTGGATCGCGCGGGTGGGCGGTGATCGGCACCCCCACCGGGGCCAGATCCGACGGTGCGAGCTCGCCCGATCGCGCCGGGGTCGTCGCGGCAGGACCACGACCGGCGGGCGATGCCGTGGTCGTGTCCATCGCGGCTCCTGCTCGCTCTGCCTCGGCA
>JBJHDC010000113.1:362-9567 GCA_050486345.1 Dehalococcoidia bacterium | reverse complement strand
GAGCTATTCCTTCCAGCGCCTCGGCGGCCTCGGCCTTGGCACGGACATGACCAGCGTCCCCTCCGCCGACCCGGCCGGCACCATCAAGCTCGGCACCTTCCCGGAACGCCGCGACTGGAACCGCTTCGCCGAGGCCTACGCCGACCCGGACTCGGGCGTCTCCGCCGCCAGCAGCCGCACCTCCCGTCGCATGTCCCTGCCGGTAGCGGAAGCGCCGCTCACCTACATCGGCCAGGAGCAGGTCCAACGCGACATCGACAACATGAAGGCCGGTATGGCCGCCGCCGGCGTCGAGGATGGCTTCCTCTGCTCCATCGGCCCCGGCAGCGCCTCCCGCATCGGCAACGCCTACTACAAGACGGACGAAGAGTGGGTCTGGGCCTGCGCCGAGGCGATGGCGGAGGAGTACCGGACAATCACCAACGCTGGCCTCATCGTCCAGATCGATGACCCCGCCTTCGCGGAGAACTGGGACCAGTTCAACCCGGAACCCACGCTGGAGGACTACATCAAGTTCACCATGGTGCGGGTGGAGGCGCTCAACCACGCCCTGCAGGGCATCGACCCGGACCTGGTGCGCTTCCACCTCTGCTGGGGCTCCTGGCACGGCCCGCACACCACGGACATCGCCCTCAAGGACATCATGGGCATGCTCCTCCAGATCAACGCCGGCAGCTTCTCCTTCGAGGCCGGGAACGTCCGCCACGAGCACGAGTGGAAGGTCTGGAGCGACGTGGACCTCGATGGCCGCGTGCTGGTGCCCGGTGTGGTCAGCCACGCCACCAACGTGGTGGAACACCCGGAGCTGGTCGCGGACCGCATCGAGCGGTTCGCCAACGCCGCCGGGCGCGAGAACGTCATCGCAGCCACGGACTGCGGCCTCGGCGGGCGCATCCACCCGCAGATCGGCTGGGCCAAGCTCGCTACCCTCGCCGAGGGCGCAAAGCTGGCGACCGAGCGCCTCTGGAAGTAGCACTCACGCCACGAGGCCATCGCGTGTAGTCGCGGAACGGACGAACGAGGCAGGGGTCACGCCACCATCGAGCGTGGCCCCTGCGCTAGTCAGAGAACGGACCGACCGATGTCATTCGAAACCATGCGCCTGCAGGATGCGGTCCAGGTCGTCGCGCCAGACGGCTCAGACGTCCACGTACTCTGCGCCGCCGGCCGGGGCAGCATGATCCGCGTCGAGCTCAAGCCCGGCGTTACCTCTAAGGCCGTCACCCACCGCACCGTCGAGGAGATCTGGTTCATCCTCGATGGCAGCGGCGAAATGTGGCGCGCCGATGACGACGGCGAGGAAGTCGTCGCACTCGAGCCGGGCACCTGCATGACGATCCCGGTGGGCACCCGCTTCCAGTTCCGCACCACCAGCGACACCCCGCTCCGCTCCGTCGCCGTCACCATGCCCCCCTGGCCCGGCATGGACGAGGCATACGTCATCGACGGCCCCTGGGAGCCAACGGAGGCATAGCCCCGCATCCCGCTTCCGCCTCCCCCTCGCCCGCGAAGCGGGAGAGGGGGACCGGCCAGCGACTGTAGGGAGCTTCTCGGGATCCGGGTGAGGGTCCGCCCACGACCAAGGAGAGGGCGCATGCCAGCGACCGTCGGGATGAATCTCGTAGGGGCGCAAGATGCCGCGCCCGCTTCCACCTCCCCCTCGCCCGCGAAGCGGGAGAGGGGGTCGGGGGGTGAGGGTCCGCCCACGACATGGGAGAGGACGCATGCCAGCGATCGTCGAGAGCAACTCGTAGGAACGCAGCTTGCTGCGCCCGCTTCCGCCTCCCCCTCGCCCGCGAAGCGGGAGAGGGGGCCGGGGGGTGAGGGTCCGCCCCATCGGAGACCACGGTGACATCTTCAGCTACCGATCCGAATCACATCCCCAGCCTCAGCGACTTCGACCCCACCGCCACCGGCCCCGGCGGTGAGAAGTACAGCGAAGCCCTCCGCGCGTTGCAGCTGCGCCTGCTCCGCCAGCAGGGGGTGCTGCGAGATCGCGCCCCATTCCCCGTCGTCATCGTGTTCGAGGGCGCCGATGCCGCCGGCAAAGGCGGCGCGATCCGCCGGCTCACCGGCCGCCTCGACCCTCGTGGCTACCGCGTGGTCCCAGTCGGCGCACCCAACCCGATCGAGGAGGCGCACCACTACCTCCGACGCTTCCATCTCATGATGCCGGCGCGCGGAGGGATCACCATCTTCGACCGCTCCTGGTACGGCCGCGTCCTGGTGGAGCGGGTCGAGGGCTTCGCCACGCCCGAGGAATGGAACCGCGCCTACGCCGAAATCCGCGACTTCGAGCGCACGTACGCCGATGCCGGCACGGTCATGCTCAAGTTCTGGCTTCAGGTCACGAAGGAGGAGCAGCTCAAGCGTTTCCGCGCGCGGGAAGAGGACCCCTTCAAGGAGTACAAGATCACCGATGAGGACTGGCGGAACCGCGAACGCTGGGACGAGTATCAGCAGGCCGCAGACGAAATGCTCCGACGCACCCACCAACCGCATGCCCCGTGGCTAGTCATAAGCAGCGAGGACAAGAACCACGCCCGCCTGGCAGTCCTGCAGGCCGTAGTCGATCGCCTGGACGAAGCCTTCAACGCCTGACGAAACGCGTGCCCCAGGCTCTCCGTACCGCCGACTCTGCTTCCGCGTAGGGGCGCAAGGCCTTGCGCCCAATCTGCTTTGCCGTCGTTCTGCCTCTGGCTCCCCTCTCCCGCGAAGTGGGAGAGGGGCAGGGGGGAGGTTCCACCTACCGCGGAATCTCCCGGATCCCGTAAGCGCTCACGAACCCCACGAGCACCGTCGAGACGCCCGCGTTGTCCGCACCCGCAACCACGATCTTCAGGTGGTCAGGCGTCGGCGCATTGGTGATGAACGCGTCCTCGGGCTCGTGCTCCAGGTCGATGACCTTGCCGAAGCGGCGCAGGTCACGAACGTACCGCCCCCAGCGCTCCCAGAGGTACTCTTTCACGTCCTGCTTGCTCCAGCCGCCGCTCGCCACGATGCGCGCGTGCTCCGGACCCATTACCAGGATGCACCCATTGTTGCGGCTGTACGGCGGAGCCTCGTAGATCGCGCCCGCGTACGACATCGTGTCGGCGATCGTCTCGAGGATCTCCTTCGGTTCCTGCGTACTGCGGTGCTCCACGTGCGCATCGCTCCGCGTCATGTGCATGAAGGCGGTGCTGGAGTCCGCGGCGAAGCCAAGCTCAACATGCAGCGGCTCCCACGGGCTCTCTTCCTCGTTCTCCGCGATGCACAGCGCGTACTTGCCGGGTGTGCCCTGCGTACTCTGGTCCAGGTCGTGCGGACGCACGTCCAGCACGTTGAGGATGATCAGCCGCAGCGCCCGTCCGATGGTGGAGTTCGCGCGGTCACCGGGGCCGAAGATGTTGTGCGTGGAGTTGAGGCCAATCTCGTTGCGGATCGGCCCGTTGACCACCATCAGCGGAGCCTGCCCCGTCGTGCTCTGCAGCAGCCCGCGTCCGGCGCCCGCGTCATTGAACGCCTCCAGCGCCGTGATCAGCACCGGGAAGTACTCCGGGCGGCAGCCGGCCATCACCGCGTTGATCGCCGCATCACGCACCGTCACCCGGCGATCGAGGTGTGCCTGCTCGAGCAGCATGTCGCCGGGGTCTCGGCTCGTCTGCGCCAGGAACTCCGCGACGAAGTCCTCGATCGGCGGGACCACGGGCAGCCCGTCGGTCCAGCCCTGCGCGTAGTAGTACTCGATCGCCTCGCGGGCGATGCGTACGTCCTCAGCGGTCAGTTCGCCTCGTGCAGTCGTCACGGGATCCTCGATCCTAGCGAACGTCGGTGATGCCCAGGATCTCAAGGATGTCCGGGAGCACCTCTTCCGCGCGCTCGCGGATCTGGTCGGGCTTCAGGTTGCCAATCGGATGCGGCATCACGGCGTACCGGTAGTCCGGGAATCCGCGCCGTCGCGCCATGGAGTCAGCCGTCTTGCGGAAGGCGCTCGTGACGATCGCCGCCGCCTGCAGGCCTCGTGCTTCGAAGAGAGTGCCGTCGGCCACACTGGCCGCGCTGCAGCTCCCTCAATCGCCGACGCCGGCAATGACGACGTCGCACTCCTTCTCAATCCGATCCGCGACATCATCCGGTGCCGGGAGTGAGAAGCTCGGCTTCTTGTCGTGTACCACCGCCGCGATGTCGTACCGCTCCTGGAGCAGGTCGCCAATCGCCAGCAGGATCTCGTCTGCGTTGAGCTTGGAGTTCCCCACAAGCCCGAGGCGTACGCCATCAAGGGTGGTGAACTTGCGCGGCGCCATGCCGTGCGCCTGTTCCTGGCGGGTGCCAGTGGGATCTAGCAAGACCATGGTCTGCTCGCTTCCGTCTACATCGAAACGTCAGGAATCACAAGGAGGCCCGCGATTACCCGCGTATTCGCTGAGTCTAGGATTCGCCAATCTCTCGCGTCAAGGTGAGGGTTGGCTACCCTTGCGCCTTCAAATACCGATACGCCGCAATCGCCGCCGTCGCTCCGTCGCCCGCCGCCGACACCAGCTGTGCCGCCGACTGGTGACGAATGTCCCCGGCCGCATACACACCCGGCACAGACGTCGCCATCTGCAGATCCACCATGATGTGCCCGGTGGAATCGAGGTCCAGCACACCCTGGAGGGACTGCGTGTTCGGCTCCAGCCCCACAAACACGAAGACCCCCGCCAGTGGCCGGTCCACGCTCTCGCCATCGGCGGTTCGCAGGCGCACCGCGCTCACGGCATCCTCGCCGATGATCTCTTCCACCACCGTGTCGTAGGCAATCTCGATGTTCGGCTTCTCAGCCACCTTCGCCTGCAGCGCCTGCTGCGCACGAGGCTCCCCGGCGCGCACGTACAGCGACACGCTGGAGGCGTGATCGGCAGCCACCCACGCCTCATCGAAGGCGGCGTCCCCACCACCGATGACCGCGACTTCCTGATCGATGAAGAACGGTGCATCGCAGGAGGCGCAGTACGAAACGCCCTTGCCGTGGAACTGTTCCTCGCCGGGCACACCCAGGCGCCGCAGCGTGGAGCCGGCAGCGATGATCACGCTTCGGCCGGTGAACGTCTGCTCAGAGCAGCGCACCCGGCGCAGGTCGCCATCGATCTCCAGCCCCTCGAACGTGTCGAACTCGAACTCCGTGCCGGCGGCCTCCGCCTGCTCCTGCACGATCGGGCCCAGGTCGTACCCGGCGATCCCCTCCGGCAGGCCGGGGTAGTTCTCGATGTGCTCCACGTTCAGCACCTGGCCGCCAGAACCCATGTGGTCCAGCACCACCGTGCGCAGACCGTGGCGCGCGGCGAACATGCCCGCCGTTAGCCCGGCAATGCCGGCGCCCACAACGATGACGTCATACGTTTCCTCGGGCATTGATGCTCACCTTCCCCGCAACGTGCGAGCAATCAGTCACACGTCTTCTCTACGCGTTCTCGAGACGACTTGAACGCGGTGTCTTTCACTTGCGTTCGATGATACGACGCATGCCGGTGGGCGCAGCCACACGGCCAGCGTTGCGGGAGGTGCAACAACAAAGTGCGCCGCCGTCAATCACCAACTGGCGGTGCGTCGGCGCGTGTGCCATTCTCCAGTCTGTGAGCCTGGAGGACACCACAATGAGCACACGCCTGCCCCTGGATGGCATCAAGGTGATCGACCTGACCCGGGCGCGGGCCGGTCCCACGGCCGTCCGCCAGCTCTCTGACTGGGGTGCCGACACGATCTGGATCGAAGAACCCGGCAACGCCGACGGTATCCTCGGCCAGCGCCACGGCTCGGACAACCAGAATCTCCACCGCAACAAGCGCGGGATCACGCTCAACCTCAAAGATCCGGAGGGCCACGCCATCTTCATGGAGATGGCGAAGCAGGCTGACGTCATCGTGGAGAACATGCGGGCCAGCGTGAAGCACCGCCTCAAGGTGGACTACGACACCGTCCGCGAGGTCAACCCGCGCATCATCTACGGCAGCATCTCCGGCTTCGGCCAGGACGGCCCCTACGCCTACCGCCCCGGCGTTGATCAGATCGCGCAGGGTCTCGGCGGCCTCATGTCCGTCACGGGCCTCCCGGGGCAGGGCCCCGTCCGCGTCGGCATCCCCATCGCGGACCTCACCGCCGGCGGCTTCCTCGCCCAGGGCATCCTGCTCGCACTCTTCGAGCGTGAACGCTCCGGCGAGGGACAGTGGGTGCATACCTCGCTGCTCGAGGCGCAGATCATGATGCTCGACTTCCAGGCCACCCGCTGGCTCATCGATGGCGAGCGTCCCCCGCAGGCGGGCAACAACCACCCCACCACCGTCCCCACCGGCGTCTTCGAGACTACCGATGGCCACATCAACATCGCCGCCACCGGCGACATTTATCTGCGCCTCTGCAATGCCCTCGGCGCGCCCGAGCTCATCGATGACGAACGCTTCAGCAGCGCCGGTCGCCGTCTCAAGAACCGCGATGAGCTCAACGAGATCATCGAGGGCTACACGAAACTCAAGAGCAGCGCCGAGTGGGTTGAGATCATGAACGAGGCGGGCGTCCCCTGCGGCCCCATCTACTTCATCGATCAGACCTTCCAGGACCCGCAGGTCCAGCACCTCGGCATCGCCCGCCCGGTCAAGCACGCCACGCTCGGCGACCTCACCGTCGTCGGACAGCCGATCAACATGACCCGCACCGCACAGCCACCCGAGATGCGTCGCGCCGCCCCCGAGCCCGGCGAACACACGAACGAGGTCCTCGCGGAACTCGGCTACGACGCCGCAACCATCAAGGACCTGCACACACGAGGCATCGTCTGATCCTCTGGCTCCCCTCTCCCGCACCCGCGCGCGTAGCGTGCATAAACGGATTACGTGGGAGAGGGGCTGGGGGTGAGGGGCTAGGACCGCACGGAGGAACCCGCATGGATCTCACACTCAACACTGACCGCATGATCGGCCGCGTCGAGGACGGCATCGGCTGGATGATCTACAACAACCCGGAGCGCCGCAACGCCATGTCACTGGACATGCAGATGGCCGTCCCGGAGATTCTCGGCCACTTCGAGGAGAACCCGGATGTCCGCGTCGTGGTCATCACCGGCGCCGGCGACCGCGCCTTCGTCTCCGGCGCCGACATCTCCGAGTTCGATGAGCGCCGCTCCGGCGAGGACGCCATCGCCGAGTACAACCGCATCTCCGCAATGGCCGCCGACGCCTACGCCAACGTTCACAAGCCGATGATTGCCATGATCCGCGGTTTCTGCATGGGCGGCGGCCTCGTCACCGCCCTCCGCGCTAACATCCGCATCGCCTCCGAGGACTCCCAGTTCGGTATCCCCGCAGCGCGGCTCGGCCTCGGATACAGCTTCGAGAACACCGATGCCGTCGTACAGCGTGTGGGCGACGCCTACGCCGCCGAGATCCTCTTCACCGGCAGGCGCTACAACGCACAGGACGCGCTCCGCATGGGACTCATCAACCAGGTCGTCCCCGTCGAGGACCTTGAGCCCACCGTCCGTGAGATGGCTGCCACGATCGCCAACAACGCGCCGCTCACACTCCGCCTGGTGCACGAGTCCATCCGCCAGTCACTCACGCCGGAGTCCCGTCGCGACCGTGCCTACGTGGAATCCCTCGTGGATGCCTGCATGAGCAGCGAGGACTACGCCGAGGGCCGCACGGCCTTCATGGAGAAGCGCTCGCCCGTCTTCCAGGGCCGCTAGTCGAAATCGCCCTGGGTTTTGTTCTGTCCGAATCCTGCTCCATCGGGGTGACATCACTACAGTATCCCGGTTCCCGTTCATCCTGAGCCTGTCGAAGGACGCCGCGAAGCGGCGCGGGAACTGGGATACTGCGGACGCATGCGTGGGGTGCCGTCACCCGGACCGATCAGCATCGAAGGTAGGACAGCCTACGTAGCGGCCCCGTCCACGATCTCTGCAGGCGGTGCTGGCACCTCGCCCTGCCCCAGGATCAGGTAGCGCTCAAACTGGCGCGCCTCGGTCCCGTCGGCATTGCTGATGATCGTGCCGGGGTACCGCACCCCCTCGAGGATCAGCGCCACCGCTTCACCCTCGCTCGGCGGCGCGGTCTGCACGTGCTCACCCTCGGTAGCGGCGAACGCACCAAACCAGCTCGCATCGGCGACCCGTGCCTCCCAGAACGAGGCCCCCGGCACCGTATCCAGCCAGTCCTCGTTGAGCGAGGAAAGCCCGGACACGATGTGCTCCGGCGTGAACACGAACGCGGTCCCGCCCACAGGAGGCTTACCGGTCGCGGTAGAGATGCCGAGTTCAAGCTCGGCTGCTGCTGAGAAGTACATGCCTTCAGACTACCCAGCGCATCATCCCCGTTTGCTCTCGCCCCCGCGTCTGGGTGTTGCGTATCCATATCGTTTCCCCGGCGCCACGCTTGACCCGCGGGACACCTGCCGCTGAGAATCCAGCGGAACGTCCCGGCATTCCGACCGGGAAGAATCAACGAAACAGATGGGGAGCCTGATGCAGCGCAGCACCGACCGATTCCTGACCACCCACGTAGGGAGTCTGCCACGACCAGACGAGGTCCAGAACATCCTCCGCGGCAAGGCCCCAGACGAGCGCTTCACCGCGGAGGAGGAAGCGGTCATCCAGAACGCCGTCAATGACGCCGTCCGCATGCAGGCCGAATGCGGCATCGACATCCCCGATGACGGCGAGTTCTCCAAGACCGGCTACGCCCAGTACATCAGCGAGCGCCTCGGTGGCTGGGAGCGCCGCACGGAGGGTGGCCTCGCCGGCTTCGCCTCCAGCCGTGACCGCGCCCGCTTCGCAGACGCCTACGCGGAGATCGAGGGCGGCCAGCGCGGGTCCACGGAGAGCCTCGTCTGCACCCAGCCCATCACCTACATCGGCCAGGAGCAGGTCGCCGCGGACATCGCCCGCATGAAGAAGGCGATGGAGGGCCACGACTTCGCCGAAGCCTTCTTCCCCGCCGTCGCCCCCGGCACCATCGAGCGCCAGCGCCCCAACGAGTACTACAACTCGGACGAGGAGTACCTCGAAGGCATCGCCAGGGCGATGCACGAGGAGTACAAGGCCATCGTCGATGCCGGCTTCATCCTGCAGCTCGACGACCCGCGGGTGATGACCGAGTACGACTTCTTTGAGACCGCCCCGGACCCGGCTGAGTACCGCAAGTTCGCCCAGCTTCGCATCGATGCCCTCAACCTCGCCCTCGAAGGCCTCCCC
>JBJHDC010000113.1:0-352 GCA_050486345.1 Dehalococcoidia bacterium | reverse complement strand
CGACCGCATGCGCTACCACGTCTGCTGGGGCTCCTGGCACGGCCCGCACTCCACCGACATCGAGCTCAAGGACATCGTCGAGGTGATCCTCCAGATCAACGTCGGCGGATTCTCCGTAGAGGCCGCCAACCCCCGCCACGCCCACGAGTACCACGTCTGGGAAACGGTGAAACTGCCCCAGGACACCGTCCTCATCCCCGGCGTCATTGCGCACACCACCAACTGCGTGGAGCACCCCGAGATCGTCGCCGAGCGCATCCAGCTCTACGCCGACCGCGTCGGCAAGGAGAACGTGATCGCCGGTGCAGACTGCGGCTTCGCCCAGGGCCTCGCCACCGCCCGCGTCCACCCC
>JBJHDC010000112.1:0-9593 GCA_050486345.1 Dehalococcoidia bacterium | reverse complement strand
CCGTTCTTCGGCACGCCGCTCCTCGTCACGCCGGTGCGCGTTCAGTCGCCCGAGGTACGCGCGGCGCATCGCCAGGAAGAACGCCATGCCGAAGATCATGAGGCCGATCCGCACGAACGGATGCTCTTCCAGCGTGCCCTCCGGGGTGAGCAGCGCACGCCCAAAGATGTAGCCGCCTCCCACCCAGACCGTGCTGGAGAGGACGATCCCAAACACATCCAGGGGAATCCAGATCGGCAGGGGCAGCCGGATCAACCCCGCACCGAAGGCCGCGACCGATCGGGTGACGTTGTGCAGATGCGTGAACGGGATGAACCACCGCGCCCGCCCGCGCATCATCTCGCCACCCAGCCGCAGCGAAGGGCCGATGCGCGTGGCCAGCAGCCACCCCGCGCCCCAGCGGCCCACGGTATAGGAAATCGCATCGCCGACCATCGTCCCCAGCACTGCCGCGAGGAACACCGCCTCGATGCTCAATTCGCCCTCGGCGGCTGCTGCACCGCCCAGGAACATGATCAAGACGCCCGGGAAGACCAGACCAATCCCAACAGTGGCTTCCAGCATCGCTGCGAGGAAGACGATCGGTGTGCCGTAGTCGTTGAAGAGTCCGTTGATGAAGAGGAAGACCACATCGGTCAACCAGTTCACGAAATCATACGGTGCAGTGAGGATATCGATGAAGAGGTCCAGGCTCAGCTACCTCCTGCGGGCGGGGGAACGCCAGCCCGGCTAGTTTCTCATTGAATCTATCTTACGGGCGCTCACCGCTCGGGAACGCGCGATGACCGTCGCGCGTGATGCTCCCGCACGAGTCGCCTCGCACGATACCCGACCGGCTGAGATACTCGAACCCAGAACGGCCCCAGCGATGACATGAGGTGTTCACGAATCGCCTGGCACCATGCCGCCCGCGAGCCGTATTCGGCACGATTGATCGTCTGCCGTGGAACTCGTTACACTGATTGTCTACCCAGTAACCGGGAGAGTATGTGATGTACGCGATTATCCGCACTGGCGGGAAGCAATACCGTGTGCGCGCCGGCGACCGTATCGCCGTCGAGCGTCTCGTTGTCGATGAAGGCTCCGAGGTGACGATCGACGACGTGCTCGCCATCGGTGACGATGACAACACGACCATCGGCGCGCCGACCGTGAGTGGCGCATCGATCACCGCGCGTGTCGAGGCCCACAGCAAGGCCCGCAAGGTGACCAGCTACCGCTACAAGAACAAGACGCATTCGGGCACGCGCAAGGGCCATCGCCAGCAGCAGACTGAGCTGGTGGTGACCGCCATCAACGCGCCGTAGTCAGGCCCGAACCACCGACCGATTGGATTGAACGATGGCTCACAAGAAGTCTGGCGGCTCCAGCAAGAACGGCCGCGACTCGAACTCAAAGCGCCTGGGCGTGAAGCGCTCGGACGGCCAGTTCGTCACGGCCGGCTCGATCATCGTGCGCCAGCGCGGCACGCGGATGCACCCGGGCACGAATGTAGGCGTCGGCCGCGACCACACCCTGTGGGCGCGAGTGGACGGCACCGTGCAGTTCAGTCCGTACGCCAAGGGCCGCCGCAAGCAGGTCTCGATCGTCCCCGCCGAAGCTGCCTAACCCGCGCGCCTCGCAACTGACCGCAGACCAGATCAGGAACGAATATGAAGGCCGACATTCACCCCGAGTACGTAGAGGCCAGCGTCAGCTGCTCCTGTGGCGCGCAGTGGACCACCCGCTCGACCAAGGACACCATCCGTGTCGAGGTCTGCTCCGTCTGCCATCCGTTCTACACGGGTGAGCAGCGCATCGTGGACACCGCCGGCCGTGTGGAGCGCTTCCGCCGCCGCTACCAGCAGGAGTCCTCGTAACGAGGCAACCAGTCATACCGCTGTAACCAAACAATCGACGGCCTCCGGGCCGTCGATTCGCGTCTGCAGCATCGTCTCTCCCCCGTGCGACTCGTCCCTCATCGCCGGGTCGCGTAGGCTATCGAGGTGACCACACCCACGTACGGCGGCCAGGCAGTCATCGAAGGCGTCATGATCCGCGGTGCGCGTGCGATGGCGGTCGCCGTGCGCCGGCCGGACGGCGAGATTCAGTGCCGGTCGGAGCAACTCGGCCGCATCTTCACCGGTCCCATGCGCCGGGTCCCATTCCTCCGCGGCATCATGGTGCTGGTCGAGACCCTCGGGCTCGGCATGCGCGCACTCACGTGGTCCTCAGGCATCGCCTCGGACGAGGTGGACGAGAATGGCGAACCCCGCTCGCTGGGAACGCTCGAGTGGGCGTTCCTGATCGGCACAATGGTCGTCGGCCTCGCGATCTTCTTCGCCGGACCGGTGCTCGCAACCGCCTGGATGGACGACGTCCTGCCCTCCACCTGGATGGTGCTGCTCATCGAGGGCCTCATCCGCGTCGGCCTGCTCCTGGGCTACATCTGGCTCATCGGACGCTCCGATGACATCCGCCGCGTATTCCAGTACCACGGCGCTGAACACATGACGATCGCCGCGCACGAAGACGGCCGGGAGCTCACCGTGGCGGCGATCCGCCGCTACCCGAAGGAGCACCCGCGCTGTGGAACCTCGTTCCTGCTCACCGTGGCGTTCATCTCGATCATCGTCTTCGCCTTCGCAGGTACCGAACCGCTGTGGTGGCGGATCAGCTCGCGGCTGATCCTGGTGCCGGTGATTGCGGGCATTGGTTACGAGATGATTCGCTTTGCCGGCTTCCACCAGCACTGGCCCGTGGTGCGGTGGCTGTTCTCCGCCAACATCGCCCTCCAGAAGCTCACCACGGGCCACCCTGACGATGAACAGATCCAGGTAGCCGTGCATGCCCTGAACGAGGTCCGCAAGGCCGAGGGCGAACCGGCGGCATAACGTTTGTAACCACCAGGCGCGGTATCATAGTAGGTAGCGAGGGTGATCCTCATTCCCTCGATCGACGAGCCGGACCCGGCCGAGAGCGAACCCGCATGACTGATCTCCCCCGCGTTGACCGCAACACTCTGCGGACCAACCAGGCATTCATCGTTGGACTGACGCTGCTGGCGTTCATCCTGGGCGTTGAGTACGGGCGCTGGATCGCGCTGTTCACGGGACTGGTGATGCTGCTGGGAACCATTCACCCAGCCCTGGCGTTATTCAAGCAGGTACACCAGCGCGTGCTCAAACCGGCTGGCATCGTGGGCGCCGCCGTGCACATCGAGGATCCTATGCCGCACCAGTTCGCCCAGGCGCTGGGATCCGTGGTGTTGCTTGCTGGCGCTGCAGCGCTGTTCGCTGGCATGACCACGGTCGCCTGGGTGCTGGTCCTCGTCGTCACCGCCCTCGCGTTCGTGAACCTCACCATCCAGTTCTGCGTCGGCTGCTTCGTCTACTTCCAGCTTGACCGCGTCGGCCTGCTTCCGGCATCCATCCGGAGTAGCCGCGCGACCCAGTGATAGTCGCAGCCTGCATCGCAGCCACCCGCACCACGCAAGGAGCCCCGTGTTCGACCGCATCCTGATCGCCTTCGGCGTGCTGGCCGTCGTGACGCTCACCCTCTGGGCGATACGCCAGTGGCTGGAGCACCGAAACGCGACCATCGAGGCGCGCCTACGCGGCGAGATCGAGTCGGGCGACGTCGGCGTTCCAGTCTCACCGCGGATCGTGTATTTCACCACCCAGACCTGCATGGTATGCCGTGGACAGCAGGAACCAGCGATCGATTCCCTCAGCGATCACGTCTCTGACCTCGTCGTGGAGCAGTACGACGCCATTGAATGCGGTCAGCTAGCTGAGGAGTACGGAGTCCTCTCTGTCCCCACCATCGCCGTGTACGACCGCACGGGGCATCTGGTGACCATCAACCGGGGATTCACCTCCGCGGCCATTCTCTACGCACAGATCAACGGCAAGGAACTCCAGTTCCCCGAGGGCACCGCAACGATCGCCGAGCCGGTCGAGAGTTCTGCGCCCTAGTTCGGGTGCCTGCAACAGCATGGCACATCGCGAAAGCGCGCGCTACCATAGCCCCGACAACCACACAGGCCCGCCGCCACGCAAACCGCGAGCGGACGCACACTGGATCGTGAACGCTGTGAAGATCACCGTGCTCGCCGGGGGGATTGGCGCCGCCCGTTTCCTCGCGGGCCTCGTGCAGTGCATCGATCCGCGTGATGTCACCGCGATTTGCAACGTCAGCGATGACCTCGAGTGGCATGGCCTGCACGTCTCCCCGGACATCGACAGCGTGATCTACACCCTCGCCGGTCTCGAGGGCGAGCACGGCTGGGGCGTTCGAGGCGATAGCGCTCAGGTGCTGAAGTCGCTCCGTGAGCTGGGCGAAGACGAGTGGTTCAGCATCGGCGACCTTGACCTCGCTACCCATCTCTTCCGCACAGACCGCCTGCGAGCCGGGAAGACCCTCGCCGACGCCACCGCAGCGCTCACCAACGCCCGGGGCCTCCGCTGCCGCGTGATCCCGGTCACGAACGACCCCCACCCGACTATTGTGCGGACCGACGAGGGCGATCTGGCGTTCCAGGAATACTTCGTTCGCCGGCGCACGGAACCCACGGTCCTCGGGTTCACCTTCCCCGGTGCAGCGCAGGCACGCCCTGCGCCCGGCGTAATCGAGGCGATTCGCGACGCCGACCTCCTCGTAATCGCGCCCAGCAACCCGTTCGTCTCCATCGGCCCCATGCTTGAGGTCGCGGGCGTACGCACGGCGCTCGAGTCGTCCACGGCGAAGCGTGTCGCCATCTCGCCAATCATCGGCGGCGCGGCGGTCAAAGGACCCGCTGCAGAGATGATGCAGGCCCTCGGTCACGACGTATCCGCCGTCGGTGTGGCTCGGATCTACGCTG
Organism: Dehalococcoidia bacterium; assembly: GCA_050486345.1. Classification (GTDB taxonomy): domain Bacteria; phylum Chloroflexota; class Dehalococcoidia; order UBA2979; family UBA2979; genus JBJHDC01. Next base: position 4,750 of record JBJHDC010000112.1, on the reverse strand, counting down.
ACTGCATCGATCTCTTCATCCTCGACCAGGCAGATGTGGCCCTCGTGTCGGAGGTTCAGGCGCTCGGCCTCGGTGCGGTCGCACTGGACACCATGATGACAGGAGACGAAGGCCGCCGGCGCGTGGCTGCCGCAGTGCTTGAAGCTGCGCTGCAGGAGGCCACTCGATGACCGTCGCAACGCCTGATGTCACCGTGATCATCGCCGTGCAGGACGCCGGACGCGCGAAGAGCCGGCTGGGACGTGACCTGGCACCCGGTATGCGCCGCACCCTGGTCATCGCCATGCTCGATGACCTGCTAACCGCCGTCCGCGAGGTCCACGCCGGGGCAGTCCTCGTCGTGAGCGCCGACGCCGTGTACGACGCGGTGGCCCATGCGCATGGGGCGCAGGTCTTGCGGGACGACGGGATCGGATACAACGAAGCAGTCACCCAGGCTGTCGCGGTCACGAAGGATGCCGGGGCGATCCTCGTAATGCCAGGAGACCTCCCCCACACCCGGCCCGCAGACCTGCAACGCATTCTCGAGGCGCTCGCAACCCCGGGAATCGTGTTGGTGCCATCCGAGGATGGCGGCACATCCGCCCTCGGCATGCGTCCAGCAGGCTCCATCGACCCCGCGTTCGGCCCCGAGTCAGCCGCGCGTCATCGCGACGCTGCGCTGGCGGCGGGCGTGTCCGTCACTGAGCTCCAGCTCGATTCGCTACGCATCGATGTCGACACGCTGGATGACCTCGCGCGTGTCTGGCACCAGGCGGGCGAGGCCACGACAGCCCTGCTGGAACACCTCCCCCTGGCCACGCGACCGAGCGTGCAGCCATGACCGACGCCGGATCCTTAGACACCTCCGCGATCGAAGCGGCCATCCGATCTCGGCGCTCTATCCGTGGCCTGCAAGGGCCACCACTCGCAGCAGATGAGGTGGAGGCGCTGGTCACCCTCGCGCTCACCGCCCCGGCGCCGCACCACACGCAGCCCTGGCGATTCGCCGAGATCGGTACGGAGCACCGTGATGCACTCGCCGACGCGATGGGCGAATCTTGGCGGCGAGACCTGGAAGGCGATCGCATCGACCCCGCCCGCATCGATCGTGCTCTCGCCCGTTCTCGCACCAGGATCGTGGACGCTCCCACGCTGCTGCTCGGTTGCCTGGTGGCGGATGGCCTCAACGCGTACCCGGACGATCGCCGTCAGCGAGCGGAATGGGCGTTAGCGCAGCATTCGTTCGGCGCGGCGCTCCAGAACATCCTGCTCGCCGCCAGCGCCCGAGGCCTGGGTGCGTACTGGATCTCCGCCCCGCTCTACGCCCCGGATGAGGTGCGCGCCGTGCTCGAACTCGATGCCACATGGGAGCCGCAAGCGTTCATCGTGCTCGGACACCCGCGCGAGGATTATGTTCCGTTCGATCGCCCGGTGCCTGACCTCGGAGTTCACTTCACCCGCCGGTAGCGCGAGCGTCAGGACGCGCGGCGCGACACCCGTCGAGGGAAGGACGGCTCGCGGAATTCAGCGAGCGCCTTTCCCAGCCGACGCGAAGCTTCCTCCAGCTCCGCATCCGTGCGGTTCCCGAAGCTCACGCGCAGGCGATGTCCCTGCTCCCCGCTCACCGAGAACGCGCTCCCCGGCACCACACCGACGCCGTGCATGGAAGCGACCCGGGCGAACTCATCCGCTGACTCATGCGGATCAAGCGCCAGCCACAGTGACATCCCACCGCGTGGCGCCTCGAAGCGAACACCAACCCCGCAATGCCGGCGGATCGCCGCGGCCAGCGTTCCGCCGCGCGACTGGTACCACGGCCGCACCCGCTCCAGGTGTCGATCGACGAGCCCGGACTCGAAGCATCGCAGCGCCAGGTGCTGAAGCAGTCCGGAGGTGTTCACATCCGCATGCTGCTTCACCGGGAGCACGGCATCGATCAGCGTGGGACTCCCGGCGATCCATCCCACGCGCACACCACCACCCAGCACCTTGGAGAGGCTGGACACCGTAATCACGTGATCGGTGTCCGATTCCGCGACCAGCGGAGGCACAACGAACCCGTCGTATGACAATTCGGCGAGCATCGCGTCCTCAAGCACCGGCACAGCGTGCTGTCGGGTCAGGGCCAGCAGGGCCTCGCGGCGATTGGGGCTGAGCACCGCACCCGAGGGGTTCTGGTGGCGCGTGACCACGAACAGTAGCTTCGGACGGCCACGCGCCAGCACCCCGGCCAGCGCATCCGTGCGGATGCCATCGCGATCGACCGCTACCGGGATCAGCCGCGCTCCCGCCCGGCGCAGCGCATCGAGCGCGCCCGGGTAGCTGGGCGTCTCCACGATGACCTCGTCCCCCGGCGAGACGAGTGCACGCACCACCAGGTCGAGCCCCTGCATCGCCCCGGAGGTAACCAGCACCGCGTGCCTCCCCGGGTCGAGGCCATACCGCCGCGCAATCGCCTCGTGCAGCGCGGGCAGCCCCTCGGGCGGTACATAGCCGAGGGCCTCAGCGCCGACCTCGTCAAAGATGGAGGCGGTCAGTTCGCGTAGTTCATCGATCGGCAGCAGATCCGTCGCCGGCTCCGCGATCTCCAGCCCGATACGCGTGCGGCTCTTGAAGCCATCGAGAATCTGCGCAAGCGCGGAAGCGGAAGACGACGGAATGTGACTCGCCCACGACCACTCGCCGTGTACCGCCGCCTCGACGATCGTCGTGCCGCGCCCGACATGCCGCTCCACGAGACCCGATGCCGCAAGATCCTCGTACGCAGCAACGATGGTGGAACGACTCACCCCCAGTGCAGCGGCAAGGTCGCGCTCTGACGGCAGCCGGTCGCCAGCGGCCAGTACGCGTGCCGCGACCAGCTCGCGGATGCGCCCGGCCACCTGCGCGTAGAGCGGCTCCGATGCGGAGCGCTCCAGCTCAATCGGCGGAACGCGCTGGTGAGCCACCTCAACCGTCCAATCACCCTCGGCCCAATCACGCTCGGCCCAATCACGCTCGGCAGAGTGCCACCATGACAATCATTGTGGCGCGTCTCCGTGCATGAGGAAACGGCCAATCCGCGAGGGCAGGCGGTCCAATGGCGGGTGCACGAAACGGGTCAGGCAGGCAGGAGCTCCAGCGCCGAGACATGCCGCGGTCGAACGACGGAGAAGTGGCGACGATCGAGGGTCGCGACCTTCGGCTCGCCAAGCCGTTCGCACAGGGCAATCACGGAAGCGTCGACGAAACCGAGATTCAGGTCCGCGTACTGTTCTTGAAGCTGTCCCGCGCGGAGGAGATCATCCTCGATGGTGTGTTCGAGCCGGTACGCGCCCGCAACGATGTCTTCGATGAACGCCAGCCATGCGCCTGGCGAGAGATACCGCTCCACCCAGTAGTCAATTTCAACCAGCGTTGCCGCCGGAATGATGAGCGATTCGCGGGTGTTGCTGACCAGGTCAACGCACCGCTCATGGTGCTGATCGCGCGCGTTGAGCAGTGCCACAACCGGGCCTGTGTCGAGGACTAACCCCACGGGTGGCTGTTCCGCGCGGGTGCGTCCTCGTCATCGACGGACTGCTGCGCGAGGTCCGCGGGGCCGTGTGCAATCCCAAAGCGGGGCTTCTTCTCCGACCGCACTTCGGCGGCATACTCCGCAACAGCCTCGCGCAGCATGTGCGAGAGCGACACGCCACGACGCTTCGCCTCACCCTCCAGCACGGCGAGGTCATCCGGGTCTGCCGATACAGTCGTTCGCTTTACCATGGTGCACCACACAGTCGTCCTACATCTGATGCAAGCATCATACATCAATCACGTGTGACTGGTAAAGAGAGGATATCCAGAAGCTCCGTCAGCGCTTCGATGCGGAGAACCGTCGGGTCCTGCAGCCCGATTCCCTCGCGGTCGATGAACACGCCTGCCATCCCCAGCGTCCGTGCCGGTTCGATGTCGTTGTCGATGCGATCGCCGACCGCCACCGAGGTCTCAGCCACCGCACCGACGGCGTCCATAGCCGTCTGGAAGAAGCGCGGATCCGGCTTGCTCACCCCAACGTCGTCGGCACGGTGGATGTATGCGAGGTACTGCGCAATAGGTTGCCGCTCGAGGAATACGTTTCCGTTGGTCGCGGCCACAAGCACAAAGCCCGCGGCATGCAGCTCTGGCAGCGCCTCCTCGGCGTCCGGGTAGACGGTTAACACGCTCTCACGCGCTGATACGAAGACATCCGAGAGCTCGCGCGCACTCTCCTCGCGGCGATGGCCAGCGGCGGCAAGCACCCGCCGGTACGCCTCCACGCGCAACTCCAGCAGCGGCCGCCCGCGCCACGCTGGCTCGACTGCGATGACGTTGCGGATGTCCTGGAGGTGCTGCGGCGTGATCAGCGTGCTCGTAAGCGCAGATGCCTCCGCTGCGGTCACGCGCAGGGCATGCCAGAGCGCCGCCTCGAAGTCCACGAGGGTGCCATCGACATCCAGGAAGATGTGCTGTGCGCGCAGACGAGCGGGAGACACGAGGCGCGCTCCCCAGCAGCGCTGCTAGCTGGCCGCCTGCACGACCTGCGGCGTCGTGTCATCCTCGGCAACGAAGCAGGAGTGCGCGCCCGTGTGGCAGATGCCTCCGCCCACCAGGTCCACCTGGAGCAGCACGACATCCCGGTCGCAGTCGGTCGTAACGCCGTGCACGTTCACGAAGTCGCCCGAGGTCGCGCCCTTGTGCCAGACCTCCTGGCGCGAGCGCGACCAGAAGACCGCCTGGCCTAGCTCCAACGTCTGGCGGAGGGTGT
>JBJHDC010000111.1:0-9849 GCA_050486345.1 Dehalococcoidia bacterium | reverse complement strand
CGCGAGGTCATGCCCCACTGCGCGACCATGCGGCGCGCGATATGCGTCACATTGCCGATGTCATCGTGGGCGCCGGTGGTCATCTCGCCGAAGATCATCTCCTCGGCCACGCGGCCGCCCAGCGACATCGCCATCATCGCCTCGTAGTAGGAGCGGTCCTGCAGTCGGCGGTCATCCGACGGGAGCGAGCGCGTGAACCCGCCGGCCATGCCTCGCGCGACGATCGTGACCTTGAACGGGGGGTCGGCACGTGGGAGGAAGTATCCCGCCACAGTGTGACCGGCTTCGTGGTAGGCGATGATCTTCTTCTCGAGATCGGTGATCACGCGTGACTTGCGCTCCGGGCCCGCGATGACGCGGTCGACCGCCTCGTTCAGTTCGTCCATGCCGATGCGCTTCTTATTGCGGCGGGCAGCGAGGATGGCTGCCTCGTTGACCAGGTTCGCGAGATCCGCCCCGGAGAAGCCGGGCGTCTGCTTCGCGATGGTGTCGAGCGAGATCTGAGTCTCCAGCGGCTTGCCCTTGACGTGGACATCTAGCACCGCGCGGCGGCCCTTCACGTCCGGGAGGTCCAGCGTCACCTGGCGGTCGAATCGACCGGGGCGGAGCAAGGCCGGGTCCAGCACGTCCGGGCGGTTCGTGGCGGCAACGACGATCACGTTGGCCTCACTGTCGAAGCCGTCCATCTCCACGAGGATCTGGTTCAGGGTCTGCTCTCGCTCATCGTGCGAGCCACCGAGGCCGGAACCGCGCTGGCGACCCACGGCGTCGATCTCGTCGATGAACACGATGGCGGGGGCTGTGCGCTTGGCCTGCTCGAAGAGGTCGCGCACGCGGCTGGCGCCGACACCCACGAACATCTCTACGAACTCGGAACCGGAGAGGTGGAAGAACGGCACTCCCGCCTCGCCAGAGACGGCACGGGCAACCATCGTCTTGCCGGTACCCGGGGGGCCCACCAGCAGCACGCCGTGCGGAATCTTCGCGCCCAGGGCGGCGAACTTTTCCGGGTACTTGAGAAACTCAACCACCTCGGCGAGCTCCTGCTTTGCCTCGTCCTGACCGGCCACGTCCATGAACGTGACGGTTGGCTTCTGGCCGGTGAACATCTTGGCCTTCGTCTTGCCGAACGACATGGCCTGGTTGTTCGCGCCTCCAGCCTGGCGGAGGAGGAAGATCAGGATTGCACCGAAGATCAGGAGCGGCAGGAAGTTGAGCATCACACCAAAGATGCTGCCGAAGCCACTGGGTCCCTCAACGCTGAGCTCGACACCGTTGGCGCCGCCAATCGGCACGTTGTATTCGCGGAGCACTTCCTGCATGGAAGCGGAGGATTCCTTGCGCGATTGAATCGGGTCGGACTGGCCACGGAGGTACACGGTCAGGTTGTCGCCCCTCACCTCGATGGAGGTGACGTTGCCAGCGCGCGCTTGTTCGATGACATAAGAGAAGTCGCGTGTGTTGCCGCCGCCGGAGGGACGGATGACCATCACCACCACCAGGACCAACGCGACGAGGATCAACATATAGATGAACACGTTGCGCATGGAACGTGAATTCATGCTCACTCGCTTCCGGGCGGGCCTCAAGCCCGCGTCACAGCACCGCGATCCGCGGGGCAGGAGCTCGACGGATCACGCCGCGGCGCAGTCGCTGCGCATCCGATGGTGGGGACATATTCCAGTGTAACACCCACGCCCGGTTGGTCAGCCCCGCCGAATACGGGTTGTTCTACTGGTCGTCGTCCTCGTCATCCTGATCGACATAGAGCTTGCCGTCCCATGCCCAGTCCTCCACGGAGTGCTCCACGAAGAGGACGTGAGTGTTCTTCGGATCAGTGTGGGCGACGTTGCAGACGGCGTCCGTGATCAAGCGCACGAGCTCCCGTTTCTGCGCCAGGGAGCGCCCGGGGAGCATCTCGATGCGGACGATGGGCATGTGATCCTCTTTCATTGCCGGCATGAGGGAGCCAGCGGGTGCATGCGTTGTGACTGATGTGAGTACGTGCTGACTTGCTCCCGATGATAGGCGCTGTGACGGGCACGTGGGGTGAGTCTCCGGGAAATGATTAGTTGCCTGCTCGATATCGTAGCCGTAGGATGCCGACATGGCAGTCTCCCGCCCTCGTAGTCGCGCAAGTTCTGGATCGTCCCCTGCGCGTCCTGCGAAGGCACGCGGGGTACCTCCTGCCCGCCCGGATTGGATGCAGGAGCAGGCATTCTGGAGCAGTGGCTGCTCCCGCGTGGCCGGGGTGGATGAGGTGGGGCGCGGCCCATTGGCCGGTCCGGTGACCGCGGCTGCGGTCGTTCTGCCTCGTACGCCGGCCGGTAATCCCGTGGACCTGCCCTGGATCGGGGAGCTGCGCGACTCGAAGCAGATTTCGGCAGTTGCGCGCGAGAGCCTTGCGGCGATCATCCTGCGTGAGTGCGAGTGGGGCATCGCCTCGGTCTCCGCACAGGTCGTGGATCAGATCAATATCCGCCAGGCGACCCGCCTCGCCATGTGGCGCGCGGTGCAGGCCTTGCCCGCTCCGCCTCAGGCGGTGATCATTGATGGAAACGAGTACATTGATGGTGGCGCGGAACAGCGCGCGATACCCGGCGCGGATGCGGCTTGTGTCTCAGTGGCTGCAGCGAGCATCATCGCGAAGGTCGCGCGAGACCGCATCATGTGTGATCTGGACGAGCGCTTTCCGGGCTATGGCTTTGCAGCGAATAAGGGGTACGGGACGCGCGCACATCGCGCCGCACTCGTGACCCTCGGATACACGAACATCCACCGGCTCTCATTTGCGCCGGTACGACAGGTGGTCCAGTTGTGACGGAGCGGACACGGCTGCTGGGTGAGGCGGGCGAGCGCATCGCCTCCAAGTACCTGGAGGATAAGGGCTTCCACATTCTGGAGCGTAACGTGCGCCGCCCCGAGGGGGAGATCGACCTCATCGCACTCGAGGGTGAGGCGCTGGTATTTGTGGAAGTGAAGCTCCGCACCTCGCGTCGGATGGGTGCTGCGATCCAGCAAATCTCGCCCGCCAAGGCGGCGCGGCTGATGCAGCTCGCCGAGGGCTACCATGCGGAGCATCCTGAACTGCCGGCGGACCTCCGCATCGATGTCGTGGCCATCGAGCTCACCGTCGGTGGCGATGTCGGTCAGCTCAACCACGTCCGCAACGCCATCGAGGCCTAGCAGGCGGCCGCCCATGCCCATCTACGAGTATCGCTGCGAGGCCTGCCGCGCTGTTTCCAGCATCTTCGTGCGCTCGCGCAATGCCACGGTTGAGCCCGAGTGCGAACGTTGCCAATCGAAGAAGATGACGCGGATGGTCTCGCGGGTGGCGCGGCTCAAGACGACACAGGATGTGCTTCAGGAGTATGGGACGCCGGGACGGGACGGTGAGTACCGCGACCCACGTCAGATCGGCTCATGGGTGGAGCAGCGGTTCCAGGAGTACGGGATGGATGTCCCGGACGAGACCCGCCAGATGATCGATGCCGCACGCGAGGGCGAGTTCCCGGACCCGATCAAGGACATTTAGCCCCCGCGAAGGCGGCCGCTCCGTTCAACCGCGCTACACGCGTACGAACTGCTCGATGTCGAGCACGAAGACGATCGCACCACCTACGCGCACCTCGATGGGTTCGGCCGCGAAACTGCCGTCGCCGATGAACGGCAGCGTCTGGACCGGCACGAACTCCTTGCGTGCGTGGCAGGTCTCGGTGACCAGGTCCACTACGGCGTCCACCTGATCCGCGGAGACGCCGCTGAAGATCGTCACGCTGCCACGGCGCAGAAAGCCGCCGGTCGACCCGACCTTGGTGACGGCGTAGCCGCCCTCCACGAGCCCCGCCATCAGAGCGTCCGCATCGGTATCCGACACGATCATCATGACGAGCTTCGAGGGGTCTGGTGGTGGGTTCGTCATCGAAGAGCGCCTTCCTGTGTCGCCTGAACGGCGCTGTTCATGGCCTGAGATGCTTCTGACGTGGGTTCCACGGCCTGGGGAGGAACTGTTTCGGTCTCGACCACCGGCTGCGCCGGGGGCTCGGGTGGGGCGGGAACGTCGCCAGTCGTGGCGCCCAGAGGGTCGTCAGCGATAGCGCGGCCACCGAGGGTCACCGCGAGCGCGACGCCAGCCGACACGCCCACTACCAGTGCCAGGAAGGTCTTCATAGTTGGTCGCCTTTCCGTGTCACCTCAGACAGCGCGGCGAAACGCCGCACCGATATTCGGTCAGATCCCATTGACAGCCCGAGGGCGGATCTGAGCGAGCGTGCACGCATCTTACGCGCCTGAGCGCCCTCGGCTCCACTGCACACGCGAGGGTCGTCGCTCATTCTCGCGCATCGCTCTCTGTCCGCCCGTGCTCCGCACCCGATAGCACCGCTCGTATTGAGGGTGCGTAGGGTGGGTGCTACGCTCACGACACCTCAATTCTGAGCCCGATACCACGGGCATCACGACGGGCCCGGGAGTTCACGTTGACCGACACGGCCGAGCCGGCCTCCGGAATGAAGGCCGATCTGGAGACGATCACGTCGCTGGCGAAGCGGCGTGGCTTTGTGTACCCATCAGCGGAAATCTACGGTGGGTTCGCGGCGGCCTACGACTACGGTCCGCTGGGCGTTGAGATGAAGCGCAACATCCGCGAGCTCTGGTGGCGTGCGATGGTGCAGGAGCGTGATGACGTGGTGGGCATCGAAGCCGCCGTCATCACCAACCCGGACGTCTGGCGTGCCTCCGGCCACGTGGCCGAGTTCACTGACCCGCTCATCGAGTGCCTCGAATGCCAGGGCCGCTTCCGCGCCGACCACGTCGAGGGCAATGCGTGCCCGAACTGCGGCGCGGTGGGCAAGTTCACTGAGCCGCGCCAGTTCAACATGATGCTGAGCACCATCGTGGGCCCCGTGGCGGATGAGACGGCGCGCGCCTATCTGCGGCCGGAGACGGCGCAGGGCATGTTCGTGAACTTCGAGAATGTGCAGACCACCACCCGTAAGCGGCTGCCGTTTGGCATCGCCCAGATTGGCAAGTCGTTCCGTAACGAGATCACCGTCCGCCAGTTCATCTTCCGCACGCGCGAGTTCGAGCAGATGGAGATGGAGTACTTCTGCCATCCCGACACCTCGCTCGACTGGCACACATATTGGAAGAAGGAGCGGCTCCGCTGGTACTACGCGCTGGGCATCCGCCCGGAGCACCTGCGTCTGCGCGACCACACGGCCGATGAGCTCTCGCACTATTCGTCGGCGACTTCGGACGTGGAGATTCACTACCCGTGGGGGTGGGGTGAGCTGGAGGGGATCGCGCACCGTGGTGATTTCGACCTCACGCAACACTCGACGCATTCCGGCAAGCGCCTGACCTACTTCGACCCGGACACGAACGAGCATGTGGTGCCCCACGTGGTGGAGCCCGCGGCCGGCGTGGACCGGATCATGCTCTCGTTACTCCTCGAGGCATACGACGAGGAAGAGGTGCAGGGTGAGCGTCGGGTGGTCCTGCGCCTGGCGCCGGCCGTCGCGCCCGTGACCGTTGCCGTGCTCCCGCTGTCGCGCAACGAGACGCTGGCGCCCACGGCCCGACGTGTGTGGGAGCTGCTGCGCCCGGAGTTCCGCACGCAGTACGACGACGCACAGTCCATCGGCCGCCGCTACCGGCGCCAGGACGAGATCGGCACGCCGCTCTGCGTCACTGTTGATTTCGATACGATTGAGGATGAAGCGGTCACGATTCGTGAGCGCGATTCCATGCAGCAGGTACGGGTGCCGGTAACCGGGCTGGTAGCCGCACTCCGCGAGCGACTGGACGCCCTGCGTCCGGACGTTCCTGCTCACGATGCGATCGAACTGTAGCTCGCTACGGTCGATACGCCGAGAAGGTTGAACCCATGGCCATCAAGCCTCACGTCCGCATGCTCCACACGTCCGATGTGCACCTGGGGGCGTACGACTCCTCGTCCGAGGAGAAGCGAGCGGGCATCGAGCAGCACTTCGCCAGCGTGATCGATGTCGCCCTGTCGCAGCAGGTGGACCTGTTGCTCATCGCGGGTGACTTCTTCGACAACGCCCGCGTGCGTCAGGAGACCATGGAGTTCGCCGCACACCAGATCGCGCGGCTGGACTGCCCGGCGCTCATCGCACCCGGTAACCACGACCATGTGGGCCCCAACTCGGTCTACGACCGCTTCGACCTCACCTCGATCGCGCAGAACCTTCGTATCCTCCGCCGCCCCGAGGGCGAGACGGCGGCGTTTGAGACGCTGGACCTCGAGGTGTGGGGTAAGAGCCACACCGAGCAGGACCCCCGCTTCACCCCATTCGAGGACATGCCCGCACGGGGTGCAGCTTCGTGGCAGATCGGCATCGGCCACGGTCACTACATCCACCCCCGCGCACTCACGCACCACTCGTTCCACATCCGCGAGGAGCACCTCGTGGCTTCAGCGCGGGACTATGTGGCGCTGGGGCACTGGGAGCGCATGTACCGGGTCGCGGCCGGGGAACGCACCGTTGCGGCATACTCCGGCGCGCCGGAGGGCCTCGGCAGCGGCAACGGTGGCCACGTGCTCCTCGTGGACCTGCACGAGAGCGGGCAGGTGCAACTCACCGGCCACCCCCTCGCCGAAGACCGCCCGCTGGCCCACGATGACATCGAGCTGCTGCTCGGCGTCGAGTAACTTACGAGCGCACTCTTCCTGGTCAACGTGAACCCGAGTCCTCCGGCTCGCCCACTGCTATCCGCCGCGTTATCGTGACCTCGGTCCGGGGCGGGTGCTCCGGTGCGACTGTCCGGTGCTGCCGTGCCGTTCAGACAGGGGGAGCTACCGTGCCGCTGATCCAGGAGAACAACGACCGCATTCGTACCACGCACGTGGGCAGCCTCGCGCGGCCGCACGACCTGTTGGACCTGCTTGACCAGCACTCGCGTGGTGACGCATCGGTGGAGGCAGCGCTCAACGAGACGTTGACGCGGTCCGTGAGCGACGTGGTGCGTGAGCAGGTCGAGTGCGGCGTCGACGTGGTCTGCGACGGCGAGTACGGCAAGACCAGCTTCAACAGCTACATCCGCAGCCGCCTGAGTGGCTTCGAGCCCTCCACCGAGGGTGGCGCGATGGCGAGTGCGCGCACCGGCATGACGCGTGAGCGGCAGGCATTCCCCGAGTATTACGACGCCTACGAGGGCCAGCGCGAGGGCCGCCGGCCGATCTATGAGGAGCGTCGCCCCCTCGTCTGCACCGCCCCCATCACCTACACCGGCCACGCCGACCTCCAGCGTGACCTGGACAACTTGCGCGCGGCCGCGGAGGCGGCCGGCGCCGAGCAGATGTTCATGCCCGCGATGGCCCCTCGCTTCCCCGGGACCAACCGGCACTACATCACGGACGAGGAGTACAGCGAGGCCCTGGCGGACGCGTTGCGCGAGGAGTACCGCGCGATCATCGAGGCTGGCGTGCTGCTGCAGATCGATGACCCGGTGTTCGCCACCCACTACGGCCACTCGCTGGACCCGGAGGATGAGCGACGGCGCGAGATGGAGCGGCAGGTGGAGGTGCTGAACTACGCGCTGCGCGATCTCCCGGAAGACCGCATCCGCTATCACACCTGCTACAGCATCAACATCGGGCCGCGCGTGTACGACGCGGAGCTCAAGGACTTCGTCGATGTGATGCTGCGCATCAACGCTGGCTCCTACTCGTACGAAATCGCGAACCCCCGCCACGCTCACGAGTGGCGCGTCTGGGAGGACGTCACGCTGCCGGAGGGCAAGGTGCTCATCCCCGGCGTGATCAGCCACTCCACCGTGTTGGTGGAGCACCCCCAGTGGATCGCCGACCAGATCGAGGCCCACGCCCGTCTTGTGGGTCGGGAGCGCGTGATTGCCGGCGCGGACTGTGGCTTCTCCTCGGTCGCCGGGTACAACCCCGAGATCGCCCCGAACATCGTCTGGGCCAAGATGCGCGCCATGGCAGATGGCGCGAAGATCGCCTCGGAGCGGCTGTGGGCATGAGGGAGTCCGCCCCCTTCCGTTCGTCCTGAGCCTGTCGAAGGACGTTCTGGAGGCGTTCGGTCGAGGTACGAGGTAATTCCGCCACGTCGCGCGTAACCTCGTGCACATGCATTGGACGAGACGTCATAGTCGAGGCCGCCCACCGCACCCGGACGTGCTCACGCCCGCCGAATGGCGCGTCGTCGAGCTGATCCGCGACGGCATGCCCAACGCCGAGATCGCGGTGCGCCTCGGAGTCTCCGTACGCACCGTAAAGAGCCACGTCACCAGCATCCTCGCGAAGACGGATATGCCGGATCGGTATGCGCTGGCGCAGTGGGATGGCGTGCCCTCGGAGGTTGCGGCATCGAAGCCACGCAGCGCGGCGCGAGGGTTCGTGCTGCCGCTGGCGGGGTGGCTGTCGGGCGGTGCGGCGAAGGTGGTGGCTGGCGGCGTTGCGGCGGTGCTGGTGCTCGGAGCGGCGTTCATCGCGTTCGGCGTCCTAATCGAGGCGGACGAGGACACCGAGATCAATCCAACGTCCGAGCCGACGGCGACGGTTGAGGTCACCGTCATGCCACCTGCGGTACCCGCACCGGAGGGCAGCATCGTCTATCAGTGTGGGGATGCGCTCTGCTATGCCCGCCTGGGCGAGGGCAGTTTTCGTTCGCGACTGATCGAGGAGCCAGTGAGGCTGCCCTCCTGGTCGCCGGATGGCCTGCACCTAGCCTATTACACGAACGAAGGCCTCGTGGTGTACACGTTCGGCGGGCAGGAACGACGGGTGCTTCTCGAGCTCACCGGAGTGCACAATCCAGTGCCACCGGCGTGGTCACCGGATGGTCGGTTTATCGCAGTTGAAGACACCATCGATACGGGCGGCGACAACATGGGCGGCCCTATCGAGATTCTCATCGTCGAGGTCAGTACTGGAGAGGTCCACCGCCCGATCGAACGGATCGGAGCTTTCGACGCTGATATGGGCCCGCAGTGGTCACCGGATGGGAGCAGCCTAGTGTTCATGTCGAATCGTGACGAAGGGAACTCCGAAATCTACGTGGTCGACCTCGACGGGAGCGGTCTGACTAATCTCACGCAGCACGAGGCCACCGATTGGGCTCCGGTCTGGCTTGCTGACGGGCGGATTGCGTTCTTCTCGGACCGCGAGAGGAACTCGGATCTGTTCGTGATGGACGCGGACGGGGATAACGTCAGGAATCTCACGCAGCACCCCGCAGCGGATGTCTCAGGCGCGGTTGGGCATGCACCTCCGTCTGTGCTCCCGGGGAGCCGGCTCGGATTTCTGTCGGACCGGGGTGGAAGCGGCGAACTGGAGCCGTACGTGGTGGACCTGGCGACGGGCGACGTGTCCGCGAGCGAGTTTCCGGTGTGGGCGGACGCATGGTCAGCTGACGGGGAGTACGTCCTGTTCAGCGAGGACGGCCAGCTCTGGGCCGGCTCTGCGGACGGCACCTACCGCGAGCGACTCAACTCACCAGCACCGCCGGGTACATTCGCGTCGTGGGTGCCGCCGACGATCCCGCCGGGCTATCCGCCGGACATGCGCACGGGCGAGTCGGCGGTTGATGCCGTCATCGACGCGGTGCTGGCGGGTGATACGGACGCGCTCGCCGATCTTGCGCGGTTCGAGGAGCATCCATGCGTCCTGCCCGAACATGAGGACTACCGCGTCCCTCCTCCGCCCTGTCCCGAGGGTGTTAGCGAAGGAACCGTGCTAGAGGTGATGGTCGTGTACGGGTGCCACCCGATGATGGTGTTCCCGGCCGACCTCGATAACTTCTTTCCGGGGTGGCTCTACGGACATGGAGGTATGGTTCGCATCTACGCGGTTATCGAGGGAGC
>JBJHDC010000110.1:0-9902 GCA_050486345.1 Dehalococcoidia bacterium | reverse complement strand
GGCCGTTCCTACATCGAGGCCGGGAGGGATCAGCTCCCGGCCTCGGCTATAGAACCGGCGAAAGGCCGCCATCGATGTTGATGGCCGTGCCCGTCAGATAGCTGGCGCGGTCGGAGGCAAGGAAGCAGACGACGTCGCCAGCCTCGTGTCCTTCGCCAACGCGGCCCAGCGGGACGCGTGACCCCATGCGCTCGTAGTAGGCGTCGAGAGTCAGCGACGGGTCGTTGGCTCGCGCCTGTTCATAGCGGCCCTCGTGCTGCCCGGCCTTAATCAGCCCGATGCAGACGGCGTTCACGCGGATGTTGTCACCAGCGAAGTCGTTGGCCATCGCCTTGGTGAGTCCGAGACCGGCCGCGCGCGACATCGAGGTCGGCAACGATCCGGCGGCGGGCGCCTTCCCGCCGCCCGTGCTGATGTTGATGACGCTGCCGCCACCCGCCGCGCGCATGTGCGGGGCCACGGCCCGGGTGCAGTAAATCGCCCCGTAGACCTTGATCCCGAAGTCGCGCTCCCACATCTCGTCCGTCGCGGACTCGAAGTGGGCGGCGGAGGACGTGCCGGCGTTGTTGAAGAGCACATCGATGCGGCCCCAGCGCTCCACGACCTGAGCCACCATCACCTGGATCTGTGCTTCGTCGGTGACATCGCACGGGATCGCGAGCACCTCGCCACCGGTGGCAGCGCGGATGTCGTCGGCGGCGGCTTCCAGCTTCTCCGCGCCGCGGGCACAGATCGCCACGTGCGCACCCTCGCGAGACAGTGAGAGCGCGGCCGCCTTGCCGATGCCGTCGCTCCCACCCGTGACCAGCGCAACCCGCCCCGTCAAACCCAGATCCATCCTGGCATCCTCTCTCTGCGACACTCCGCAATAGCCTGCAACGCCCGCGGACACGAGGACATCACGTGTCGCCGAGGTGTCCCCGGCACTATGCGAGGTAGATCACCGGGTGGTCAACGGGATCGCTCCTTCAGGCGAATCCGAAATACGAGATGGGTCGTATCCATTACGGTTGCAGAAACGATCCATCACGTTCGACACACAGATTGACTATGTGATATTAGTTTTCTCACCATCATCCATCCTGTAATGGTAAGTAATTAGAGGGAGAGCGAAGGGCATGGCAGAGGGAAATTACTGGGACCGGAGCCGGGTGTCCCGTCGTGGTCTGATCCGCGGCGGCGGGGTGCTCGGTGTGGGTCTCGCAGGCGCAGCGCTCATCGGCTGCGGTGACGACGACGATGGGTCACCATCGCCAACGCAGCCCCCGAGTGGGACTGCCACCCAGGCGCCGGGCGGGACGACAACTCCTGAGCCGGGGAACGGTGGAGACGGGCCTCGCCAGGGTGGCGTTCTCCACATGAACACCACCAGTCCGCAGGCCAACTTCAACCAGGTCATCAACTGGCACGAAGGTAACCAGCTTTCTGGTATCACCATCTACGACCGCCTGATCTCGCCCCGCCTCGATGAGCGCGTGTATGTGCTCGAGGCGGCCGAAGAGGTGGAGATCGTTGACGACGTGACGATCCGCTTCACGCTCCGGCCGGGGATGGTGTTCGAGGACAAGGCTCCCGTCAACGGCCGCGAGGTGATCGCGGATGACATCGTGACGATGCAGGAATACGCCCGAGACGAGGAACGCGCCGAGAGCCGCGTGTTCCAGACGCAGTCCATGGAGAGCGTGGAGGCCCCGGACGACCGCACGGTGGTCTTCACCCTGCAGCGCCCGAACGCCTACCTGTGGACAGGCACCCAGCTGGGTCAGCCGGCGAACCAGACCATTGTTCCCAGCGAGCTCGTCCTGGGCGATTTCGAGCAGTCAGAACCGATCGGTTCTGGGCCCTACCGGCTCAAGAACTACCAGTTCCAGACCCGCTACGAGTACGAGCGCAGCCCAACCTACCGTCGTGCGGACGAAGGCCTGCCCTACATCGACGAGCGCGTTGTGCTCGCGATGACGGACAGCGCCGCGCTGGAATCTGCCTTCCGCAGCCAGCAGCTGGAAGTCCTCCAGACGTTCCCGGCGGAGACCGCTGACCGTCTGGTCAGGGACCTGGGTGACCAGCTGGTGGTGACGGAGTTCACTGCGCTCAATCCGTTCACTCGCAACCTCTCACGTGCCCGGGAGACCTGGGACGATGTGCGGGCGCGCGAAGCGTTCTACCGTTGGTTCAACCCGGACACGTACATCGACCTGGTCGCCAACGGCTGGGCCGTCGCGGTTCCGGGCCAGCTCCCCGTGGGTCTCGAGAAGTGGCAGCTCAGCGACGCCGAGGCAGGCGACTACAAGCGCTACGACCCGGAAGAGGCACGCCAGCTCCTGGAGGCGGCCGGCTTCGACTTCAACCGTGAGTACGAGCTCACCACCATCACCGGCGCGGTCAACGAAACGGCGCTGCAGGTGATGGAGGAGCAGATGCGGCAGGTGGGCATCAACGTCACCTACAAGGTGGCGCCAGCCTCTGAGTGGCTTCCGAACATCACCAGCACCGGTGACTACGATGTCTCGGTGGTGGGCCACCCGGGCTACGACTCGCCAGCCACGCCGCTGCGCCTGAACCACACCGTCTCGGGCAACATCAACGCCTGGAACGGCATCCGCGACCCGCAGATCGATGCGCTCATTGAAGAGTCCGAGCAGCTGCTGGACGAGCAGGAGAACATCGACAAGGTCAAGGAAGTGCAGATCGCACTGCTGGAGAACTACTCGCACATGTCGTACGTGTACACGGCCCTCCAGCGGGAGCTGCGCTACTCGTACGTCCAGGACTGGGAGGTCACGGCGGCCACCCACCCGATGTACCGCGTGGAAGCGTGGATGGACGTCTAGGTCCAGTAGGCGCAGCGACGACAAGATAGCGAGCCCCCGCCCCGGTGATACCACCGGGGCGGGGGTTTTCTCGTACCCCCTCTTCGTACGATCTCAGGTTTGTGAGGCTCCATTCGCGAGCCTCACGCATCTCTGACATCGACAGCCTCCATTGCGCCGTGTGTATATCCAATGACACACAGTCGGACGTCTTCAGCCATCTGGAAAGTAATTTTTCGTTCTCATTCGACAGATTGATTTACTTTGTGATACTACGCATGCGCACATATGACATGTGTTGTCCACAAGGGAGCAGTGAAGAGCAGTTCGAGGTGCGTACTCCGGTACGTCCGGGGCGCAAGTCACATCCACGGTGAAGCCATCCTCGTGGTTCCGTGGAGGAGGGAACGAGCAGTGAGTGCTCAGGATCGGAACTACTGGTTGGCCGGACGTGTGACGCGTCGTGGCCTGATCCGGGGGGGCGGCGCGCTGGGCGCCGGACTCGCCGGCGCAGCGCTTATTGGCTGCGGTGACGATGACACACCGTCAGCGACTCCGGCACCAGGCACGCAGCCGCCGGGCACGCAGACACCGGGTGGCACACCTGCACCGACGACTGAACCAGGAGGCTCGGATCGCCAGGGTGGTCGAGCGTACTTCAACACGAGCAGCCCGCAGGCGAACTTCAACCCGGTCATCAACTGGCATGAGGGCAACCAGCTCTCCGGCATCACGATCTACGATCGCCTCATCTCGCCCCGCATCGACGAACGCGTATACGTGCTTGAAGCAGCCGAGTCCATCGAGGTACCGGACGACACCACGGTCGTCGCCCGCCTCAAAGAGGGGCTGGTCTTCCAGGACCGCGCGCCGGTGAATGGCCGCACCGTGGTCGCACAGGACGTCGTCGAGATGCAGCTGTACTCGAGAGAAGAGGAGCGCGCGGAGAACCGCACCTTCCAGACGGACTCGATCGACACGGTGGAAGCCACGGACGACCGCACGATCGTATTCAACCTCCAGCGACCGAACGCGTATCTCTTCAGCGGGACCCAGCTGGGGCAGCCGAGCAACCAGTGCATCGTGCCGGCCGAGTTGATCCTGGGCGACTTCGAGCAGTCAGAACCGATTGGTTCCGGCCCGTACCAGCTCAAGAGCTATCAGTTCCAGACGCGCTACGACTACGAGCGCAACCCCACGTATCGCGGCGCGGCGGAAGGCTTCCCGTACATCGATGAGCGCGTGATGATCGCGATGACGGACGCTGCAGCGCTCGAAGCGGCGTTCCGCAGTGAGCAGCTCATGCAGCTGACGACCTTCCCCGCGGAAACGGCGGACCGGCTGGTGAACGACCTGGGCGACCAGCTGGAAGTCACCGAGTACATGGCCCTCAACCCGTTCACCCGCAACATGTCCAAGGCACGCGAGCGCTGGGATGACATCCGCGTGCGCGAGGCGTTCTACCGCTGGTTCAACGCCGATACATACATTGACCTGGTTGCGAACGGCTGGGCCGTGCCGACTACGGGACAGATCCCGGAGGGCCTCACCAAGTGGCTGCTCACGCCGGAAGAGGCCGGTGACTTCAAGCGCTACGACCCGGAGGAGGCTCGCCAGCTGCTGGATGCGGCAGGCTTCGACTTCAACGAGACGGTCGAGCTGACGACGATCGCAAGCCCGGTCAACGAGACAGCCCTCCAGGTGATGGAATCCCAGATGCGCGATGTCGGCATCACCAACATCACCTACAAAGTGGCTCCTGCTTCGGAATGGCTGCCGAACATCGCCCTCACGGGTGACTACGACATCTCGTGTGTGCAGCACCCGGGCTATGACACGCCGTTGAACCCTCTGCGGCTGAACCACACCAACTCGGGGAACATCAACGCCTGGAACGGCATCCGCGATCCCGAGGTCGACGCGATGATCGAGGAATCCGAGACGCTGCTGGACCAGGAGGCGAACATCGCGCTCGTCAAGGCGATTCAGATCAAGCTGCTGGAGCTGTACGCGAACAACTCGATGGTCTACACCTCCCGCTCGCGAGAACTTCGCTACGCATACCTCCAGGGCTGGGAGGTCACCCCGGCCACCCACCCGATGTATCGCGTGGAGGCATACCTGGACGCGTAACCTGCGCAGCTCGCGCAACAACACGCCCCCATCCCGGCACCATGCCCGTCGGGATGGGGGCGCGATTCGTTTGCAGGGGTGCATCGCCCCCGGTCGGAAGACGAACGCGATCCGGCGCGCAAGCCCCCTCGACGTGGTTTGATGGTGGGGGAGGCTGCGGATGACGGCATCCGGTACGGTCGCGGGACAACGTTACTTGCTCCAGGAGCCGAATGGCCGCGAGGGGGCGGCGGAGCGCTGGGTGGGCTTCGATGAACGCCTCAACCGTGCCGTCACGGTCTGGCTCGTCGAACGGGACGAATCGCACCCGGATCGCATCGCACTCCTTGCCCTGGCCCGCAGCATCGCGCGTGCCCCACAACCTGCCTTCCTTGCAGTTCTCGATATCGTGCCGGAGCGCGATCGACTCTCGATCGTGCTGGAACTACCAGACGCGCCCGAGGGCCTGGCCATCGACGCGTTGCGACTCCCGGCGCCGGCCGCAGTCCGCACCGTGCTCGACCTGGCGCAGTCCCTTCACGCTGCCGAGGTAGCGGGGCTGGAGCTCCGACGGCTCCCACAGGCCTACGTACACGCTGAGGCACAGGGCGAGTTGCGTGCAGACCCGATAGCGCTGTTCCTGCCCACCGACCGCGACCGTCCACCCTCCGCTGCGCCACTCGTTGGGGTGCTCGACCAAATCATCGACGATGACGCGCCGCTGCGTATCTCCGACTTTGATCGCGCCATAGATGACGACGTGCGCGCGCTCATCGATCGCTGGGACCGGCACGATGGTGACCTGACCGAACTCATCGAGGATCTGCGCGACATCGCTGGAGTGCCCTCGGGAACTCCGATGCCTGCACCGGTGAGCGCGCGCGCGTACCCGGAAGAGATCGAGATCACCGCAGAGCTCGAGGTGTGGCCGCCACCTTCGACACCCGGGCGGCGGCGAGTTGCCGATGGCGAACGACAGGTGCCGTGGCACGTTGCAGTGCCGGTCGCCGCCGCCGTACTTGCGCTGTTGCTCGGAATCACCGGGCTGGTGATTGCCACCCAAGCCGGCTTCAACCCTGGCAGCCTGGCGCCAGGTACAGACTCGAACTCGGGCGTGCCCATCTCGACACCCGCCACCGGCCGCGTGACCGTGGGTGTGCAGGCACAGGAAGAAACGAACGTGCGCGTCACCATCGATGGGGTCGTGCAGTTCAACGGCACGTTGAGCTCAGGCGACCGTCGCCTCTGGGAGGGTACCGAGCGCATCCAGGTATGGACCGACCGAGGACAAACGCTGCTGCTGTCGGTGAACGGACACGATCTGGGCCCCTACTCACCCGCCATGGGGGCGATCCAGGGTGATGCAGAGATCGCAGGCTGGAACCGCATCGACTTCGGCTTCTGGCCAGGCTGGGCGCCATGACCGCCGCCGGCACGCTGCTGGATGACCGCTACCGGCTGGGCGCTCGCATTGCCTCGGGTGGAACTGCCGCGGTGTACGAGGGAACCGATCTGTGGCTCGAGCGCACGGTCGCCGTCAAGCGGCTCCACCCCCACCTCGCGGGCACCCGCGCCGCGCAAGCACTGCGTGACGAGGGCCGCCTGCTCAGCCAACTACCACACCGGCATCTGGTCACCTGCTTCGACGTGAGCGCCGAGGAGGCCTTCCCCTACCTGGTCTTGGAGCGACTCTGCGGCCCGGACCTCATCAGCCTTGCGGGAAAGTCAGGCATTGATCATCTCGACTACGGCATCGACGTAGCGGTTTCGTTATGTCACACCTTGGCGTACCTTCATGGTCGCGGCGTCCTGCACCGGGATCTCAAACCACAGCACGTGCTGTTGGACCGTGGCAAGCGTGTGGTGCTGATCGACCTCGGGCTGGCTACCGCGCCACCTCCGATGTCGGGTGCGGAACGTGTCGCCGGTAGTGCCGCCTACCTCGCGCATGAGGTGCGCGCAGGTGAGCCGCCGACAGTCGCGTCCGACCTGTATGCGCTGGGCGTAGTCCTCTATCGCCTCTTCACCGGGCACCTGCCGGTAGACTCAGAGACTGGCACGATCGCGATGCGCCACGCGAAGACGGCCATACCCCGGATACGTGAGCGCCGTCCGGAACTCCCCGCGTACCTCGATTCCCTGGTCGCTCGTCTGCTGGCGAAGCGCGCCGCTGAACGTCCGGGATCAGCGTCTGAGGTTGCTGAAATGCTGCGGGGCGAAGCTAACGCCGCGATCGGAAAGCGACGGGTCGTACACTCTTCGCTATACTCTCCGTGATCGATAGCCTGCTGGGGGCGCCCCGGATTGCCGGAACGCCAACCACGTGCCACCCGGGCCCGACCGCACAGCCGGCGGGAACGACGGGACAACACAGTTGCTCACCACCAACTGGAAGCGGAAGGTATCCGCGTTGGGTATCCTCCCGCTATCTGCACGGGGGTATCTGAGCCGGAGGGAACGAGCTATGCATGGGAGGCGTTCTTGAGCGACCGCGTCATCATCAATACCACGATCAATGGTGAACCCGAGTCCTTCCTCGCCGACTCGCGGGACAGCCTCCTGGAGGCACTACGGGTGCGCCTGGGTCTGACCGGGGCGAAGGAAGGCTGCAACAACGGCAACTGCGGGGCGTGCTCCGTATTACTCGATGGCCGGTTGGTGAACTCCTGCCTGGTGATGGCGCAGGAGGTCGATGGCGCCGAGGTCACGACCATCGAGGGTGTGGCAGGGCACGACGCAATCCATCCGATCCAGAAGGCGTTCCTGGACGAGGTCGCCTTCCAGTGCGGTATCTGCACACCGGGCTTCATCGTCGCGACGAAAGCGTTGCTGGAGGAAAACCCGGAGCCGACCGAAGAGGAAGCTCGATTCTGGCTGGCCGGTAACCTCTGCCGCTGCACGGGGTACGACAAGATCTGGCGCGCGGTGAACACGGCCGCTCTGGAACTGAAGGAGAACCGCTAATGGTGTCCACGGAGAAACACTACGAGCCGCGCGAATTCAAGGTCATTGGTACGACCCCCATCCGCCCGGACGGTCTGGAAAAGGTCACCGGCGCGGCGAAGTACGGCGCGGATGTGCGTCTGCCGGGCATGCTCTACTCGCGCATGCTTCGCAGCCCGCACGCGCACGCACGCATCAAGAACATCGACTACTCGGAGGCGCTCAAGCTCCCCGGAGTGAAGGCCGTGGTGACCCGCGCTGACCTTCCGGACCCGGGTGAACGCGTCGTTGTCCGTAAGGGCCTGCGAGTGCCGCTTAAGTGGGCGATGAACCACCTGATGGCCGGCGAGAAGGTCCTCCACGTGGGACACCCGGTGGCTGCTGTTGCCGCGACGGACCCGCACATCGCCGAGGATGCGCTCGACCTCATCAAGGTTGAGTACGAGGTGCTGCCGCCGGTAATGAACTCGGACGATGCCGTCGCGCCGGGCGCGCCGATCCTGCACAACGTGGAGGAGGCTGCGAATCTCCCCGGGCTCTTCGACCCGGTGGACGGGCAGCCCACGAACATCGCCACGCGACTGAACATCGACAAGGGCGACGTTGACGCCGCGTTCGCACAGGCCGACGTCATCATCGAGCGCGAGTACTCCTCACCGATCGTCCACCAGGGCTACATCGAGCCGCACAACGCGACTGCGGAGTGGAACAAGAACGACCACGTCACAGTCTGGACCAGCAGCCAGGGACACTTCCAGTTCCGCACGCAGGTCTCCGAGATCATCGGCAAGCCGGTGTCGGACGTGACGGTGGTGCCGATGGAGATCGGCGGGGGCTTCGGGGCGAAGAACCCCGCGTACCTCGAGGCGATCGTGGCACTGCTCTCCAAGAAGGCCGGTGGCAAGCCGGTGCAGATGACCATGAGCCGCACCGAGGAGTTCCTGGCGTCTGGTCCCACGAACGCCGGCAAGATCCGCTGCAAGCTGGGCGCGACGCGCGACGGCAAGGTGATCGCGGCAGAGTTGCACCTCGTCTACGAGTCCGGCGCCTTCGCTGGCGCGGCCCTCGCGGGTGGCGGGCGCTCCGCGCTCAACGCCTACGAGATCGACAACCAGCGCGTCACCGGGTACGAGACCGTGGTGAACACCCCGAAGGTGCACTCCTACCGCGCCCCCGGGTTCCCGCAGGCGCTCTTCCCCGTTGAAGCAACGATGGACGAGCTGGCTGAGGAGCTGGGCCTCGACGCGTACGAGCTGCGCATGCGGAACCTCGCGCACGAGGGCACCCGCGGTACCGATGGTATCCCGCATGGGTCCCTGGCCAGCGACGAGGTGATGGAAGCGATTGCCACCAGCGACCACTGGCGCTCCGAGATTCACGATCCCAACACCGGTCGTGGGATCTCGCTCGCGTTCTGGCACACTGGCGGCGGCGAGTCCAGCAGCTACGCGAGTGTCAACTCGGACGGGACGGTGAACCTCACCATCGGCTCCATCGACACTGGTGGTGGTCAGAAGGCCACGCTGGCGATGGTGCTCGCGGAGACGCTGGGCATCGCCTACGAGGACATCAAGTCGGTGAAGACCGCCGACACGGACAGCATCGGCTACAACCAGAACACGAACGGCAGCCGCATCGCCTTCGCCAGCGGCATCGCCTCGTACGAGACGGCGATGGACATCCGCGAGCAGATGGAGGCACGCGCCGCTCAGATCTGGCAGGTGGACCGTGACTCCGTCACCTACGGTGACGACGGCGTGATCCGCGGGCCAGAGGACAAGGCCTTCACGTTCAAGGAGCTCGCGGCGCAGCTGCAGCGGACCGGTGGCCTCATCCAGGGCCACGCGAACGTCTCCCCCCGCGGCGAGGGCGACACCTTCGCGGCGGCCATCGCGGACGTGCACGTGGACCCGGACACCGGCAAGGTGCAGCTCAAGCGCTTCACCATCATCCAGGACTGCGGCAACATGATGCACCCGCAGCACGTGGAGAGTCAGGTGCAGGGCGGCGCGGTGCAGGGCATCGGCTGGGCGATGA
>JBJHDC010000109.1:0-9928 GCA_050486345.1 Dehalococcoidia bacterium | reverse complement strand
CCCAGTCACCGGTCGCGGCGGAGTAGTCACCTACGTGCAGTTCGATGGGACCGCTCGGGCCGCTGTCGATCGTGAGCTCGAACCAGCCCCACATCTCGGTCCAGTCGTTCGCGGTCGTGTTGTCCTCGAAATGGGTCACGCCGTCCTGCTCGATCCGCACCACCACGTTCGCCTCGAAATTGCGCGAGTAGCCGGTGACGGTCAGCGGATAGGAGGCCTCGCCCGCGCGCGGTGAGCGCACCAGGATGCCCGGTGCGACCTCCGCCAACGGCGGGATCGGGCTCCCACCGGGCCGGAAGTCCACCACGACCCGCGCGGGATCGTTCAGCAGGAAGACCGCAGCCTCGACCTCCGATGCAACATGCAGCTGCACCTGGACGGTGTTCTCGCCTCCGCCCAGTTCACCCTCACGCACCACGTAGACGCGATCGAGCATTTCACCGCCCATGTGCGCATCCGTCGCGTCTGCCGACACGCCGATGATGTCCTCCAGGTGCAGACTTAGCACCCCGAGGTCACGATCCCAGCTCGCGGAAACGGAGCCCGGAGACTGGGCGGGATTGCCGACCGGAAGTGCGATATCCAGGACGAAGCGCTCGCAGCCTTCATACGCGGCCCAGCGCAGGTCAGAGATGCGGTACGCACCGATCCCCGGGCTGCTCTCGATATTGAACGAGCCATCCTCGAGGTACTCATCCGCAAGGAGGCAGATGGCCAGATCCTCGGGAGGCTCGGTCGGGGTCGGGCTCTCGGTCTCAGTGGCAGTCGGGGTGGGCGTCTCGGTGGGGGTGCCCGTGGGTGTGCTCTCGTCACCATCGCCGTTGCAGGCGACAGCGAAGAGGAGCAGGAGCAGGAGCACAGGCAGGGCTACAGCACCAATGATGCGCTTCACAAGGCCTCCAGAAATGCCGCCCTGAACGACGGCACGAATCGAACCACACAGGATGCATCAGACGTCCGCGTGTGACCGCTCCCCGCTCTCGATCACATCGCGTTCGTTCCCCCGCCGCGAGACATCATCGCGCCTGCGGGCGATCAGGGACAGTGGCCACCATGACCGTAGGCCAGCCCACGCGAGGCGTAGCGGAAGTTCGGCGACCACGTGATATCGATCGTACCCTCCGGAAGGATTACCTCGTAGCGCAGTGTGCCGCGATCGATGAGGTAGTGGGGGCCGAATTCACCGTAACCAAGCCGCCCGTCCGGCGTCACGGTGACCCAGACCGACTGATCGAGTTCAACCAGTTCCCCGATGGAGCGATCGAGGTACCACGTCTTCCCGGCCGGATCCGGCCAGTTGCAGTAGTTCTCCGTCCAGGCGATCACCTCAGCCGAACCCCCGACCGGGATAATCGGGTACTGATCGAGCGCCACCGTCGCGACAAACGTGGACTCCAGCGTGTCGATATCCACGAGATAGATGTTCACCGTCCCGGGTGTGCCATCGGAACCGGTCCACGGCGTCACGATCAGCAGCTCCCGCGGGCCAGCAAACGACGCGTGGTGCGCGGGGAACATGGCGAGTGTCGTCGCGGTGGGCTCCTGATCGAGGAGCCGGAACCGGCCAGGAACGTTCACCTCAGGCATCAGCAGGAGGCTCCCCTGCACCTGCCACTGCGAGAAGTGCGGGCGTACGTCGCCGATGTCCGCCCAGTTCTCGGTGACCACATCCACCAGCTGCCCGTCCGAGGTGACGAACCGCACCTCGATCCGGGTGTTGTCGATGAACCCGAACGCCATCAGTTGGGGCTCCGAGCCGAGCCCGCGCTCCTCGCGTGTCTGGAGATCCAGCACGCGAAGCTCGGGTGTGGTGGACGTGCGAGAGACCCAGGCGAAGTAGCGGCCGTCCGGGCTGAAGAAGCCGCCATCACCGGCGCCGAAGTCCATCACCTCGCCCGACTGCGTGTCGTAGAGGACCGTGGACTCGCGGTCGTGCTCCGCGAAAGGCGAGGCTGGCGGGGCCGCGAGCACTCGCTGTACGTCAGGCGACATCGGCTGTGGCTCACTGCTGAGCCCGTAAATCACCTCCTCGAGGTCATTGGAGGGTGTGGTCGGAATCAGCGGCGGGAAGGTGGGCCCGGGGGATGGGGTTCCAGTAGGGGTACCGGTATCGGTAGGCGGTGGAGTGGGTGACGGTGGGCCCGGTGGCGGCGTACCGGTCTCCGTGGCGGTCGGTGTGAACGTAGGCGTTGGCGTCTCACCCTCGTCATCCCCGTTGCACGCCAGCAGCGCAACGGAGGCGAAGAGCGCCAGTCCGATGAGCCCCAGTGATCGACGACGCACCAGCAACGTGGCAGCAGACACATGAGTAGAGAGAGGGCCAGAGAAATGACCAAACACGGGCGAAACCTCGCGTGGGATAGCAGCAGCGGCAGGCGCCGTGCGTCTGCATAGAGAACGCACGAGGTGCCCCCGCGGTTCCCTCCAACACACGAATCTTCTGCCGCCATTCGCGGCCTGCCTCCCGCTGGCTGGGCGCCGCCTACTGCCGCTCCCGCCACGTGTGGTAGGCCACCGCGCGCCCGAAGGCCTTCGCACCGCGCTCGAAGCTGGCGAAGACCGGGAAGCCCGCCTGGGCCACGTGCAGCCGCGCCTCCACCACCGTGGTCTCATCCACCTGCATCGCCCCGGCCGCCGGCAGCAGCCCGATCACCGGCTGCCCCGTGCGCGTCCGGTACGCATCGAGCGCCTCCAGCACCGGGTTGAGGCTCTCCACGCCTTCCTTCCGCGTCCGCACGCGGAGCTCGATGGCCACGCCGCCATCGATCGCCGGGTCGGCGGCGAGGATGTCGAGGATCTTCTCCATGTTCCCCTCCTCGCGTCCGATGGTGGAGGAGGCGTCAAACGGGTTGCGGTAGGAGCCGCCCACGGTGATGAAGAACTCGGCGAGCTGGGCATATGAGTCCGCCGAAAGCTCGGGCACCTCGAACCCATGGCGCTCGAACTGGTCGGTGATGGCGACTGACTGGCCGCCGGTCTGCGCCACCAGCGCCAGCCCGCGCTTTGTCGAGGCAGGCGCGTGCACGAGGGCGGCGGCCACGTCCGCCATCTCCTCCAGCGAATCAACGCTGATTGCCCCCGCCTGCCGCAGCAGCGCCTCCCAGATCGCGGCGTCCGAGGCCAGCGATCCGGTGTGCGACTGCACCGCGCGGGCACCGGCGCGGGAGCGGCCGCCGCGCCAGATGATCACCGGCTTCCGCTTCGTCACCTCGCGCAGCAGGCGAGCGAAGCGGCGGCCGTCGCGCACGCCCTCCAGGTACATCGCGATCACCGGCGTCTCGGGGTCCTCCATGAGGTACTCGAGGTAGTCCGACTCGTTGAGGACGGCCGCATTGCCGATGGAGATGGTGCGCGCCACCTTCACGCCCTGGCGCTGCGCAGCGGCGGTCATCGCGCTACCGTGCGTGCCGCTCTGCGAGATCACAGAGAGGTCGCCGCCCTCGCCCTGCTCCTGCAGCGGGGTGAACTTCACGCCCAGGCGGCGGTTGTACACGCCCATGCAGTTGGGACCGACAACGGGCATCGAGGCGTTGCGCGCGATCTCCACCACCTGCCGCTGCAGCTCAATCGCCTCGGGCTCCCCGGTCTCCGCGAAGCCCGAGGTGAACATGGCAACACCGCCCACGCCCTTCTCGGCCGCGTCCCTCAGGAGCGCCGGGGTGACGTGACGAGGCACCGAACAGATCACGAGGTCCACGTCGCCGGGCACCTCCAGCAGCGATGAGAAGTTCGGCACGCCCATCTCCTCGATGCCGGGAATCTGGCGCTCATCGAGCTGCACGGAGTAGCGGGTGCCGGTGAACTCGGAGAGGTTGTTGAGCCACTGGTAATTGGGCCCCTTGTCACCCACCACCACCACGGTGCTCGGGTTGAGGGCACGATGCAGCCGCGCGCGATCGATCGCCGGCACTACCGGAGCCTCCGCACCCGCCTCCTGCGGAGACGTGAGCACAATGCGTGCATCCACCGCGATGGCGCCGTCCGGGTAGGCAATCACGGGGTTGAGGTCGAGCTCCGCGATCTCCTCGTGCGCAGCAACGAACTCGGAGACCTGCAGGATCATGCGCTCGATGGCCTCCAGGTCCACGCCCGCCTGCCCGCGCACCCCCTGGAGGATGGGCAGCCCGCGAATCTCGCGGACCATGCTGGCGGCGTCCTCCGCCGTCAGCGGCACCACGCGGAACGAGACGTCCTTCAGCACCTCCACGAAGACGCCACCGAGGCCAAACATGATCGTGGGCCCAAACTGCGGGTCCAGCGTCGCGCCGATGATCACCTCGGTGCCCGCGTCCGCCATGTGCTGCACGGCGACGCCCTCGATGCGAGCACCCGGCGCGGCGGCCCGCACCCGCTCCAGCATCGCGCGGAACTCCGCGCGCACACTCTCCGCATCCTCGAGGCCAACCGCGACACCGCCCACATCCGACTTATGCGCGATGTCCGGCGACGCAATCTTCAGCACCACCGGGTAGCCGGCCTCCTCCGCATACTGCGCGGCGTCATCCGCGGTCACCGCCACGTGCGTCATCTCCACGGAGATGCCGGCCTCCTGCAGGAGGCGCTTGGACTCCGTCTCGGAGAGCAGCGTCCGCATCTCCTCGCGCGCCTGGGTAATGGGGTCGTTCACTTGTCATCTCCATCCGGTAGATGCTGGATCGCGCGGACACACCGCAACTCCGCGCCATGATATGCGCGGCCACCACAACAGGGCGCACCGAAGCATCGCCCGGCGTGCGAAGTGCGCAAGACGAGATTACGGGGCGGGGGCAGTCGCCTGCGGCGTGGCAGCAGGCGTCGGTGTCGAAGCATCGGAGAGGTCCGTCACGACGTACGCCGACTCCGCAATCCGCAGCAGCTCGTCGAACGGCACGTCCCGCCCCTCGAGCATCGCGACGACGCCATCCTGCTCCCAGATCAGCCGCTCGATGTCGCCCTCGGTGGTGCGATAGCCCTCGTGCCCCGCGACATCGACGGGCTCGCCCTGCGCCAGCCAGTGCGGGATGCCTGTTGGGATGCGCGCCTGGTCGAGGAGGATGTAGGCGTCCTGCGGGTCGCCGGCCGGACGCAGTCCCGTGAACGCACTCGTCACCGCACAATCGTCCCCCGTCGCCCAGCCTGACACCCCGAATCCAGTCGAACCGTCCGGGGCATAGTCCGGAACCAGCAATCCCTCGTTCACCGCGTCCGGACCTATGACGACATACGGCACCTCGTCCGAACAATCCGGGTGTTCCTCGGACTGGCCTGGCAGCCTCTGAACGGTCACCCCGGACGGCGGGGCCAGGTTGAGCAGATCCCGCTCGATGAACACATGTGGGTCGAAGCGCGTGACCTCGAAGCGCAAGGAGGGGCCGTTGTCACCATGGTCAGTCTCCTGGCGAAGGATCAACATCTCCCCGGGATCGATGTATAGGCGATGGGTGCTCACCAGATCGCCATTGGTGACCGTCACGTACTCAATCAGCTCCACGTCCCGCCCGAGGACGACTCCGCTGCCGGCTCGGACTACCTCCGTGTCATACTCCGCCTCGATGAACGCAATCAGAGCATCGAGATCCTCTTCCGTAGCCGGGCCGATCCATGAGCGATTCGGGTCACCCGGAATGTCAATCTGGGAATACAGCGTCCACGTATCATCGAGGCGACCGTACACCAGCGCGTCATCGCCCTGAGCCACCGAGATTGTTGAAGACGCTTGCATCGGACTGAATGCCCGACTCTCCGATTCACCGCGCCACGTGGTCTCATCGACATACCAGTAGCGGGTCGCGTCCCGCTGAGGACGCTCGATGAACGGGTTGGGCTCACCCCGTGTCCACAGGCGCTCGCTCGTCGACTCCATGTAGTACCCAACCAGCGGCTCCGAGGACGCCACCGCGCCGCCTCGGATGCTGTCGCTGCCGAACACGGTGTACATGATGGCCACCGCACCCACGAGGACCACGCACGCGGCTGCACCGACCGTGACCCTCGCCGCCGTGCCAGCAGCACCGACGTTGAACCAGTCGAGGAATGGAAGTGCAAACCCTCTACTGAGCGCCGCACGCGAAGCATCCGAGGGCGTCCCGTCCCACATCGCGAGTTCTGCCCGGTTCGCCGTGTCCGTCTTCGCGAAGATGCGCGAGACGTGCGTCTTTACGGTCGGGATGGTGACGCCCAGGTCGATCGCGATCTCCGCGTTCGTCTTGCCCTCGCGCACCAGCTCCAGCACGCGCCACTCGGCAGGCGTGAGCACGTCCGGGTGGGGTGGGCGGCCGCGGGAGTGACGTCGTGTCCAGTGCATGAACCCACTGTACGAGGGCCGCCAGGGAATTACGTCATACTCGGACAGCGGCCCACGTCTTGCATCCTCCCCCGTCCCGGCAGACGATGCGCTACATGGCTTTCAGGCGTCGCTTTACTGAGTTCAAGGAGCGCTTTGGCGCGCCGGCTGCTGATCTGCCGCTGGTGGTGGATCAGGACGATGAGGTCGCGCGCCCGTTCCTCATCGTGGGCCTCGGGAACCCCGGGGCGCAGTACGGCAACACGCGGCACAACGTAGGCGCGTGGTGCATCAACCGCCTGGCCCGCCAGCACGGCACGGAGCTCACACAGCAGGGCCGCGTGGAACGTGCGCGCATCGAGGTCGCCGGCCACACCGTGGACATCGCGCGGCCGCGAGCGTTCATGAACGAGAGCGGCCCCCCAATTGCGGCGGAGCTGAAGCGGCTGGGGCTGCGGCCCGAGCATCTGCTGGTGATCTACGACGACCTCGATCTACCCGTTGGCCGTACGCGCATGCGGCTGCGGGGCAGCAGCGGCGGCAACCGGGGCATGCGCTCCCTCATCGCCGCGCTGGGCAGCGAGGAGTTCGCCCGCGTGCGCATCGGTATCGACCGGCCGTATGACGGCACCTCACCGGTGCGCGACCCGGACCGCATTGCGAAGTGGGTGCTCTCCGTACCCGCCCCCGATGACCGCGCCCGCCTCGACGCGGCCGTGGTGCGCACGGTGGAGGCGGTGGAACTGGCCATCCGCGAGGGACTGGAGCCGGCGATGAACTGGCTGCACCGCCAGCCGGACGATGCCGAGGTGAGCTCCGAACGCGGGGACGGGCAGGCCGATAGCGAGCCCCCGGAGAGCACCGTACACTAGCCATTGACGTCGAAACGCACGTA
Source organism: Dehalococcoidia bacterium (assembly GCA_050486345.1). Lineage (GTDB taxonomy): Bacteria > Chloroflexota > Dehalococcoidia > UBA2979 > UBA2979 > JBJHDC01. Next base: position 2,771 of record JBJHDC010000109.1, on the reverse strand, counting down.
TCGAAGGGCCACCCCGCGCGGGCGGCCCTGTTCGCGCGTGCGCCATCGATGGATCCAGCCTTCGCCCAGCCGTCGGAGCCTCCGTGGACCTGCGTTCCTTCCTCCCCGTGGTGCAGTCGCTCGACCCGCTGCCCGAGGTCTACGCACACCTCGACGCCGGTCGAGCGGCGCGCGTCGGCGTACTGGACGCGGCGAAGGCGCTGACGGCGGCACTGCTGTGGCGACGCACGCGCCGGCCCGTGCTGCTCATCGCCGCGCGTGAGAATGACGCGGTCGCGTACTACGAGCAGCTGCGCGGCTGGTGCGGCGAGGATGCCGCGCATTTCCCCGCCCACGAGGCGCTCCCCTACAACCGCTCCGGCACCGGGCAGCGCAGCGCGGTCGGGGGCGAAATCCGCTGGCTGCGCATCGGCACGCTCTCGCGCATCGCGCAGGCGAGTTCCGGCGGCCCGCCGCCACTGGTCGTTGCCTCGGCGGCGGCGGTGGCGCAGCACACGCTCCGTCCGCCCGACCTGGGACGCGGGCCCGGGGTGATCGAGGTCGGCCGCCAGATCGGCCTGGACGCGCTGGCGCATGCCCTCGTGGACGCGGGCTACGACATCGAGCCACTGGTGGAGCAGCCGGGGCAAGCGGCGCGGCGCGGCGGGCTGGTGGACGTCTTCCCGCCGGGGCGCGATCACCCCGTGCGCATCGAGTTCTTCGGCTCGGAGGTGGAGTCGATCCGCGCCTTCGACCCGGACACACAACGCACGTTCGAGACGCTGGAGCGGGTACGCATCGCCCCGGCGCACGAGTGGTTCGCCAGCGCACAGGAGCTGCAGTGGCTCGCTGACTCCCTCGATGACGTGAAGGATCGCGACGCGCGCGCGGAGCTCACACGCCTGCGTAACGGCGAGCTCCCGGACCCCGCGTTCTACGGTCCGCTGGCGGCGGACGCGACGATCCTCGATCACCTGCGCGATGACGCGCTGCTCGTGATAGACGAACGTGAAAGCGTGGAGGCAGCGCTCGCGGACCTCGATGAGCTCGCGCAGGAGCGCCGCGCGGACCTCGCCAAGCGTGGTGAGCTGGACGCACGCGCGCCGCTGCCGCATGAGTCGCGCGACGAGGTGCGCGGGGCGATCGATGTGCATACGCGCCGCGTGGAACTCGGCCGCTGGATCACCGGCAACGAGACGAACGCCTTCCGCCTCCCCTTCCGCGCCGCGGACGCCTACGCCGGGCGGCTGCGCGACGCTGCGCAGGACCTCGTGCGCCAGCAGCAGCGCGGCGACCGTACCGTGGTCGTCTCCCAGCAGGCCCAGCGACTCATCGAGATTGTCGATGAGACCGGCGTGCACCTGACCGTCGAGGAACGCGTGCCCGATCAACTGCCGCGCGGCGGGATCGCCCTGCTGCAGGGCGCGCTACCCGAAGGCTGGACGGTCCAGACCGCGGACGGCATCGCCTCGCTGATGACGGACCGGGAGCTGTTCGGCTTCGTGAAGCAGCGGCGCACGCTGCGGCAGCGCAGCACCCACCGGTCGCGCTTCCTCGCGGAGGTGTCGCCGGGCGACTTCGTCGTGCACGCGGACCACGGCATCGCCCGCTTCGGCGGCATCGTGCGCCGCCCCGTGGGCGACGAGGAACGCGACTACATGGAGCTGCGGTACGCGGGCGATGACCGCCTCTACGTGCCGATCGAGCAGGTCGACCGCATCGCCCGGTACAGCGGACCGGCGGGGTTCACCCCGCGCCTCACGCGACTGGGCACCCAGGAATGGACACGCGCCCGCGCCCGCGTCAAAGGGCAGGTGCAGATCGTCGCGCAGGACCTCGTGCGCCTGTACGCGGCGCGGCAACTGCTGGAGGGCCACCCCTTCGCCGCGGACACGGCGTGGCAGACGGAGATGGAGGCGGCCTTCCCGTACGACCTGACGGAGGACCAGGCGGAAACCCTCGCAGCGATCAAGGCGGACATGGAGTCGCCACGCCCAATGGACCGCATCGTGTGCGGCGACGTGGGCTTCGGAAAGACAGAACTCGCCGTCCGCGCGGCGTTCAAGGCGGTGCAGGAGGGCTACCAGGTGGCGATCCTGGTCCCCACCACCGTGCTCGCCCAGCAGCACCTGCGCACCTTCCGCGAGCGCCTCGCCGGCTTCCCCGTGCGCATCGATGTGCTGTCGCGCTTCCGCACGGACGCGGAGGCGCGCGAGATCATCGGGCGCGCCCGGCGCGGCGAGATCGACATCCTCATCGGCACGCACCGGCTCCTCGATTCGACTCTCGACTTCCACAACCTCGGGCTGGTGGTCATCGATGAGGAGCAGCGCTTCGGCGTCACCCACAAGGAGCGGCTGAAGCGGCTGCGGCTGGAGGTGGACGTGCTCACCCTCACCGCCACGCCGATTCCGCGCACACTGCACATGGCGCTCACCGGCATCCGCGACATGTCGAACATCGACACCGCGCCCGCAGGACGGCAGCCGGTGATGACCTACGTCATGGAATGGGACGACCAGATCGCCCGCGAGGCGATCCTGCACGAGATGGAGCGCGGCGGGCAGGTCTTCGTCGTCCACAACCGCGTGCGCTCCATCGATCAGTTCGCAGACTTCCTGCGCGCGCTGATCCCGGAGGCACGCATCGCCGTGGGACACGGGCAGATGCCCGAGAGCGTGCTCCGAGGCACCATGGAGCGCTTCTCCGACGGTGAATTCGATGTCCTCGTGTGCACCACGATCATCGAGTCAGGCATCGACATCCCGAACGTGAACACCCTGATCGTGGAC
>JBJHDC010000108.1:0-10059 GCA_050486345.1 Dehalococcoidia bacterium | reverse complement strand
CCCGGCGGCGGCACAAAGCGATTGTGCTTGATGAGGGTGCGGACGCCCTCCAGCTCCGTCCACCGCTCACCCGCGTCGTCCGAGCGCAGCAGCCCGCCATCCGCCGTGCCAATGAACAACGCGCCGCCGGGCGTCACGCTGCCGGAGCGCGCGGGCCCCTCCCACGCCTGCTCCCACCGCCTCCCCGCGTGCACCCACGCGCCCACGCCGGCCGCCACGGCAATCCCCACGCCATGCGTGTAGTCGATGGACGTGAAGCGGTGCCCGGCCACCATGCAGCGCGATTCCTCACCGGGGACGGCGTGGTAGAGCCCATCATCCGTGGCGAGGATGATCCCGAGCGGCTCGAAGCGGCGGCGGGTCACCATGAGGTGAGCCCTGCTGCGCCCCGGCGGAGACCCTCACCCCATCCCAGGGAATACTCCCTGCGGTCGCAGGCCGGCCCCCTCTCCCCCTGCGTGGGCGAGGGGGTGCCCGAACCGGCTGAGCCCGGGGTGTGGACGGAACTCCGTTCCTCCTGAGCCTGTCGAAGGGCGTTCTGAAGATCTCCCGCCTGCCTCGCCCGAGCGCGGGCCGCCCCGACGAAGCCCCCGACTCCCCCTCGCCCACGAAGTGGGAGAGGGGGGTGGGGGGTGAGGGTCCCCGCGCTCAAGACAGCCGCTCCCGCAGCGCCGCCACGATCGCCGCCAGCCGGGTGAGGGCTGAGGGGACCGCCGGCGGGCGGAACGCCCTGCGACAGGCTCAGGACGAACGAGATCTCCGCCTCATGCCAGTCTCCCGCTCCCCCTCGCCCGCGAAGTGGGAGAGGGGGCTGGGGGGTGAGGGTCCCCACGCTCAAGACAGCCGCTCCCGCAGCGCCGCCACGATCGCCGGCAGCGCCACGCCCGAGGCCGCGCGCACCACCACCTCCGCCAGCGGCGTGAGCGGCGTCGGCTCTGGGTTCACCTCGATCAGCGGCACGCCGGCGCGCGCGGCCTCGATCGGAAAGCCGGCCGCCGGGTAGACGACGGCGGAGGTGCCGATGGTCAGGAAGCAGTCGGCCTGCGCAGTCTCCTCCTCGCAGCGCAGCAGCGCGCGCACGGGGATCGGCTCGCCGAACATCACCGTGTCGCTCTTCACCACGCCCACGCAACCCTCCACGTCGCACTGAGGTGGTAGCTCGTCCGCCTCGGTGACCGGAAACTCCTCGCGAGGCCAGCGCATGCCGCAGCTCGTGCAGCGCACCCAGTACCGATTGCCGTGAATCTCCGTCAGCGACTGCTGCCCCGCGCGACGGTGGAGATCATCGACGTTCTGCGAGATCAGGTGCCGAAGCGTCCCCATCGTCTCCAGCTCCGCCAGCGCCACGTGGCCGGGATTCGGCTGCGCCGCCTCGATGGCCAGCGAAAACTCATCCGGCTCGCGCAGCTGCTCCAGCCGCCGCTCCCACCACCGCGCCGGGTCCAGGGTGAACGTCTCGTACTGATTGAGGGGCGGCTCGCCGTTGATGGTCCACAGCCCGCCATCACCGCGATACGTCGGAATCCCCGACTCCTTCGACATCCCCGCCCCCGCAAGCGCCACCACATACCCCGACCGCGCCAGGATCGTAGCAGCCGCCTCGATGGCCTCGTGGTCGAGTGATGTTGAGTCAGGCATCGAGGGTCATGCTAGCCCGGCGACACCGGTGTGAGCACGCGAACCCAGACCTCGCTGCCATGCCTTCTGATCCTCTGACTCCCCCTCGCCCACGAAGTGGGAGAGGGGGCTGGGGGTGAGGGGCTCTGCCGCGCCAGGATCGCAGCAGCCGCCTCCATGTCGCCATGGTCGAGTGAAGTTGAGTCAGGCATCGAGGATTATGCTAGCCCGCGGCGATTGGTGACGGCACATGGTTGTCCCGTTTCCGTTCATCCTGAGCCTGTCGAAGGACGCGCCCGGCGGGCGCGCGGAAACGGGACGGCCCGCGACGGGCCCTACCCCCGCCGCGCTTCCTTGATCCGCGCGGCACGGCCGGTGCGGCCACGCAGGTAGAACAGGCGGCTGCGGCGCACGCGACCGCGACGGGTCACCGTCACCGAGTCCAGTCGAGGGCTGTTGAACGGGAACACGCGCTCCACGCCAACGCCCGAGGAAATACGACGCACAGTGAAGTTGCCCGCCGGTCCCTCCTTGCGGGAGATCACCACGCCCTCGAAGGGCTGAGAGCGCTCACGGTTCCCCTCGACAACGCGCACCTGCACGCGCACGGTGTCGCCCGGGCCAAACTCCGGGATCTCCGCCATCCCCTCGGGGCGCGGCTGGGCAAGGTCGGCAAGGTTAATCGTCATCGTGAGTATCCCCGGCTGGGCGTGTTGGTGTCGTAGGTACGGCGAAACCGCAGACGCTCAGTGTAGTGAACTGAACCAGTTACCGTCGAGGGTCTCAGCTACTCTCGAACCGACGATGTGCTCGATGGTGTGCTCAACGGTGTGCCCGATGGCGGCGGCGGATGGTCTACCCCGCTGAGCCTGCGCCCGCTCGACAGTGGCATGTCATACCCGGGGAAGCGATCCCACTCCGGGTCCACCTCCGGGATCCCCCACGCCGGGTCGGGCCGCCAGTCCAACCACGTGCCATCGAACGGGAACCGGCGAGCCTCGATGTCCTCGATCACCGCTCGCCCGGTCGCGAAGAACCCCTCCGTCTCCTCCCGCGTGTAGACGCCAGCCTCAATCCACCCCTCCGCGAGGTGATCGTCCTTCCACTGCCACTCGAGGTCAGGCGTCACCACGATGTCCAGCGAGTCATCGGTCGTGTCGACACCAATCGGCGTCCGCACGAACGGCGCCTCCATATTCACGTACCAGCCGAGGAACTCGTGTGGCTCCTTCGGGGACAAGTGCAGCCACACCGAATAGCGCGCCCCGGCGGGCATCAGGCGCAGTACATCGCCGCGACGGAACGCATCGTGCGGATGCTCCCCGTGTACGAGGTCAGCAAGCACCCGGCCCCGATCAGCCATGTCGACCCGCTTCACGTGTGTGCCTACAGGCATCCACAGCGCCAGCAGATCGGCGCTGTCCTCGACCACGATGTAGGGCCAGCCCTGGAGCACTCCCGGCCTGCCTCGAACATGGAAGTCGCTATGGCCAACGTAGCGGAGCGTGATCTGATCCCCGGACTGCCAGCGGTCAGGCATGGATTGCCCCGTTTCGTCGTTCGCTAAGCCGAGCCAGCTGGTCGAGACCCCAGGTCTTCGAAGAACCTCAGGAGGTAGCCGTCCGGATCCTGCATCACGAACTGACGGTTGCCCAGTTCCACAGTGCCTCGCCGATACCAGCGATCCTCCAGCGGATAGGTGATCGCGTCGGCTACTGCTTGCGCGGCGGCCCAGAGCGGCTCGATATCCGAAACCTCTATCTGTAGATGCATCCCGCGTCCGTACGGATGCTGGTCCTGAGAGGAATGAAAGGTGCGACTCCGACCGGGCTCCTCCAGCATGAGATGTGCCCCCTCCCGCTGGAGGTAGGCGAACGCATGCTCAGGCCGTTCATAGAGGACGGAGAATCCGAGAATCTGTCGATAGAACCGCAGGCTTCGACGCAGGTCGCTGACCTTGAACTCAGGGATGATTCCAGGGGCCTCTCCGACTGCCCCGCCTTCCTCCGCCACCCACCGCCGCTCCGCCTCCGTCAGCTGCGCACCTTCGAGGAGGTCCGGGCGGCGCTCGAGGGTGCGCAGCAAGCGCTGCCGCCGCCGCCACTTCTCAATCTCGGCGTGGTGGCCGGAGAGGAGGATGTCCGGCACCGCCCAGTCGCGGAACTCAGCGGGGCGCGTGTACTGCGGGTACTCCAGCAGGCCGTCCTCGAACGACTCCTCCGCCAGCGACCCCTCCCCGCCCAGCACCCCCGGGATCTGCCGCGCCACGGCGTCCATGATCAGCATCGAGGGCAACTCACCCCCGGAGACCACGAAGTCGCCAATGGACACCTCGAGGTCCACGACATGCTCCAGCACTCGCTCATCGATGCCCTCGTAGCGCCCGCAGATGAACAGCAGCCGAGGCCGCGCCGCCAGCTCCGCCACCAATGCGCGATCCAGCGGACGCCCCTGCGGCCCCGGAAAGATCACGTACGCCGGAGGCTCCGCCTGCGGCTGAATCGCATCAATCGCCTCAAACAGGGGCTCGGGCTTCATCACCATCCCGGCCCCACCCCCGAACGGATAGTCATCCACCGTCCGATGCCGGTCGTGCGCCCAGTCGCGCAGGTCGTGCAGGTGCACCTCGATCAGCCCCGCATCCCGAGCGCGCTGAAGGATCGACTGATCCAGCGGCCCCGAGAACATGCCCGGAAAGATCGTCAGCACATCGAACCGAACCGAGGAGGCAGGCGCGGGTTCGATCATGCCGCCCGCCGAGCCCTGTGCGGGTGCCCGGGATCGACCCCCTCCCCCGGAACGGGGGAGGGCTGGGGTGGGGGCTCCGCCCACCTCGACATCCGCACACACCCAATTTCGAGTGAGCAGCCTCCGGCCCGTCCCTTAACGAGCTCAGGACGAACGAATCCAAAGGGCACGCCCCATTGCCGCTTCCGTCTCCCCCTCTCCCGCGAAGTGGGAGAGGGGGCCGGGGGGTGAGGGACCGCGGGGTGAGGGTTTCCCCGTCTCACTGCTGAATCCGCTTGTGCGTCTCCGCCGATTCCTCCGCGTCCCCACGGATCGAGGCGCACGCGTGGTCGAGCACCGGCAGGACCACCTCCAGGTTCTCCCGCGCCGCCCGCTCGCTACCGGGAAGGTTCACGATCAGCGTGCGCCCCCGCACACCCACCACGGCACGCGAGATCATCGCCGTTGGCACCTTCTCGACGCTCGCGGTGCGCATCGCTTCCTCCATGCCGGGCACGCGGTAGTCGAGGACACGCATCGTCGCCTCGGGCGTCCGGTCGCGCGGCGCGAGGCCCGTGCCACCCACAGTCACCACCAGCGCGAGGTCCTCATCCGCCCAGCGGCGCAGGAGCGCCTCGATCTGATCCGGCTCGTCCGGCAGGATCGCCCGCTCGGCCACCTCGAAGTCGGCGCCCGCAAGCAACTCCGCCACGGCCGGGCCGGCCGTGTCTTCGCGCTCACCACGTGAGCCGAGGTCGCTCACCGTGAGGACTGCAGCTCGATGTCCCATCGTGGCCTCCTCTCGGCCTGGTCAACTCTCTGGTCAACTCTTCAGTCCCATGTCGCAGTCTAGGGCCGCGCACCCCGCCAGCGCGGGATCGGCCCCACCAGCCCCCACCAGCCCCCCAACCACCGTCGACGTCGCTCCAGGGGCAGAAATCGAGGCGTGAGGACGATTCCGGCCCAACTTCCGGGCCATCTGAGGTGGGTCACGGACCCATCCGATCGTAGCAGCAGGAAATATTTCTCGATTCCGGGGGCAGGGAGTTGCATCCCTCACCCAGCTGGTGGTACTGTTGGCAGCGTTGTGGGGGGAAATGGGGCAAGCACCCATACCCACACAGATCGAAGGTGGCGGGTGTGGTTTTCTTCGGCACCTTCGAACACACCATCGATGGACGCGGTCGGTTAGCAATCCCCGCCCGCTACCGTCCCGCGTTCATCGATGGTACTGACCACCGCGGCATGGACATCGTTCACGGTGTCATCCGCGTAGGCCCCGAAGGCTGCATCGAGCTGTACCCGCAGCCAGCCTTCGAGGAAGAAGTCGACCGACGCCTGGCCAGCGCGAACGGCAACCGCACCGCCGCTGCCAGACGGATCCGACGCATCTTCCTCGCGGACGCCTTCCCGGTGGACTTCGATTCCCAGAATCGCATCGTGCTTCCCGCCAATTTCCGCGAGGAAGTCGGCATCGAGATCGAGCCCGATGCAGACAATAATCCACCGAAAGTAAAGATAACGGGCGTTGGCGATTACCTAGAATTATGGCATCCTGAACGGTGGGCGGAGGAACGACAGCACCTGCGAACTGTCGAACTCGACGAGGACGAAGACGCATGACCGCGGAGGAGCCTCGGCGTTCCCCTGACCCCACCGCACCCGGCGGCCACATCCCCGTCCTCCTCCAGGAGACGCTGACGGCGCTGAACGTCCGCGCCGGTGGCCGGTACGTCGATGGCACCGTAGGCCTCGGCGGACACGCCGCCGCCATCCTCGAGGCCGCGCAGCCCGATGGCCGCCTCCTCGGCATCGATCGCGACCCGGAGGCTCTCGCCATCGCCGCGCAGCGCCTCGCCCGCTTCGGTGACGCTGTCGTGCTCGCCCGCGGTGCCTTCGCGGACATCGAGGCCACCTGTCGCGCTCACGGCTTTGTCCCGGTGGATGGCGTGCTCCTAGACCTCGGCGTCTCCTCCATCCAGCTGGACCGTCCCGGCCGCGGTTTCTCCTTCCAGCGCGACGAGCCGTTGGACATGCGCATGGACCCGGACGGACCCGTCACCGCCGCCGACATCGTCAACGAGTACGACGAGCAGCAACTGGCCGCGCTCATCTACGAGTACGGCGAGGAACACCGCAGCCGCCGCATCGCCCGCGCCATCGTGGAGCGCCGCCCCTTGCACACCACCGGCGAGCTCGCGCGCATCGTCGAGGCCGCCGTGGGCCGCGGCCGCCGGGGCGCACGCCCCTCCGCGCGCCGGCCGATTCATCCCGCCACCCTCACCTTCCAGGCGCTCCGCATCGCCGTCAACGACGAACTCGGCCAGCTCAGCGCCGCACTCGAGGCCGCCCACGGGCTGCTGGCCGTGCCGGGCGGGCGCCTGGTGGTCATTTCCTTCCACTCGCTGGAGGACCGCGCCGTAAAGGAGTACTTCCGCCTCCACGCACGCGACTGCATCTGCCCGCCCCGCCAACCCGTCTGCACCTGCGACCACCGCGCCACCCTGCGCGAGGTCTCCCGGCGCGTGCAGATGGCCTCCGAGGAGGAGATCGCCGCGAACCCGCGCTCCCGCTCCGCCCGCCTGCGCGTCGCGGAGTCGATTGCTGAACGGTCGGCCGCCTGATGGCCTCGTTGCCCGGAACCCGACCAGGACCCTCCCGGGGGCGCACGCCGGCCTCTGCCGCACCCGGCGTGCTCCCCGGGGCGGGTTCTGGACGCATCGCGATGCCCCAGCAGTCCGCAGGCGGAGCAGCCGCCCGGCGCCGTGCACGTGCCGAGGAGATGGCCGCGCCGCGAGCCCTGCCCCGCGGTCGAGGTGTGATCCCGAGGCGCTTCTCGCGGCTCACCATCATTTCCGTCGCCCTGCTCGCAATCGCCGTCGTCGGGTTGGTGCAGGTCCTGCAGACCAGCCGCATCGCCACCATCGGCTACGACGTGCGCGCGCTGGAACTGGAACGGCAATCGCTCAGCGCGGAGATCCGCGTCCTGGAGACGGAAATCGCCTCCAGCACCAACCTCGACTTCCTCCGCAGCGAGGCCATCGGACGCCTGGGCATGGTGCCCGCCGGCGATCGCGTACGCATGAGCGTGGATGTCCCCGCCCCCGGATCCGTCCCCCTGCCGCGCCGTTACGTGCCGGACCAGCAGTACGAGGCACTACCAACGCCCAGCTGGTGGGAATCGCTCCTGGGCAAGCTCCCCGGGATCTCCTGACCGGCCGGACGTGGGCATCGTGGAAATCAGTAGTAGCAGCAGAAGCAGTAATGAAGCGGTGAAGGTAGGACCAGCCGTTGAGCCAGTCATCAACCAGTCACATCACGTGGCGCCACTGGACCATGGCGCTCCTGGTGGTGGGCGGCCTGGTGATGACGGTTGCTCGACTCTACGAGGTACAGGTCGTCAACCACGAGGAGTACCTGCAGGAGGCCGCCGTCACGCGCCAGGGCGCCGCCGTGCTCCCCGCCCCCCGCGGCGCAATCCTCGATGCCACCGGCTACCCGCTCGCCACCTCCGTCGACACCTGGGACATCTACATAGACCGCTTCCTCTGGCGTGACCAGGAACAGGCCAGCCGCGCTGCCATCGAGCTCGGCGCATTCCTCGGCCTCGATGCCGACACCCTCATGCGCATGGGCACCGAGGAGCGCCAGGGAGACGTGGTCGTGGTGCGCGACATCGACTACGCGCGCGGCACGGAGCTGGCTGCGCTGAACCTCTGGGGCGTACGCACGCTCCCCTCCTCCACCCGCGTCTACCCGGAGGGCGACCTCGGCATCCCGCTGGTCGGCTACGTGGGCCTCGATGGCTCCGGGCTCTGGGGCGTGGAGGCGGACCTCGATCACCTGCTGCGTGGCCGCGACGGCTGGATCACCAGCGAGCGCGATGCCCTCGGCCGGCCCATCGCCTTCACCCAGCGCACGGAGCGTCCCGCCTCCCCCGGCGGCGAGGTGCAACTGACCATCGATCGATTCATGCAGAAGATGGTGGAAGAGACGCTCGCCGAGGCAATCCAGCGCTACGGCGGCGTCAGCGGCTCCATCATCGTCATGGACCCGCACACCGGCGCCGTGCTGGCGATGGCCTCGTTCCCGCGGGCGAATATCTCGCAGTCGGGGCTGGACACGCCGGACCTCAGCAACGTCGTGCGCAACCGCGCGATCACTGACCTCTACGAGCCCGGCTCCGTGCTCAAGACGCTCACGGTGGCGGCTGCCCTCGATGCTGGCCTGGTGAACCCGGACAGCGGCTACGAAGACTCCGGCGAGGTGGACATGGGCGACGGCGCCGTGATCCGCAACTGGGACTTCTCCGCCAACGGCTGGACCACCGTCCGCGAGCTCCTGCAGAAGTCGCTCAACACCGGCACGGTCTGGCTCAGCAGCGTGATGGGCGCCAGTGCCTTCTACCACTACATGGAGGAATTCGGCCTCACGGAGTCCACCCACATCGGGCTCTCCGGGGAGGCCGAGGGTGCCATGCGCACGCCGCAGGATCCCGACTGGTACCCCGTTGACCTCGCGACCAACTCCTACGGCCAGGGCCTCGCCGTCACACCCATCCAGATGCTCACCGCCGTCAACACCTTCGCCAACGGCGGCCAGCTGATGCGCCCGTACGTCATCTCCAGCGTCGTCACCGGCGACAGCGTGCGCAGCTACGAGCCCGTCACCGTCCGCCAGGCCATCACCCCGCAGACCGCCGAAACCATGCGCCAGCTGATGACCGATGTCGTCGAGGGCCCCGCCACCCACGGTGCCCGCGTGCCGGGGTATGAAGTCGCCGGCAAGACCGGTACCACCCTCGTCTCCATCCCCACCGGCTACGCGCTGGACAGCACCATCGCATCCTTCGCCGGCTTCCTCCCCGCCAGCGATCCCGCGGTCTCGATCCTCGTGAAGATCGATCAGCCCTCGGGCGGTCTCAACCTCGGTGGCCAGGTGGCCGCGCCGGTCTTCGCGGACCTCGCTGCGCAGCTGATGGCTTACCTGGATATCCCACCCGACTACCCCACCCAGCTGGCGGCGCAGCCATGAGCGGCCCCACGCTGGACACCGCCTTCGTCACCTCCGCGCTCGCGGACCGGCTGGTCGCACGCCTCGGTGGCGATCGCCCACCGGCGCCCTACCGCCGCGCCGTCATCGATTCGCGCGAGGCGGGACCGGACGATCTCTTCATCGCGCTGCCCGGCGAGCGGGTGGACGGCCACGCCTTCGTCGCGGACGCGGTCCGCGCCGGCGCCACCGGCTGTATTGTCTCCCGCCCGGTGGAGGCCGCAGACGCCACGGTCTTCGTGGTGGATGACGCGCTCACCGCGCTGCAGACCCTCGGCGCAGCATGGCGCAGCGCGCTGAGCGGCCTCGAGGTCGTCGGCGTCACTGGTTCAGTGGGCAAGACGACCACCAAGGGCATCATCGCGGAGGTCCTCGCCGCCCGGTACCGCGTGCAGGCCAACCCCCTCAACTACAACAACGAGATCTCCGTCCCCCTCTGCCTGCTGGAACTGCGGCCCGAGACGGAACGCGCCGTCATCGAGATGGGCATGTACACCACCGGCGAGATCGCGGTGCTCTGCACCTGGGCGCAGCCCCGCATCGGCATCGTGCTGAACGTGGGGCCGACGCACCTCGAGCGCCTCGGCACCCATCACGACCACGATCTTCGGCTGCACGATCGCGATTTCCTCGACGAGCCGCGCGATGCACTCCGGCGCGGCC
>JBJHDC010000107.1:0-10071 GCA_050486345.1 Dehalococcoidia bacterium | reverse complement strand
GTCTGATGTCGCCTCGAGAGGTCCGAGGGAAGCTCGCCCGACTCCCCTCGGACCTCACCCAATACCAGCAGTCAGCCCAGCCGGGCTGACTGCTGCGCCATGAGCCCCGGGAGGGACACGCCCGACTCTCCCGGGGCTCACCCAGAACCAGCACCGGACCAGCAGTCCGGATGCTGCAACATGGGCCTCGGGAGGGCCACGCCCGACTCTCCCGAGGTCCACCCCCTACTCACTTGGCAGCGGACGCATCGTCGCGTGTAATGGAGACATCGGACCGACACTTCACCTGGGCTGCGACCTGGGCTCCGGTAATGGGGAGGCATGGCATGGACATCTTCGAAGCGCTGGCGACCCGGCGTACGGCGAGCACCTTCGCCCCGGATCCGCTCACGCGCGATCAGATCATGCGGCTGATCGAGGCAGCAACGTGGGCGCCGAATCACCGCAACACAGAACCATGGCGCTTCACAGTGCTCTCAGGCCACGAACGCCAGGAGATGGGCGCACACATCGCAGACTGGATGCGCGCTCCTTCCGAAGGCGAACCCCGCAGCGAATTGCAGATCGAATCCATCTGCAAAAAACTCGTACGTTCGCCGCACATCATCGTGGTGGTTCAACACGACCGCCCCGAATCGCCCGTGCGCGACCTGGAGGACTACGCTGCTTGCTGTTGCGCCACGCAGAACCTGCTGCTGGCTGCCCGCGCCGAGGGCCTCGCGACCAAGTGGAGCACCGGCGAGCTCGTCGACCTGCCGCCCGCACGGGAGTACCTCGGGCTTGGCGAGCGCGATCGAATCGTTGGTTATGTCTATATCGGCAAGCCCGGCCGCGACGAGGAGCCGATGCCAGCGAAGCGCCAGCCAGCGATCGTGGACTGGCGCGGTATCGAGTAGATCCATCGCGAGGGCCAGCCACGCGATCGGGATAGCCGCGCACGTAGACGAACGGGCCCGGCATCGATGACGCCGGGCCTATGTTCGTCGTATCGAGTGCGATCGGTGGAGCTAGTCGCGGTGCTCCTCAATGAACTCGTACATCTTCGTCACATCGTCACCCGGAGAACGCGCGGCGAACGCGGCCCAGATGTCCGCGACCACATCGGCGACTCGAGCGGGCGAGTCCACGGCGTGAGCTGATTCGCGGAAGAGGCCGACGTCCTTGGCCATCAGACGTGCCGTGAAGCCGTTGTTGAACTTACCGGTCAGGACCTGGTTCGGGAACTTGGTTTCCGTGGCGGTGTTGCGCCCGCTGGAGGCGTTGAGCACGTCCAGCATCAGCTTCATGTCCAGCCCACGGCGCTCACCGAAGCGGATCGCCTCACTGGTGGCCAGCGTGCCGATCGCCGACAGGTAGTTGTTCAGCAGCTTCATCGCCTGCGCTTGGCCGGGCTCCGAACCCACCACGAAGCGGTTAGAGCCGATCGGCTCAAGGAGCGTCGCGATGCGGTCCAGCACTACCGGCTTGCCTGCGCTCATCACTGCCAGGGTGGCGGCACGCGCCCCGGATACGCCCCCGCTGACCGGTGAGTCCACGTAGTCGATCCCGGCCGCGGAGAGCCGCTGACCAGCCTCCTGTGCCGCCTCGATGCCGATCGTGGAGAGATCGATGATGGTCTGCGCGGTCCGGTTCGGGACGGCGATGATCTCGTCACAAACGGCGAGCACCACGGGACCGTCCGGCAGGCTGAGGAAGACGGGTTCCGCCTCCGCAATCACCTCGGTGAGGGAGTTCGCCACACGAGCACCCTCCGGTGCGCGTTCCGCGGTGCCAGCAGCGTCATAGACCAGCAGCTCGTGACCCGCGGCGACGAGGTTCGTCGACATCGGGTTGCCCATGTTGCCCAGGCCAATGAATCCTACGGGGCTCATTTCGCCTCCATCTCCGCGAAGACCTCGCGCGCGATGCGGAATGCCTCTACGCCGGCGGGCACGCCGGCGTAGCCGGTGATCTGGATCAGGGTCTCACGCAGTTCCTCGCGCGTGCAGCCGTTGCCGATGGCCGCACGGAAGTGGAGGCGGAACTCCGTCTGCCGGTTCAACGCAGCGAGGATGCAGAGCACGTTGAGGCTCCGCTGCTTACGCTCCAGTCCGGGGCGCGCCCAGGTCCCCCAGGCCATCTCCGTAACCATCTCCTGGAAATCGCGGTTGAAGTCATCCACGTTGTTCATCGCGTTGTTCACGTACTCTTCGCCGAGCACCTCGCGACGCACCCTGAGCCCCTGCTCAAACTTCTCTGAAGGCATTGCTGCTCCTGTCACTGCGTTGACGCCGCTCTGTATGGCGTAGGCGTATTCATATCATCGGCCCATGAGATGCGCACGCTGAACTGGCGAACGATATGCAAACAGCCCGTCCGGAGACGGGCTGTCGCGGCTTCGGTCCTCGATGGCCCTAGTCGAGGATGCCATCCAGGCGCTCGCGCGGCACGGTGACGTCCACCCCAGCGCGCTCCTCCTGCAGGTGCATGGCAACACGCGAGTCACGGTTGTCCCACCCGCGGTTCATCGCCTCCGTCATCTCCTCCAACGTCAGCTGGGAGAGGCGCATCGGCACGCCGATCTCGCGACCGAGTTGGGTCGCCAGCGTGACATCCTTGTGAGCGAGGCGCAGCGCGAACGTCGGCGGGTCATACCAGCCAGCCATGAAGTGCACCGGAAGGTTGTCGAAGGTGCGGCGTCGGCCACCGGCACCCTGCCGAATCGCGTTGAAGAGCGCCACCGGCTCCACACCGGCCTTCACACCCATCGTGAACGCCTCGGCGAGTGCAGTCTGGATCAAGTAGCCGGAGAGGTTGTGCACCAGCTTCGCCACGGAACCCGCGCCGATCGGACCGATGTAGGCGACCTGGTCACCGATCGCGTCGAGTTCCTTCTTGTGGCCCTCGAAGACTGCTTCGTCGCCACCGATCCAGATCGCCAGCTTGCGGCTCTCCGCGCCGGCGGGTCCGCCGCTCACGGGCGCATCGGAGACGTGAACACCCTTCTCCGCGAAGATGTCATAGAGCTCACGAATCAGCGTCGGTGAGTTCGTAGAGAGGTCGAACCACGCGGAGCCGGGCCGCATCCCTGCCAGCAGACCATCCTCCCCCAGCGCCACGGCGCGAATCTCCGGTGGACCGGGGAGCGACGTGAAGACCACGTCCACCTGCTCCGCAAGCTCCTTCGGCGTGTCCGCCCAGACTGCACCGGCGGCCAGGTGCTCCTCACCCGACTCTCTGCGGATGTCGTTCACCACCACCAGTTCGCAGTCGCCGTTGACGATCAGGTTCCGCGCCATGTGGCGCCCCATCGTCCCCAGCCCGATGAATCCAGCCTTCATCTCTGACCTCTTCCTGTGGGGTAGCTAGTCGCGCTCGGCAAAGACCTGAGCCGCAACGCGGGCGGCGTTCACGCCGTTGGGAACGCCCGCGTAGAGCGACATGTGGGTGATGATCTCGGCGATCTCCTCGCGGGTCACGCCATTGTCCAATGCACGACCGATGTGGCTGCGAATCTGGTCGGTGCGATACAGCGCGGTGAGCGCCGCGACCGTGATGAGGCTACGATCGCGCTTCGACAGTTGAGGGCGCTCCCACACATCACCGAAGATCACCTCGTCAAGGAGGTCAGCGAGCTTCGGTACGGTGTTACGGAGCTCGTCTGCGGTCGAGGAGCCTTGCGAGGTCATCTTTTCCTCCAGAAATCAGGCCCCGTGCGAATGCCTGGGGCAGGTATGGTGCGATGGTTGGTACGGAGCGGAATGGTACCATCCGCGCCGGGAAGGAACCTTGATGACCACTGACAACTACCAGATCTTCGCCATGCGCTACGCCCACCGCGATGTGAGCGCCTCGGAAGTCTTCCTGCACCACACTGACCAGACACCAGTGGGGATGGACTATTTCATCTGGGCCGTCACGAACGGCCAGCGCACCGTGATCGTGGACCTCGGCTTCACGGAGCCCGTGGGCACGGCGCGCGGACGAACCTACCTGCGTGAGCCTGCGGAGAGCCTGCACGAGATCGGCGTGGACCCGTCGACCGTGGAGCAGGTGATCGTGACGCACTTTCACTACGACCACACCGGCCACCACGCCCTTTTCCCACAGGCGACGTTCACGATCCAGGAACGGGAGATGGCCTTCTATACGGGTCGCTTCGCCTCCGCACCCGCGTTCAAGCGCTCGATCCACCAGGACGACGTCACCGCATTCGTGCGCATGAATTACGACGGGCGCATTCAGTTCGTCGCGGACGAGCTCGAGGTGGCGCCGGGCATCAGCGTGCACCACGTAGGCGGCCACACCGCGGGGATGCAGGTGGTGAGCGTACAGACCAATCGAGGGCAGGCCGTGCTGGCCTCAGACGCCTCGCACTACTACCGGAACTTCCAGGAGGGCATCCCGTTCACGTCGATCCACGACATCCCGGGGTTCTACCGTGGCTTCGCGAAGCTGCGCGAGCTCGCCGACGCTGAGGAGCTGATCGTGCCGGGGCATGACCCGCTAGTCTTCGATCGGCTCACCCGGGTGTCTGAGCACATCGTGACGCTGTAGCAGCCACGCGAACCGCGACCATTGCCGGATGCCCTCCCGCGGGAGGGCATCCGTGTGTTCTCGCTACTTGAACAGCCGCTCGCTCGCGAGCTTCGCGCCCTCCGAGAGCAAGCGGAACTTCTCCCACACGATACTCGGGTGAACGCGCTGGACCCCGAGGACCTGCGCGAAGCCGCAGTCAGCGCCGGCGATCACGTTCTCCTTGCCCACTCGATCCGCGTAGAGCTGGATACGCTCGGCGACGATCTCCGGGTGCTCCACACAGTTGGTGGTGTGTGCGATGACGCCGGGGATGAGGACCGTGTCCTGGGGCAACTTCACGTTCTCCCACAGGTGATACTCGTGCGCGTGGCGTGGGTTCGCCGCTTCTACCGAGAACCCGCCGACGTTGATCTGGAGGATCACGTCGACGATTTCCTTGAGCTCGATATCGGTGGCGTGCGGGCCATGCCAGGAGCCCCAGCAGACGTGGTAGCGCATACGATCACGTGGCAGCCCCTCGAGCGCGAGGTTCAGCGCGTCGATGCGCAGCTGCGCGAACTTACGGTACTCCTCGTGTGAGGGAGCGGTCTCGAAGAAGTCCCACTCCGTCATCACCCGCGGGTCGTCCAGCTGCAGGATGAAACCGGACTCCACAATCATCCGGTACTCAACGTGCATCGCCTTCGCGATCGCCTCGAGGTACTCCTCTTCGCTCTTGTAGTACTCATTCGGGCGCTGGCGCTCGATGGTGCCTGGCGCGACGGCGGGGATGAAGGCCTCGGTGGCGCCGGTACCCTCCAGCGCCCTCTGGAGGCGCTCGATGTCAGCTGTCACGAGATCCTGGCCGACGTATGTGATCGGCTCGGTGCACACGAGGCTCTGTCCGCTCCCGGCACCGGAGCGCGCCGGACGCGAACCGCCCTCGATCTCGCCGTAGGCTTCAGGGAACAGAGCGCGATCGCGGCTCCAGGCAAACCCCGCGAGGCCAGTGCCCGGGCGCTCCTCGAAACCACCGAGGCGTTCACTGATGTAGGCGTTGTAGCCGCTCTTGGAGAACTCACCGTCGCTGGGCACGTCGATACCGCACTCAACCTGCATGCGCACGGAGTCCGTCACCTCGCTGGCGATGACGGCTTCCTCCTCATCGGAAAAACGCGCGCCAACCGGCCTCCCGAGCAGCACTTCAGAAACCGCGGGCGGCCGCGGCAAGCTGCCGACATGGGTGGTGAGAATGCGCTCGGTGCTGCGCTGCATTTGGGCTCCTTGCCATCGGACGTGTACTGGAGAGATTGACTCTCGGGGATTGTCGAGAGACCTCAGCAGCGGGTCAAGCCACAAACGGCCCGGGTGGTGGTGAGTTCGCTGTTTGAGACGATTGTGATGACCGTGATAGTCTCCCGGCACCACACAACAGTGAACGACGATTTACCAGTGCTTACCGGCCGCATGCCGGCCTACAGACGGAGGAGACCGATGAGCCAGGATGCGGAGACCCTGTCGCAGGAGTTCCGAAACTCCATGTCGCGCCTGGCGGCCGGGGTCACCGTGGTCGCCGCTGCTCACGAGGGGCAGTTGCACGGCATGGCGGCCACCTCCACCAGCTCCGTCTCCATCGACCCGCCGACGATCCTCGTGTGCCTGGACAAGAACTCCCGCACCTACCAACTCGTCGAGGCCTCCGGGAAGCTCTGCGTGAGCATCCTGACGGCCGAACAGGGCGACGTATTAGACGTCTTCGCGGGACGCCGGGATGAGGACAACGACGGCGATCGCTTCAGTGGTCTACAGTGGCGCATGACCGAGCACGAGTCACCGCTGATCGAGAACTCACTTTCCTGGCTGGATTGCGAGGTCGAGGCGATCTTCCCGGGCGGCTCCTCCCACGGCATCGTGGTGGCGCGCGTCCTCGAGGTGCAGAACGACAACCCCGAGGCCCGGCCAATGGTGTGGTACGGACGTTCGGCTGGGACCTACCAGGACATCTAGCTCACCCGAGACTCTGCAAACGAAGAACGGGGCCGCAGTTGCGGCCCCGTTCTGGTATTTCGATCGGCTCAGGTGCGGTTAGACTGCCGCGGCCTTCGCCTCTTCTTCCAGCCCCAGGAGCGCGATGGTCTCCTCCGTGGGGACGCCCGTCTGGGGGTCCCAGCCCTGGTTCATGTAGTAGTTCGAGCGGATGGAGACGATCTCCTCCAGGTCGAGACCCGGGTGCTTCGGCAACGGCTCGCGGAACCGCTGCGGCAGCGTGTCGTCTTCCTCCGTCATCCCCTCGCGCAGGTTGAACAGACGGGTCATGGTGATGCCACGGCGCGCCATGCTCAGCACCTCGTCGTCCGAGAAGTCCCAACCCGTGATCGCGTTGAGCAGGTCACGGGAGACCTCGTCGTTGTAGGCGAGGAAGTGGCAGAGACCCACGGAGTTGCGAAGGCCGTTGCGTGCCCCCTGCTGCTGCATGTGGTCGCCGCCAGTGGGGGCCATGATGTAGGACTCACGCATCCGCTCCATGTGGCGCGGGTCGTGCATCGCCAGTTCCATGCCCTTCACCGTGGTCAGGAACTCCTCGCCGCCGTACTTCTGGGCCAGCCACTGGGAACCCTCGGCCAGTTCATCGCCAAAGCCTTCGCGGCGACCGATCATCTCCAGCAGTTTGATGACGCCATCCGCGTCGTGGAACTTCAGCTCCACGCCACCGGTGTGCTCCGCGGTGAGGATGCCCTTCTCCCAGGCCTCCATCGCCCATGCGAGCGTGGCACCCACAGAGATGGTGTCCATACCCAGGCGGTTGCACGTCTCGTTGGACTTGCAGACGGCCACGAGGTCGTCGATGCCGAGGGTCGGACCGAGTGCCCCGAGGGATTCGTACTCAGGTCCGCCGTACCGTGACTCCACGCTGTAGCGGTTCTGCGGGTCCACCGCGATGGGCGCGCCCTTCTTGGTGGTTTTGCCGGTGTCGAATTGCTCGATCTGGACGACCTTCTTGCAACGCACGGAGCACGCGTAGCACGCGCCCATCTCGATGCGAACCTCGTTCGCAACGGCGATGGCGTCAATCTTTTCGATGCCCTCGAACTCACCGAGGCGGTAGTTCAGGGTCGGCATGCCACCATCGAGGTTCTTGCCCTGCATGGCCGCGCCGGTGCCGTACTCGTGGAACGCGCGGTGGTTCTCGTCGAGCGTACCCGACACCCACTTCGCGACCTCGGTGATCTTCGCCTTGTCGGCGGTCGGGAGTTGCTGCGTACCGCGAACCGCGATCGCCTTGAGGTTCTTCGAACCCATCACGGCGCCCAGCCCGGTGCGGCCCGCGAACTCATTCAGCTCGTTGCAGACGTTTGCGTAGCGAACCAGGTTCTCGCCAGCCGGCCCACACTGGGTCACGCGGGTGCGGGCGTCACCGAGTTCCTCCTGGATCGCATCCTCTACCGGCCCGGTCTCCTGGCCCCACAGGTGCGATGCGTCACGGAACTCGACCTCACCCTCGTTGATACTGATGTAAACCGGCTTCTCCGCCTTGCCGTGGACGACGATGCCGTCCCAGCCGGCGCGCTTCAGCTCAGCGCCCCAGAACCCACCGGCTTCAGCCTCGCCGTAGAGCCCGGTCAGAGGGGACTTCGCGCCGACCGAGTGGCGACCGGCGCCGGGAACCGGCGCCCCTGTCATCACACCGGGTGCGAAGACCAGCACATTCTCCGGGCTCAACGCGTCCGCGTTCGCCGGAACGTACTTGAGCAGGTTGTGCGCAATCAGTGCGCGTCCACCACCGTACAGGCGGAACCATTCGTCGCCTGGCTCCTCGATGGTCGTCGTCTGGTTGGTGAGGTCGACGTGCAGGATCTTGTTCCAGTAACCATATCGATCCGTCATCGTATCCTCGCTTCCGCTACGTAACTCTCATGCTTGCGGCTCATCCACCCTCCATGGGGCTGAAGAGCACGATCTCGTCGCCATCTTCGACCAGGTCGGGCCGCTTGGCCTGCTCACCGTTGCGACCGATGGTGACCTCGTAGTCGGCAGGGATGCCATACCGCTCGATCACATCATGCATGGTGGTGCCAACCGGCACGACAAGATCCTGGCCACCGCTCACGCCATCGGGCGCGTACTGCCGCAGGTCAGCAAACAGCTCAACCCGCACACGGATTGTGTCAGCGGTCACACCGTCCTGCCTTCACTGACGTCAGGCTTGTGATCCCACTCTACGTGATCTGGGACCGCAGGACGTGCATCTGGTCCTCCATTGGCGGGCGCTTGGCGGGAGGGCTCGTTGGCTCCATCTCCACCTCGACCTCGAAGGCGACCATCACCGGACCCGGCTCGTTCAGCAGCGCGGGCAGGCGCTCACGCAGCACACCGATGTCATCGAACGACTCAGCGACGCGGTAGCCGGTAGCCTTCGCCATGCCGGCGAAGTCGATGCGCTCCGCGCCGGGGATCGGCTGGCGACCAGACGTCTCATAGACGCGATTCACGAAGACCAGGTGGTAGAAGTTCTCCGGCTGAAGGCCAGAGACGGAAGCCAGGCTACCCAGCTGCATCGTCAGGCTGCCGTCGCCATCCAGCACCAGCACCTTGCGGTCCGGCTGTGCCAGCGCCACCCCGAGGCCCAGCGGCCCGGCCATACCCATGCAGCCGGTGCCGTTGATGTGTCGTTCTGCGCCACCATCGTTCCGGTACCATCCGTTCACTACCTGCATGGTGGCTACGGACACATCACGGTCGCCCTTCAGCGGACCAAGCACATCGAGGACTTCCTCGCGCTTCATCGCCATTTGTCGTCTCGCTTCCCTCTATGAGTCTCAGCGCGCCACCCGGGAGCGGCCGCGCGAGGTGCTAATTCAGCTAGTTCGTCCGCGACACCACGAACACGATCGCCGGTCCCATGGTCCGGTGTGCCGTGTCGTAGGCTTCCTTCACCACGCCAATGTCCTCGGGGCCGTTCAAGCGCCAGTGAGGCACGCCCACGGCGTCAAGCATCGGCTCCGCCATACGCGCCGCGCTCTGGTTGCTCTCCTCGAGCGGCACATTCGGGTCATGCGCGAACATCCCCACGAGGATCGGCGTGGGGATGCGGTAGTCCTGCGAGATGCCGCGCAGGCTGTTCATGCCGGCAAACATGCCCACGTGCTGGATGATCAGGATGGGATTAGCGCCACCAGCGTAGAGGCCACCGATGATGCCGAGGGCTTCATCCTCGGTCGATACGGTCACCATCTTCACCTTGGGGTCTTCGTAGAGGAGGTTGAGGAGCGTGCGCTGGTGGGTGTCAGGCACGGTCACAACGTGGGTGATGCCCAGGTCGTGGATCGCCTGCTGCAGCGCTTCCCCGGATACGGGTCTGAAAATCGGTTCCGTCGTTGTCATCCAACAATCCTGCCTATGGTCATCCGAGGTTTCATGGAACACGTGGGACTATATCACGCACCCCCCCGTGCGAAAGCGCGGCGAGCGTGTGGCGGCCGGTGGCTGCAACACACCGCCGAATGCGCGGTGATCGTCCGGGATGCGAACCCGGACGACGGCTCCGTGATCAGGCTTCGCTCTTCTCGAAGACCT
>JBJHDC010000106.1:0-10094 GCA_050486345.1 Dehalococcoidia bacterium | reverse complement strand
GCCAGCGACATGGTGGCGACGATCGAGCCTGTGTAGGACTCGAAGAGGTCGGCGCCCATGCCGGCCACGTCACCGACGTTGTCACCGACGTTGTCCGCGATGGTCGCGGGGTTACGCGGGTCATCCTCGGGGATGCCAGCCTCAACCTTACCGACGAGGTCAGCACCGACGTCCGCGGCCTTGGTGTAGATACCACCACCGACACGGGCGAAGAGCGCGATGGATGATGCGCCGAACGCGAAGCCGGTGAGGGGCTGGTAGTGCTGGAAGACCAGATACAGCAGGCTCACCGACACCAGGCTGATACCGACGACGGTCATACCCATGACCGTGCCGGAGGAGAAGGCGACACGCAGCGCGGGGTTCAGGCCCTCGCGCGCCTTCGCCGCCGTGCGCACGTTGGCGCGAACGGCGACGTACATGCCGACGTATCCGGCCAATGCGGAGGCGACGGCGCCCAGCACGTAGGCGATGGCCGTACGTGGCAGGCCTGTCATCTCCCCTTCCTCGGCGATGCCGAGGTCGGCGAACTTCCCAGTCACGTCCTGGTCAACGAAGACGCCAATGACGATGGCGACGACGATCACGAAGCCGGCCAGGAATGTGTACTCGCGTCGCAGGAATGCGGCCGCGCCTTCCTGAACCAGCACAGCGATCGAGCGCATCGTCTCGTCGCCCTGGTCCTCCCGAAGCAGGCGCTGCGTCGTCACAATGGCGAACAGCAGCGCCAGTACTCCAGCGGCCAGCGCTAGATACAAGAGCTCCACAGATGTCCTCCCGATCCGGGCCACCCCACAGGGTCGGCCGGTGTTCCGCGCGTTCTCTGGCCGGACAAGCGCGCCGGCATGGTTCGCGCATGGCAAGGCCGAACGAACCGACAGGCGTCAACCCTGGTGATGCGTTCGGCTGTCGGGGGTGCTGGTCAGCCGCGGTTGTCACCAGCACCTGAGTGCTGGACACCACGAACGACCCACGTCTGACGGCATGGTGGTTCACCGGCCTGCCAGACATCCCGACACAACGCTGGGGATTCTATCGAGCAAATCACGTAACCGCATCTCGCGAGGCGTACCGCGGGGCATCGGACGGACGCACTCGAGCGTGTCTATCCGCTCCCGCGTGCGATCACCAGTGCCGTGAAGGCGACAAAGGCGATGAGCAGCGCCAGACCCTCCAGGCGGCCGATGCGGTACCCCGGCCACACCAGCGGGATGAGCACCAACGAACTGAGGGCGAGTGCGATCATCTCGAAGCGATAGAGGCTGGCATCGACAGGCAGCGGGACCAACAGACCGGTCAGTCCGATGACCCCCAGCAGGTTGAAGATGTTGGAGCCGACGATGTTCGCGACGGCGATATCGTGCTCCCGGCGGATGGCCGCGACGATGCTGGTGACGAGCTCTGGCAGGCTGGTGCCGATTGCGATTACGGTGACCCCGATCACGAAGTCACTGACCCCGAACTCCTGCGCGATGCTCGTCGCGCCGCTGACCGCGAGCTGCGCGCCGCCGGCCAGCGCAGCCACCGAGCCGATGAGGATGCCGATCTGCGGTAGCAGGGCGCGCAGGCTGCGATTGAGGACCTTGCCGGATGATTCAGCATCCGCGGCGAGGACCGCGGCTGCGTCCGGGAAGAGGCGCATCGACAATACGATGAAGAGAAGCAGGCCTGCGAAGAGGAGGCCGCCCTCCCAGCGCTCGACGACCCCTCCGAGCCCGGCGAGCATGATCGCCACCGTGGCCACGACGAGCACCGGAATCTCCCACTTGATCAGCCGGCCGTGCACGTGCATCGGTGCGATCAATGCCGCCGCCCCCAGTACCAGGGCCACGTTTGCGATGTTTGAGCCGAGGATGTTACCGAGTGCGACGCCGGACGAACCCTGCGCGCCAGCCACGATGCTGACCAGGAATTCCGGCGCGGAAGTGCCGAAGGCCACGGCGGTCGCACCGATGATGACGCGGCTGATCCCGAAGGTCAGCGAGATCGTGACGGCGGAGCTCACGAGGAAATACGCGGAGCCCAACAGGAGCACGAGGCCGACCGCGAGCAGGATGCCATCGAGCAACATGGTTCCAGCATTGGTGGAAACGGACGTGCGAACAAGCGGCCCGTGAGCGGAGCATTCCGTGAATTGGACTCGTGCGGACGTGCGCTGACTCGCGTCGACTATGGAGCGATTTCGGCCTCGTCTCGTTGTGCGCGCCAGCGGCGCAGCAGCGTGATGACCACCAGCGTGGACACGAGCAGCCCAGCACCAAGGAGGACCGTGGTGACGGCGCGCCCGAGGCTCTCGAACCGCTGCAGGCTGGAGAGGAAGGTGGGATCGAAGGTGGCGAGGATGCTGGAGCCGACGACCACCAGCAGGGCGATGGGGATTGGCCAGCGGAGCGTGGAGACGAGCATCCGGCGGGTCGTCCAGGGGCCGCCGGTTGCCCCGAGTTCATCGCGGAGCACGTGCTGCGGGAGCCAGCGGGTGAAGAAAAAAGCGATGAGCAGCGCGCCGATGGGCAGGCCCAGCCGGCCGACGGTGTCATCGAGAAGATCCAGCACCGGCCAGCCGAAGACCTCCAGCCCCATGCCGGAGTAGCTCAGTGCGGACGGCAGGCCGAGCATCAGCACCAGCCCAGTGAGGATGATGCTCGCGTTCCTACGGGTGAGTCCCGTCCGCTCCGTCACTGCCGCGACGTTCAGCTCGAGCATTGAGACGGAGGAGGTGAGCGCGACGACGAAAAGCAGACCGAAGAACGCAGGGGCGAGGATCAGGCCGAAGCGCATCTCCTCGAACGCGGTGGGCAGCGTCACAAAGGCCAGCTCCGCACCGGCGGAGGGTTCGAGGCCAATCGTGAAGACGATGGGAAAGATCGCGAGGCTTGCGAGGAGCGCGACGGAGACATCCGCGGCGGCGATCACGCGGCCGGAACTGCCGAGGTCCGTCTTGCGGTCCACGTAGCTGCCGTAGGTGAGCAGGATGCCGTAGCCGACGGAGAGCGAGAACAGCGCCTGCCCGAGCGCGGCGCTCCATACGCGCGGATTGGTGAGTGCGCTGAAGTCCGGCGAGAACATGAACTCCATGCCTTCGCGGAAGCCGGAGAGTGTGAACGAGTAGACCGCCAGCACACCGAGAATGATGAATGCCAGGGGCATGAGTAACGTCGATACGCGCTCGATCCCACGGCGAACCCCCAGCGAGGTGACGGCGCCGGTGGTCACCCCTGCGGCGATGAATGTGAGCACGGGCACGTAGCCGGAGGTGAAGTCGCTGAAGGAGAGCATGCCGCCGGCCAGCGCTCGGACGAGGAAGGCGAGTGTCCAGCCGGCGATCACGAGGTAGTAGCTGAGGATGGTGAAGACGATGGTGGCGAGCAGCCACCCGACGATCTCGAAACGCGCATTCAGCCGTCGGAACGCGCCGACGGCGTTGGTACGCAGGTGGCGACCGACCGCCAGTTCCAGGAGCAGGAGCGGGAGCACGAAGCCGACGATGACGATGAAATAGGGCAGCAGGTATGCGCCGCCGTACTGCCCCAGCACCGCGGGGAAGCGCCACACGTTCCCCAGGCCGACTGCGGAGCCCACGGCGGCGAGGATGAAGCCCCGCCGCGATGACCACGTCTCCATGCTGCCCTCGCCCGATTCAACTGAGCTGCTCGGTCCTGCGCTGACCGGGATCGGAGACCGCTACGCTCCGTGTGGCGTGCTTCACGCGTTGCACCACGCCTGACTTGCTATCACCAGCCCCACACCCCGCGCAATCGGCCCGGTACGAACTGCGCCCAGCGATGGCGCACTGAGGCATGCGGCGCGACGATGGATGAGCCGCGTGGCGCCCGCCTCGCAGAACCGTTACCCGTACATGACCTCCGAGGAATCCCATGTCGAACCTCTACCAACTCCCCGCCGGGATCGCGCCGCCCAAGCGCCTGAATGCGGTCGTTGAGATCCCGCGCGGCGGGCAGTCGAAGTATGAATATGACCCCAAGATGGGGCTCTTCCGACTGGACCGAGTCCTGTTCTCTTCCGTCCATTACCCCGGCCACTACGGCTTCGTTCCCAGCACCAAGGCGGGTGATGGCGACCCGGTGGACATCCTCATCTGGGGCGCGTTTGAGTCGTTCACTGGCGCGGTAGTGGATGCGCGGCCCGTGGGCATGCTGCGCATGACGGATGAGAAGGGAGACGATGAGAAGGTGCTCGCGGTGCCGGTGGCCGACCCTCGCTATCGAGAGGTGACGGAGATCGCGCACGTGGCCTCTCACTTCCTGCAGGAGGTGGAGCACTTCTTTCGCATCTATAAGGACCTGGAAGGCCAGGTGGTGAACACCCTGGGCTGGGAGCCTCGCGGCGTGGCGGAGCAGTACATCACTGAGTGCACGTTCGACTACTCCTGAGGGACACCTGTCCCGAGGTCCCTCTGATGGGCGCCGTCAGGCGGGTGGCGGCTCGGCCTCCGTATCGGCCTCCGCCTCACGGGCGCGGAGCACTCGTTCCAACGCAGCCATCCCCTGGTGCAGCGCGGCCAATTCCTCGGTCGTCAGTTCCGCCAGGAGCTCGCCGAAATCCTCGACGCCCACGGTGAAGAGCTCTTCCAGGCGCCGCTGGCCGTCCTCGGTGACCTCTACGAGTACCGCCCGGCGGTCCGCGGGATCAGGACGGCGCTGGACGAAATCGAGTTCCTCCAGCCGGTCGAGGACTGCCGTGGTGGCGTTGGCGGAGCGACCGAGCGTGGCAGCCACGGCACCCACGCGCATTGGCCCGGTCCGCTCGATGATCGCGAGTGCCCTCAACTGCACCAGGGAGAGGTCGAGCTCCAGCAGTGGCGCGGGGCGTGTGGCCGCGTTGATGCGTGCCACGGACGCGGTCAGATCCAGCAGCTCGGCGGTGATCTGACTTCGATTCGGCATACCGACCCCTCTGCACCATCTTACGGCTGAGACTACACGAGCCCGGTGGG
Source organism: Dehalococcoidia bacterium (assembly GCA_050486345.1). Lineage (GTDB taxonomy): Bacteria > Chloroflexota > Dehalococcoidia > UBA2979 > UBA2979 > JBJHDC01. Next base: position 5,140 of record JBJHDC010000106.1, on the reverse strand, counting down.
CCTACTTGCGTTCAGCCGACACCGGCATGATAGTCGAATGAGATAGAAATATCACTATCTACTGTGAATATCATGCATTTCACCCCTACTGAGGAAGCCCGTGTCATCCCTACTTAACCCGCTTGGCCTCTTCGTCCGGCTCCACCCTGCGCTCGCGCTCGGCTTCCTCGGCGTGCTCACCGTCGTGTTCATGGGCCTGGCCTCCCAAGTCCAGACCGACGTGGAACTGACCTCATTCGCGCCGGAGTCTGACGTACAGATCGCATTCTCGCGCGTGGAGGAGTCCTTCGGCGGCCAGGAGATGAGCGTGCTCATCATCGTGGAGGCAGAGGAGGGCGATACCGTCCTCTCCAGCGCGGGCCTCGAGACTGCGGCGGCGATCCGCGACGCGATTGCTGCGGTGGAGATCCCGGACGGGGCGCCGGAGGGCTGGGCGCTGGCGGGGGAGTCGCTCACCACGCTCACCTACGCTGATGCGCTGTTCGGTGCGGGAATCGATGCGGACGAGGGCGATGAGGCGATTCGGGACGCTGCGCGAGCCATCATCACGGACGAACCGCAGGCGGCGGCGCTGCTCTCGCAGGACTTCGATCCGCAGGCCGGCATCGACCCTGCCGCGGGGATGGTGGTGACGCCGCTGGGACTGCAGTCCTCATTGCAGAACGGCGGCACGCTGGAGGAGTGGGAGTTCGGCACGGAGCTGTCGCTGCGCATCGCCGAGGCAGCAGAGGGAGCGGTTGCTGGGGGCATGGCGGCCACCCCCTTCAACGAACTGCTGCTGAATCATGAGATGGAGACGGGCGCACAAGACGAGTTGCCGCTGTTGCTGGGCGCATCGCTGGCGCTAATCCTGGTCATCCTCATCTTCACGTTCCGCAGCGTCACCGATATCGCCATCGGCATCGGTGGGCTGATCGTGGCGATCATCTGGACGTACGGGTTGGGCGCGCTGCTGGGCCCGGGCATGCTTGGCCTGGTGGGTCCGTTCTCGCAGATCGCCACGGTGGTCCCTGTCCTGATCGTGGCGATGGGGATCGATTACTCGATCCACCTCACGAGCCGCTACCGGGAGGAGCAACAGCAGGGGCGTCCGCCGCGTGTTGCTTCCTACCGTGCGGTGATGACCGTGGGCGGCGCGCTGGTGCTGGCGACGATCACCGTGGTGACGGGGTTCATGACGAACCTCTTCTCACCCCTCCCGCCGCTGCGAGACTTCGGCGTGTTCGTGACGGCGGGTGTGATCTCGGCGTTTGTGGTGTTCACCATCGGCGTACCGGCGATACGGCACCTGTTGGACCGCCGGCACGTCCACAACCGGGCTTCCGCAACGGATGCGGCGCGTACCGCGGACACCCCACGCGGCTTCGCGCGGCTGATGGGCCGTACCGCCGTGCTCTCCCTACGCTACCCGATGGCGGTATTCGCGGTGGCGCTCGTGGTCACGGTGCTGTCCGCGGGCGCCGCGACGCGCATCCCCACCACCTTCGCGATCACCGATTTCATCCCCGCCGATTCCCGCGCCGCGACGGCGATCGCCACATTGGAGGACCGCTTCGGCGGCGACCTCACCGAACGCACGTACATCCTGGTCGAGGGCGACCTGCGCGATCCGGTGGTCGCGAACGCCATCATCGCGGTGGAGGCGCGGCTGGGCGAGGTCGATGACGTCCAGCAGGTGAACGGTGATGTGGCGGCGCTCTCGCCTGCCTCGGTGGTCGCGCTCAGCGCCGTCAGCGCACCGGATGAGGCGGCGGTGCTCGGTTGGACGGGCGAGGGATTCGCGGATGACTCGGCGATGGCCGAGCTGTACGCGCTCGCGGAGACACACGCGCCGGCGGAGCTGGCGCAGGTGCTCACCGCGGATCACACACTCGGGTTGATCTCGATCCCCACGGTGGCAGGGCAGGAGGAGGTGGAGGCGCTGAACGAGCAGCTGCGCGCGCTCACCGGGCCGCTGGACGAAGCTGGCGTGGAGAGCACCGTGACCTCGCAGTTCCTCGTGCTGCAGGAGGCGCTGGATGCGCTGACGGCGACGCAGGCGCGGGGGATCGTGATCACGCTGGCCGCAGCGGCCATCCTGCTGACAGCGTTCTACGGGCTAAGTCAGCGGCGGCCGCTGATCGGGGTGGTGACCATCCTTCCCTCTATCCTCGTGACGACCTGGGTGCTGGGGACGATGTGGCTGCTGGGCATCAGCTTCAACGTGCTCACGGCGATGGTGTCCGCGCTGGCGATCGGCATCGGCGTGCCGTTTGGCATCCATGTGGCGCATCGCTTCCTGGAGGAGCTCGATCACGGGCAGACCGTGGACGAGGCGGTATCGCGGACGGTGACCCGCACCGGGGGTGCGCTCGCGGGATCGGCCGCGACCACCGCGGCCGGATTCGGCGTGCTGGGGCTCTCCTCGCTGGCGCCGATCCAGCAGTTCGGGATGATCGTGGCGCTGGTGATCGTCTACTCGTTCATTGCGGCGACGATCGTGGAACCAGCGCTGCTGCGGTACTGGGCAACACTGAGAGGCTACCCTCGCAACTCGGGCTCATCGCGAGCCAAGATGAGGTAAGCCCGAACGGCCCTTTCCTTCGCCCGGTACGCTGGATCTGGTTGGCGACGGATTCGGGGCGGGGGTATGGATATGAAGCGATCACTCATTGGCGGCCTGGTGCTGGCGGCAGGGACGGCGGCGGGCATCGCTGCGGTATACCAGCTGATGGTCCGGCCGCAGGAGCTCCGCTGGGGCGCGACGGACGAGGAGCTGGAGACGCCGCTGCCCGGCGATGATCTGCTCCCGAACGTAGACCTCAGCGCGACGCGGGCGATCAGCATCGCCGCGGCGCCCGGCCAGGTGTGGCCGTGGATCGTGCAGATGGGGCAGGGGCGCGGCGGCTTCTACAGCTACGACAACCTCGAGAATTTGGCCGGCTGCGAGATTGAGTCGGCCGAGGAGATTGTGGCGGAGTGGCAGGACCTGGAGGTCGGTAGCCCGATCCACCTGCACCCGGAACTTGCACTCACCGTCGCGCTGGTGGAGCCCTCGCAATACCTCGTGTTGAAGAGCCCTGATTCGCTTCCTGCCGAAGGCCGCAAGGATCCAGCTGACGAGATACCGTTCGACTTCACGTGGGCGTTCGTGCTGCGCGGAAGCGCGGAGGGTACGCGGCTGATCGTGCGTGAGCGATACCACTACCAGCACCCGGCCGCCCAGCAGCTGGCGCGTCCTCTGACGGTGGTCTCCTACTTCATGACGCGAAAGATGTTGCAGGGCATCCGCGACCGCGCCGAACGCGCGGGTGCGCCGGCGATCTGATCGCGGAAGTCAGGACCTTTTCCTCCCCCGGGCGGGCCGTGCGGCCGCAGCCTACGGCGCGCTGATTCGTAGACTGGGCATAGCACCACCTGCCCACACATCGGATAGCGCCGGAGTCCACACTTGACCGTCTTTGTCCTGACCGCGTCCCGCTACGGGGCCACCACCGAGATCGGCGATGCCATCGCCGAGGAGTTCCGCGCACAGGGATTCGAGACCGTGGCCCAGCCAGTGGAAGCTGTGCTGAATATCGGGAGTGCTGAAGCCGTGGTGCTCGGGAGCGCCGTGTACATCGGGCGCTGGCTGCGTGAGGCTCGCGAGTTTGCGAGCACCCACCAGGAGGCGCTCCGTGAGCGGCCGGTGTGGATCTTCTCGAGCGGACCGATCGGCATCCCCCCGAAGCCAGCCGAAGACCCCGTGGACGTGGCGGAGATCCTCGAGGTGACCGGCGCGCGGGAGCATCACGTCTTTGCTGGCCGGCTGGACCGGGATCGCCTGCGGTTCGTGGATCGCGCGGTGGTGACGGCCCTGCGCGCGCCCGAGGGCGATTACCGGGACTGGGATGCGATCCGCGAGTGGGGACGCGAGCTCGCCACGACGATCCAGCCAGTATCCCGCCCGCAGTAGCCTCTATGGATGCCCCGATGGATACGCCTGGGCACTCCCTGACGTCGCGCCCCTGGATGGCGGCGACGTGTCTGCTGCTCGGGGCAGGCGTGATTGCCAATTCCGTGCTTGGACCGCTCCTCCTCGGAGTGATCGAATACCGGACCTCCGACTCAGGGGAGCACCAGCTCACAGGAGCAGACCTGGCGACGCTGGTGCTGGTCGGACCCGCCGCGGTGGTGGCGGGAGTGCTGTGGTTGCGCGGGCACTGGCTGGCGCCGGTGGTGTCGCTGATGGCGTCCGCCTACGCGGTCTACATGTTCATCCAGGCCACCGTCGGCATCGACTATGCGCTGTATGAGGGCAATAACGAGCGCTTCTTCCCGCTGCACCTCGCGCTGATCGTGCTTGGCGGTGGGATCGCAGTGCGATCGTGGGTGGCTTTGGACTCGACGCACCTTGGCTCGATCACGCCGCGTCTGCGACGGGTCGCGGGCATCGTGTTTCTGCTGAGCGCAGCCTTCCTCGTGCTGGGCCTGCATGTGCCCTCGCTCCTGCCCGTACTGCGTGGCGAGCCGACGACGGACTACCTGGAGATCCCGGCGGCGTTCTGGGTGGTGAAGGTGATGGATCTGGGGCTCATCGCCCCCATCGCTGTCGCCACCGGCGTGGGCCTGCTCCGTGGAGCGCCGATGGCGATGAAGGCTGCCCATGGACTGAGCGGGTGGCTGACGGTGCTGGGCGCCGCCGTCACCGCAATGTCCGCCGTCATGCAGTGGCGCGACGACCCCGAGGCCTCCGCAGCGTTCACCGTCGGGTTCGGCGTGATCACGATTGCGTTCGCGTACCTCGCAGTTGCCCTCGCCCGATCCGCGCGGCCCGCTCGGCAGTAGCTGCGGCACGAGACGCGCGGGAGGACCGGGTGAACATCGAACGCCTGTGAGGCTACTCGGATGCGCCGTGGGGGTAGGCGAGGAGGACGGGGACCTCTCGGTTGTGGCGGACGACGTATTCCGCGACGGAACCGAGGACGGCGCGCTTGAGGCCAGACCAGCCGTGGCTGGTGATCACAATGATGTCCCGCTGACGCTCGGACGCGGCGCGCACGATCTGTTGACCGGGGCTGCCGATGAGGACCGCCTGCGCCGGGGTGGGGAAGCCGAGCTCCTCGACGCGCTTCGCGGCCACCGCGAGTGCCTCGACCGCGTCATCCCGCTGGCCCTGGAT
>JBJHDC010000105.1:0-10120 GCA_050486345.1 Dehalococcoidia bacterium | reverse complement strand
CAGACGCTGCTCGGCGCCACCGGCACCGGCAAGACCTTCACGATGGCCAACGTGATCCAGCAGCACCAGCGGCCCACGCTGGTGCTCGCCCCCAACCGCACGCTGGCGGCTCAGCTGGCGCAGGAGTTCCGCGAGTTCTTCCCCACGAACGCGGTCGAATACTTCGTCTCCTACTACGACTACTACCAGCCGGAGGCCTACATCCCGCGCAGCGACACCTACATCGCGAAGGACGCGGACATCAACGATGAGATCGACAAGATGCGCCACGCGGCGACAAAGGCGCTCTTCGAGCGTCGCGATGTGATCATCGTCGCCTCCGTCTCCTGCATCTACGGCCTCGGTGAGCCGGGCGAGTACCAGTCATTCGTGGTGGAGCTCTGGCGCGGACGGCACGTCAACCGCTCTTCGCTTATCCGCCAGCTGGTGGACATGCAGTACGCGCGCAACGACATGAACCTCATCCGCGGCACGTTCCGCGTCCGAGGCGATTCGATCACGGTTTTCCCCGCGTACGAGGATCTCGCCATCCGCATTGATTTCTTCGGTGACGAGGTCGAGCGCATCATCACCCTCGATCCGCTCTCCGGAGAGGTGCTGACAGACGCGGAGCGCGCCTCCATCTATCCCGCGAAGCACTTCGTGACCTCGGCGGACCGTCTCCAGGAGGCGATCCAGTCAATCGAGTCGGAGCTCGCAGAACAGCTTGCCGTGCTCCGCGGTGAGGGCAAGATCCTCGAGGCTGCCCGTCTCGAGGAGCGCACGCGCTACGACCTGGAGACCATGCGCGAAGTCGGCTACTGCTCCGGCATCGAGAACTACTCGCGCCATCTCGCGGGACGCGAACCCGGCTCCACGCCATGGACCCTGCTCGACTACTTCCCGGACGACTGGCTCCTCTTCATCGACGAGTCCCACATCGCGGTGCCTCAGGTGCGCGGCATGTACGAGGGCGACACCGCCCGCAAGCGCACCCTCGTCGAATACGGGTTCCGCCTCCCCAGCGCACTCGACAATCGCCCGCTGAATTTCCAGGAGTTCGATGACCACATCAACCAGGTCGTCTTCGTCTCCGCAACGCCGGGACCGTACGAACGCGAGGTCTCCACATCGATCGTGGAGCAGGTGATCCGCCCCACCGGCATCATCGACCCCACCATCTCAGTCCGTCCCACGAAGGGCCAGATCGATGACCTGCTGGGCGAGGTGCAAGCACGTGTCGCCCGCAAGGAACGCACGCTCATCACCACGCTGACCAAGAAGATGGCCGAGGACCTCAACGACTACCTGCAGGAGGTGGGCGTGAAGTCCATGTACCTGCACTCCGAAATCGACACCCTGGAGCGCATCGACATCCTCCGCGATCTCCGTCTCGGCATCTACGACGTGGTGGTCGGCATCAACCTGCTTCGCGAGGGCCTCGATCTGCCCGAGGTCTCACTGGTCTGCATCCTCGATGCGGACAAGGAGGGCTACCTTCGCTCCGGTGGCTCGCTCATCCAGACCATGGGCCGCGCGGCGCGCCACCCGGAGGGTGTCGTGATCATGTACGCCGATCGCATCACCGACTCCATGCAGTACGCCCTCGACGAGACTGAGCGACGGCGAGCAATCCAGGAGGCGTATAACCTCGAGCACGGCATCACCCCGCAGGGGATTGCGAAGACGATCCGGGATATCGGTGACCGCATGCGCCAGGTGGCGGAGGAAGAGGCGACCTACACGACGAACGTCTCCGACCTGCCAAAGGAAGAGCTCGCGCGGATGATTGCGGACCTGGAGCGCCAGATGAAGCAGGCCGCCAAGGAGCTCGAATTCGAGAAGGCCGCCCTCCTCCGCGACCAGGTCGTCGAGCTCCGCCGCGAGCAGCTCGGCGACGGCGCTCCCGAGAGCCTGCGCTCACTCTCCTCGCAGACCCGCCGCCCCGACAAGCGCAAGCAGCGCGGCGGCCGCACGCGCCGAGGACACAACTAGCGACAGGTTCGGCCCACGGCCGTCAGTCTCATGACGACAAGTAACCCTCGAGCACTCACTCGAGGGTTACTTGTGACCTGCCCTGGTGCGGCGGTTGCCGTAATCGTGAACCGGATCCCGGTTGGGTTCGCGAACGCGTTCGTCGGAGCTGCCAGCTCTTACCGGGAGGAGCGCTCGGTCCCGGTACAACGATACTGCTGCTCGGCGTGAACCTCGATTCGGCGTCGCGCGCCAGGGGAGGACTCAACGTCGGGTGATGATTCCTCGTCCAACGGCGGCTTCCTCCCTTCGAGGCAACCTACGTATCTTCTGTACCTTCAGTATGGCCCCGGCCTGCAACATCAGTTGGCGCGGTTCTCGCGCTCACACGGCATCTGAAGTACCCGTCGCGCACCTCCAAGCTGCGCCACGGGCACCAAGGCTCACGGATGTGCTCGTTCACACAAGAACGAATGTGATGTAGCTCGTGAAGCAGCTCGTGATGACGCTCCTGCGGCGGCTAGTCCGCGTCAAACGGGCGAGGTGGCCCCGCGCGCAGCCGGCTCGCATCGAGCTCCAGCGCCGGACCGTCGTCGTCTTCATCAACCGCACGAGGTGTGAACGCAGCAGCATGCGCGGCCAGGCTCGCCGGTTCGTACGCATCCGCGCCGCCAATCGGCTCGCCGTCCATATCCACCAGCACGTCGCGAGACTTGCCGCCGCCCTCTGCGGGTCCAATGACCCCCTGCTCCTCGAGCAGATCCATCAGACGCGCCGCGCGTGGGTAACCGATTCCCAGCTTGCGTTGCAGCATAGACGTCGAGAGCGTGCGGCTCCCGCGTGCGACCTCGACGGCCTTCGCGAGCATGGAATCTCCACCCGAGCCGGTCGAGGCTTGTCCGTCGATGATCTGCTCGGCCTCCTCCAGCGCCTTCTCGAGCTCGGTGTCGTACTTCTCGGGTACCAGGTCGCGGAATCGGTCAGCCGTCCAGAAGTCGACCACCGCCTCAATCTCCTCGTCAGAAACGTAGACCCCCTGGACGCGCTTCGGCTTCTGCGCGTCGGGCGGCACGTAGAGCATGTCACCCTTGCCCAGCAGCTTCTCCGCGCCGGACTGGTCGAGGATCGTTCGAGAGTCGACCTGCGACGACACCGCGAAGGCGATGCGCGTGGGGAAGTTCGCCTTGATCAGCCCGGTGATGACGTCCACCGAAGGCCGCTGCGTGGCCACGATCAGGTGGATGCCGGTCGCACGCGCCAGCTGCGCGAGTCGCACCAACTGGTTCTCCACCTGGTACGGCGCCGCCAGCATCAGGTCAGCCAGCTCATCGATGACCACCACCCAGTAGGGGAGTTCGTGACCGGGGAACTTCTCGTTGAAACGTTCGATGTTCCGCACGCCCGCCTGCGCGAAGCGGCGATAGCGGTTCTCCATCTCGTTGATCACCGCCTGAAGCGTGCCGACAACCCGGTCCATCTCCACGACGATCTCGGAGAACGCCAGGTGCGGGATCGCACCGAAGGCAGTCAGCTCCACGCGCTTCGGGTCCACCATCACGAACCGCAGCTGCTCCGGCGAGTAGTTCATCAGCAGCCCGGTGATGATCGAGTTCAGACAGACGGACTTGCCGGCGCCCGTCGCCCCGGCGATCAGCAGGTGCGGCATCTTCGCGAGGTCCGCCGTCACCGGGTCGCCGGAAACTCCTGCGCCCAGCGCCACCGGCAGCGCCGCCTTCTGTGCGAACTTCTGGTACGGGGACGAACCCATCAGCGATCGGAGCGATACCACGCTGGTGGTGCCATTCGGCACCTCGATGCCTACCATCGCCTTCCCGGGTACGGGAGCCTCGATGCGCAGCGCCGGGGCTGCCAGAGCCAGCGCGAGGTCGTTTTGTAGCGCGGTGATGCGGTTCACGCGGATGCGTGTGCGGGAAACCTCGACCTCCTTCTGCTTCGGGTTGCCATTGGCATCCAGGATCGGGTTCCCGCTGGCGTCACGCTCCACCACGGTCCGTGTCTTCACGTCCCAGCCCGGCTCGACGCCAAACTGCGTAATGGTGGGGCCCTCATTGATTTCAACAACCGACGAATCCACACCGAAGGAGGCAAGCGTCTCCACGATGAGGTTCGCGCGGCGCTGGTTGTCGAAGCCCTTGTTCTTCGTGACAACCGGCTCCTGCAGCATCGTGACCGGCGGCAGCTGCCAGCCATCAGCCGAGTGTCGCCACTGGTTCACCGGCGTCTCGAGGTCCATCGGCATCTGCGTCGCCGGCTTCGGCTCAAGCTCCTCGATCTGGATAGTCTCGGGCTCGAGGACGGCTGCGGCGTTGCTGGTACTCTCGGGCTGAACGTCATCACCCTCGACCGGGATCGGAACGCCCGCAGCTCGCAGCTCATCGTCGTTGGGGGGCGCGACTTCCAGCCGCCGGTTCACGGTTCGCACCGCGGTCACGCTCAGGGCCGCGATCGCGACGATCCCCCTCCAGGCGTAGCGGTGGAGGCCCAGCTCCCATGTCCAGCGGGCGACCTCCGCGGTGGTGCCGGGCGCCTCTTGTGCAACGGTGCGCGCTGTGCGCGGCCAGAGCAGCGCGAAGGCGAGGGGCCACGCGAGGATCCACGCCGTGGTACCCCACAGGCTGCCCGCGAAGAGCCGTCCGAACTCGCCACCGGCGGACACGGAGTGCAACGCCACATCGCCTACCTGCACGTCCGGATACCAGCGGCCCAGGATGCCTGCCAGCACCACGAACCCCGTCACCAGTCCCGCGATGTGCCTCGGGCGCGGGCGCCGAGTCGTGCGACTGCGCAGGGCGAGCATGAGGCCAAACCCCGCCACCAGCAGGATGAGCGTGAAGACGTGCAGCCCCAGGAGTTCGACGAGGCCGTTGCGGCCCTCACCCAGCACCCCAGTGAATGGGATCAAGTAGGGAACGGACGCGACCGCGAGGACGATCAGTAGTGTCCCGACCACCTCGGGCTTAACGAGGTAGCGGCCGACGGTAGTGATGTCGGGAATGGACGATTGGGAATTCCGGCGCGTGCTGCGCGTTCGGCGGGCCTTCGTTCGAGCCATAGCTCTACGTCTCCTGCGCCCGTACGTCCCCGCCAAGTTCCGTACGGTCGGTTGCGTCTGATGTCTCGAGTATCGCTACTCGACGTTAAACCTCCAGCATGACCGGAATCACCAGCGGACGCCGGTGCGTTCGCCGGTGCAGATAGTCTGCCACGTCATCCTTCAGCGTGTCGTGCACGTCCTGCCAGTCAATCGCGCCCTCCTCGCCGCCCAGCGTGTCGACCACTAGCTGGCGGACACCATCGAGGATGGACTGCTCCTCGTCAGCACCCACGAACCCGTGGGTCATTACCTGCGGCTGGCGTGCGAGCTTGCCGGTGTGGCGATCGATCGCCGCTACGAGCACGATCATGCCATCGTTCGCCAGGTGGAGGCGGTCCCGGAGGACGAAGTCATCCACATCGCCGATGCCGAGTCCATCGACATAGACATAATCAGATTGTACCGGTTCGCCGAGCTCTGCGCCGGACTCGGTGATTTCCAGCACCTCACCGTCAGTGAGCACAAAGGCCTCGTCCTCCTCCATACCCAGCGAGATCGCGAGCTCCCGGTGGATCACCAGGTGCCGGAACTCACCGTGCATGGGCACGAAGTACTTCGGCTTCACCAGCCGGTGGATGATCTTCAGCTCCTCACGCGAGGCGTGCCCGCGTACATGCACATCAGCCAGGCGGTTGTACACGACATGTGCACCCGCTTCGTAGAGCAGATCAATGTTCCGGTAGACCGACTTTTCGTTCCCCGGGACCGGGTTGGACGAGAGAATGACCGTATCGCCGTCCTGGATCGTCACGTGACGGTGCGTGCCGTTGGCGATCCGTGTGAGCGCGGCGGTGGGCTCGCCCTGTGACCCCGTGCAGATGATGACCGTGTCCTTGTCAGGGTGGTCACGCATCTCATTAATAGACATAAAGAGATTCCCGGGTGCGTCGAGGTACCCAAGGTCACGCGCCATGTTGACGTTGTTCACCATCGATCGGCCGGTAACGAAGATGCGCTTGTTCGTCCGGACCGCGGCATCCGCCACAGCCTGCACGCGCGAGATCAACGACGCAAACGTCGTCACGATCACGCGTCCCTCAGCGTCTGCAATCGTCCGGGCAAGCGTCTCCGCAACGCGTTGCTCAGACGGCGTGTAGCCCTCGATCTCCACGTACGTCGAGTCTGCGCACAGCAGCAGCGCACCCTCCTCGCCCACTGTGGCGAGGCGGCGCAGATCTGTGTGCTGCCCCATGATCGGCGTGTGGTCCAGCTTGAAGTCGCCGGTGTGCACGATAGGGCCGAGCGGTGTGTTGATGATCAACCCGGCGGAGTCCGGGATGGAATGGGAGACCGAGAAGAACTCCACGGAGAACGGCCCCACATCGATCACGGTGCCCGGCTCCACCACCTGCACGGTAGCGGTGTCCGCGAGCCGATGATCCTTCAGCTTCACCTGCACCAGGCCGCGCGTGAGCTCCAGGCAGTAGATCGGGACGTTGGCTTCGCGGATCAGGAACGGAACCGCGCCAATGTGGTCCTCGTGCCCGTGGGTGAGGAACACGGCCTTCAGTCGCGACGGATCCTCCATGATGTAGCTGATGTCCGGGATGATCAGGTCAACACCCAGATGCTCAGCGTCCGGGAACATGAGGCCCACATCGACGGCGATCATCGAATCGCCGTACTCGTAGAGCATCATGTTCTTGCCGATTTCGCCGAGACCCCCCAGCGGGATCACGCGAAGTGTGTCGTCTGCCATCAGGCTGCCCCTTCCAGCAGGCTCGGGATGCGCGCGAAGTCCTGCTTCATCACCTCGCGCAGAGATCCGTCGCGGAGCGCCGCGGCGGGGTGGTACATGGGAATGACCACGCGCCCGTCCACCTCCAGCTCCCGACCGTGAATCTGACTGATGCGCTCACCGGGGAACCATCGCGCCATAGAGAAACGACCGAGGGTCGCGATGACCCGCGGGGCAACAGTTTCAATCTGGACATCCAGGAACGCGCGACAGGCAGCGATCTCATCCGGCTGAGGATCACGGTTGCCCGGTGGACGGCACTTCACCACGTTGGTCACGTACACATCCTCACGGGAACGGCCGATAGAGGCGAGCAACTCATCGAGGAACTGACCGGACCGTCCCACAAACGGGAGCCCCAGCTCATCCTCGCGCGCACCGGGCGCCTCGCCGATGAACATCAGGTCGCACGGCGCCGGTCCGGAACCGGGCACGGTACGCGACCGGGTACGAGCCAGCGCGCAGTTCGGGCAGTCGGCAATCTCCTCATACAGTTCGGCGAAGTCAGGCGGCACCTCATACAGGGGCCGCAACGCTGCGGGTGCGTTGTCCGCCGGAACTTGCTGGGGGCTGTTCATGATTCGTACACGCTACTTGCCTGTTTCTCGAGTGAACCGGAGCGTAGCACCGTGTCAATTGCGTATCAATGCGTAGACACGTGATCATTCTCGCGATATCCACGCGCCCGCGTGACTACTCGTTCCGTGTGACGAGCCAGGCGAGGCCGATGCCGACGAAGTAGAGCACCACGATGGGGCCGCCGACGAGGCTCTGGGTGATCGGGTCGATGGTCGGCGTGGCGATCGCCGCGATGGTGAACGCGAGGATGATCGCGTAGCGCCACCAACTCAGCATCTTCTTCGCCGTCACGACACGGAACTTCGCCAGCATCATCACCACGATCGGTGTCTGGAAGACCACACCCAGTACCAGCATGATCCGCGTCACAAAGTTGATGTAGTGACCGATCCGCCAGTCCGCCTCCGCGAACTCGGATCCGAAGTTGAGCAGGAAGTTCAGCGCCAGCGGCAGCACCAGGAAGTAGGCGAAGGCAAGTCCCGCCACGAAGGCGAACGTGCCGCCGAAGATGAGTGGGAAAATCCACTTTCGCTCCTGCGCAGTAAGCGCAGGGGTGATGAACCGCAGTGCCTGGTACACGATCACCGGCATGGCCAACGTGATGCCGCCCAGTAGCGCCGTGCGGAAGTACACGAAGATGTTCTCCATCGGTTCGATGTACTGCGGGCGGAAGTCAGGGTCGGACTGTCGCGCCGGCTCCAGCAGCAGCTCGATGAATCGGAAGCCGATGGCCGGAATAAAGAAGATGGCCATGCACACGACAAGGGCGAGAGCCATCCAGAACACTCGGCGGCGGAGCTCGAGCAAGTGCTCGAGCAGCGTCATCTCTGCGCCTTCACCGTCCCGGCGTCGTCCCTCGGATTCTTCGGGCTCCAGTGCTTGCACGGGGCTGTCGGTCGCCATTAGCCGTTAGCCTTCTCGCTGTCATCCGGCTCGGCTTCATCATCATCGGAACGCTGCGCAGCTGCGCGCCGGGCCTCCAGTGCCATGAACGGGTCATCCTCCGGCAGCGAAATCCGAGGTCCGGCCGGTGCAGATGGGCGTGGGGGATCGGCCGGCGGGGTCGCAGGCGCCTCGGAAGGCATCGCGCCCTCATCCACCAGTTCAGCAACCTCGTCGTCCGCCGCGTCGGATGCTGCAGGTGGCGTGGTGCTCAATCTCGTCGGTGGCGTAGTCCGTGACGTTGCGGGCGTGGTTCGAGTGGACGGTCGTGTCGATGGCCGCGCCGGGCTCGCTGCGCTGCGTGCGCTGGAGATCGGCCTGGGTGTGTTGCGGGTCGTCTCGGTGCCGGATCGCGCCGCGGCTGCCGTATCGGCGCCAGCGGCATCCACATCTCGCTTGGTTGCGGCGAAGTCCTCTTCGATCTCACGGCCCACGTTGGTGAGGTCGCGGATCGACTGGAGGTCGCCTGATTCCTCGTTGACTTCCTGCTCGATTTCGTCAACGGCGGCGCGGACATCCTTCATCACCTCGGACGTATATCCGCGCGCGATGCGATACCAGCGTCCGCCCTGACGCATGATTTCCGGGAAGCGCTGCGGGCCCACCAGGATCAGGATGAGCACGAAGACAAGTAGGGCTTCGGCTGCGCCGACTCCGAGGAATTCCATGTTAGTTAATAGTACGCCCCGGCCAGCCTGCTGGACTGCCGGGGCGCAGAATCGATTTGAAGATGTTTCAGGTCCGGGTTAGTCCTCGATGCCCTGATCACGAAGGTAATCGATAGCATCCTGGACAGTGCGGATCTTCTCGGCGTCGTCGTCGGAGATCTCCAACTGCACGCCGTCCTTCGAGAACTCCTCCTCGATTGACATAATCAGTTCGACGAGGTCGAGCGAGTCTGCGTTGAGGTCATCCACGAACGAAGCGTTGGAGGTGACCTCCTCTTCCTCGACCCCGAGTTGTTCCACGATGAGAGAGCGCACACGCTCGAAAGTACTTGCCACGGACCAGGTTCCTCCTCAGTCGCCAGCGCCGGATTCGCCGGCGTTCCCGGGTTGGGAATCATGTTGTTGCGCAGCCTCGAGAGCTACCGCGCCCAGTACTCCGTTGACGAAGCGGCCGGACGACTCAGAGCCGTACCCCTTCGCGATGTCAACGGCTTCGTTGATCGCAACGCGGAGCGGCGCGCGGCCAGTATCGAAGAGCATTTCGTAGATTGCAAGGCGGAGCACGTTTCGATCAATCCCCGCCATGTCCTCCAGCGGATAGGCGGAAGCATGACGCCGGATAATCTGATCAATCTCGGCCTGATTCGCATCCACACCGCTCACCAGATCCCGCGCGTACCCTCTCGCCTCCTCATCCAGCGAGGATTCGTTCAACTGGCGCTCGAGCACGATCGAGAGCGGCCGCTCGTTGGCGTCAGTCTCAAAGAGCACCTGGACAGCCAGGATGCGAGATCGGCGTCGGGATCGGCTGGGTCGCCCGCGGTACCGGAAAACCATCCATGGCTCTGGAGCCAACCGGGAAACCGCTGGTGACTCATCTCATATTGGATAGCAGCTTTGGCTAAATGGTTCAACTGCGTGCTGCATTGATTCCGCCTGAAGGGCTCGCGTTGGTCGACCAAAAATGGTAGCAGCAATGCAAATACAATCCCCTCAGCGACGACCGCAGCCGTGACATCCAACAGCGTCCAGCCGTGCCGCAATCGATGATGTGTGATTAATCCTTTTGGAGTGCGCATGGTGGCTATATTTCCCATACGACAAGCGGGCAAATCAGGTGCAGTC
>JBJHDC010000104.1:8094-10122 GCA_050486345.1 Dehalococcoidia bacterium | reverse complement strand
AGCAGCCGCACGGCCTGCTCGATCTTGGCGTGGTCGAACACGCGCTCGGGGCGCACGCCGGTGACGTGGGCGACCCGGTCGCGCGAGGAGCGCTCCGGGAACTCGTCGATGTGCAGCAGGTCGGACATGGGGCCCTCCGTCGTGCCGATCCCCACCGCGCGATCGGCTCGTGGCTAGCGATCGGGTGACACGTCGCTGGCGGCGTCCTCGACCGTGTCGACCGCGCCCGCAGCGCGGCCGTTGGGCGAGCCGTGCCCGTTGACCCCGAGCCGACGCAGCGCGGCGATGACCGCCGCCGGGTCGTCGGTGTTCGCCGCCGTCATCGCACGGCTGGGGCGCGAGCGCGTCGGGGCGAGCAGCTCGTCGAGCACCGCGCCCTCCACGGTCTCGTCGGCGAGCAGCCGCTGCGCGAGCCCTTCGAGCACGTCGTCGTTCTCCACGAGGATCTCGAGGGCTTCGTCGTGGGCCTCGTCGAGCAGGTGCCGAACCTCGCTGTCGATCTGGTAGGCGATCTGCCCCGAGTAGTCCGGCTCGTGCCCGAAGTCGCGACCGAGGAACGGCTGCGACTCGCTGTGGCCGAGCTTGATCGGGCCTAGTCGCGCGCTCATCCCGTACTGGGTGGTCATCTCACGCGCCAGCCGGGTGGCCTTCTCGATGTCGTTGGAGGCGCCGGTGGTGATGTCGCCGATCTTGAGCTCCTCGGCGACGCGACCGCCCAGCATCATCGCGAGCTTGTCGACGAGCTCGCCGCGGGTCGCGTACGAGCGGTCCTCCGTCGGCAGCGCCATGGTGTAGCCGCCGGCGCGGCCTCGAGGGATGGGCTATGCGATTCATGGCGCGCTGTGGCCGGTGGCGGTGCCGCTGGGGAGCGTGATTGCCGTGGGCGCATCCATCGCTCTCTTTGGGCTGCCGGGGCTCGTGCTGGTGGCGCTGGCGGCGGCCGGTGGCATCATCATCGCGGGGGCAGCCGCGCGGCTGCTTCAGGGGGTGACCGGCGATGTGTACGGCGCGGCGATTGAGGTGTCGCAGGTGGTCGTGTGGATCTCGCTCGTCGCGGCGGCGCACCACGAGTGGATCACGCCGCTGATTCTGGACTGACCGGATGGGCAGATCGCGTTCGCGACTTGCGGTGCGCGCAGGGGCAAACGTGCGGGCGCTGGAGTTACCGGCGCCGTAACGCCGTTCGCGTGAGCCCCTGTTCCGATTGTTCCGTTATTCCATATCCCAGGGCTGTAGTTCGGCGGTGAGCGTCATTTCCTCGCCGTTGCGGTTGACGATGATCTCGATCGTTTCCCCGGCCTGGTGTTGATCGATCAGGCGTGCGAGGTCCTCGAACGAGCGGACTGGTTCACCGGCGAGCTCGACGATCACGTCTCCACCCGTGGAACTTGCGCTGGGTGCGGCGCGCACGCCGGCGCGGGCGGCAGCGGACTCTGATTCAACGCCGGTCACGTAGACGCCACGGCTCACGGAGAGTCCGAGGTTCTGCGCGATCACCTCGTCCACTGGCGCGACCTCTACACCGAGACGCGGGTAGGTGACGACCTCGCCCGCAATCATGGCGGGCAGGACGCGCTTTGCTGTCTCCGAGGAGACCGCGAAGCCGAGACCCACGAAGAAGCGTCCGTTGGGGTTCTCAATGGAGGTGTTGATGCCGATTACTTCGCCGGCGTAGTTGAAGAGCGGGCCGCCGGAGTTGCCGGGGTTCACGGCGGCATCGACCTGGATGACATCGCGGATGCTGCGGCGGGTGAAGCTCGATACGGTGGTGCGGCCGGTGGCGCTGACGATGCCGGAGGTGACGGTGTGTCGCTGCTGGAAGGGGCTGCCGATGGCGAAGACGGGATCACCTGCACGTACCAGGGTGGAATCACCGAACGTTACGGGGCGCATCCCCTCCGGCACGCGTTCCGCAAGCACGATTGCGAGGTCGCTGCTGGGATCCGAACCCAGTACCACCGCCATGGAAGCAGAACCGTCCGTGTAGGTAATCTTCACATCGGAAAGGCCCTCGACACCGGGGTCGTT
>JBJHDC010000104.1:0-8084 GCA_050486345.1 Dehalococcoidia bacterium | reverse complement strand
CGTGGGAGTGGGTGTGGATGTGGCCATCCCCGTCAACTAGGAAACCAGAACCGGATGCGCCGAGGCCGGCGGAGGCGCTGCCCTCGAGCAGCACGACTGAGTCTCGGACCTCGGCGACCACATCGGCGAGGGTGAAGCCGTCGGGCAAGCCCGCGACGCCGGCTGAGCCTGGCTCGACCGTGGGGACCAGGTCGTTGACGACTGGTTGTTGGGATGGCTCCGTGGCGGTGGGCTCCGCTGTGTCGTTGGAATCACCGATGCCGACGGCTGGCAGCGCGAGCGCTCCGACCACCATGGCGGCCGCAATTGCCACACAGAACCCGGCTGCCTTGATCCACCATGGCACGGGCGGTCATCCTTCGCTGACGGCACCAGCCGATGCGTTTCATCGGTGGCAGCGCGCCTGTATCACCACCATTGTCACCCGCGCGGCAACTGGAAGTGGTGAACCATGTGCTAAACGAGGATCATGCCCTCGTGCAGGATCGAGAGGCCGTCCGCGCCGTTGTTCTCCGCACCGGTGGAACGGTACGGGGCGGTTACCGCCCCTGGAAGTCTGGCTTGCGCTTGTCGCGGAATGCCGCGGGACCTTCCTTCGCGTCCTCCGTGGAGCCGGTGATGGTGAATGCGGCCTGTGCGGCCTCGAGCGCCTCCAGGTAGCCGGTGTTGAGGCCGCGGTAGACGAGCCGTTTCGCCATCTGGATGGCGATCGGGGGGCCCTCGGCGAGGCGCAGGGCGTACTCACGGGTTTCGTCCATCAGCGAGTCATGCGGGACCACCTTGAAGACGTAGCCGATCTCGAGCGCCTTGTCCGCGTTGAAGACCTCGCCCGACCAGATGAGGTCCAGCGCGTGCTGGATCCCGACGAGGCGCGGCATCAGCCACGCACCGCCATCGCCGGGCACGAGGCCGACGTTGACGAAGGCCATGCCGAACCGCGCGGTGTCCGAGGCGATGCGGATGTCGGCCTGCGAGGCCATGTCCATGCCTGCGCCGACAGCCGCGCCGTTCACGGCGGCGATGTAGGGCTTGTCCAGGTACTGCAGCGCGACCGAGACCCGGTGCACCGAGTGGCGTAGCGAGTTCCGGCGGTCGCCGGCGTTGACGTCCGTACGCAGCAGGTCGCCGCGTTCACCCTCGGCCTTGAGGTCCGCGCCGGCGCAGAAGGCGCGCCCGGCGCCGGTGACGATCACCGCGCGCACGCCCGGGTCGGCCTCGGAACGCCGGATGGCGTCCTCCCACTCGGTCATCATCTGATTGCTGAATGCGTTCATTCGGTCGGGGCGGTTCAACGTGATCGTCGCCACGCGATCGGCCACGTCGTACAGGATCGCCTCGTACTCCATGCAGCTCCCTCTCTGTGTTTTGGGTATGTTCTCGAGTCTACGCCGCGTCCCCGGCAGCGTCGCGCACGGGTGTGAGTAGCCTGCCGCAGCGGCACGCGGTAGTGTGATCGGTAATGCTGAGGATGCGGCGAGGGAACCTGCGCCCTGGCGCTCGACCTACACGATCTCCCCGGAGCGCTCTGTCGCGGGGGTTCGTCGTGGGCGCGTTTGCGCTGCTTGTCGTGCTGCTCAGCGCGTGCGAGGCTGTGGCCGAATTCATCCCGGACGGCGATCCGGACCGCCGCCCTCCCGGCGCGGAAGCGACACCATCACCGGACGCGACTCCGATCTTGCCGAACCCGGTCTTCGGCGGGACATCCAACCTACCCGCGACCGCCATCCCCGATCACGAACTGGCGCGTACGGTCGTGCAGATCCGCGCGATCGACGAGCGGGACGATGAGCCGGTGGTGGTCCGCATCGGCTCTGGCGTGATCATCAACGAGGACGAACGCCTGATTCTGACAGCCTACCCGCTGGTGCAGCCATCGGCGGCGGATGGCAGTCTGGCCTTCACGACGCTCGGGATCGCGATGGCGCCCGAGGCCGGCCAGGAGCCGGAGCTGATGTTCGAGGCTGAGCTCATCCTCGCTGACCCGGAGGCTCAGCTTGCGATCCTGCGCGTGGTGCGGGACTACGGCGAGGACGGGCTGAGCGGGGATCGATTCACTGGTACGCAGGCGCTCTTCGATGGCACCGCCACCGCGATTGCCGGCAGCGGGCTGCGCATCTTCGGCCACCCGACACCGAGCGATGATCCGGACGATACCCAACCGGTTTCCATGACCAACGCCAGCCTGATCGGGTTCCGGTCCGCACCGGGGTACACCGGGCGCACCTGGCTGAAGACGGATGTCCGCCTGCCGCACGCGCTGGCCGGCGGGCCGGTCTTCGATCAGCGCGGCGTGCTGATGGGCGTGCTGGTGCAGGAGCGGTACCTGGCGACCGGCGCCGTGGGGCACGTGCGCCCGATTGACCTGGCCCGCGAGATCATCGAGGCCGCGGTCACGCAGCCGGACCGCCCACCCTTTGAAGCCCCGGTCCGCCTGCACTCGCATGTGTCGGGCGGCTCACAGGTGCCGTTGGAGCGCGATGTCTGGGTGAGCCAGCCGCTGTTCGCGGCGAACGCTAACGACACGATTACCGGGCGTGACCTCTTCGACTACACGAACTCGTTCCCCGCGGGGCTGCCGGAGCTGTACTACGAGTTCACACTGGCCGGCGTGCCCAACGGTGCGACGGTCGAGGAGCGCTGGTTCCTCGATGGGCTGCAGCAGGACTCGCTCTCCTCGTCCTACAACTGGGACGGCGGGCCGTTTGGCTATCTCTCCGACCGCATCATTGCCGCCGGTGATATGGGCCTGCCGCGCGGGAAGTGGCGGCTGGAGGTGTGGGTGGATGACCAGCTGCGCGCGCGCGGCACCGCCCTGATCGGCGAGGAAGCAGCCGTCCCGGAGATCGAGAATCCCGCAGGTGGGGAACGGGCGAGTACGTTTGGCGCACCGGCTGCTCAGCTGGGCGAAGAGCCCGAGCAGATCCTCGCGTTCTTCAGCTTCACCGGTTTCGAGAGCGTGCAGCAGTACTCATGGACCGTCTTCCACAACAACTCGCGCGTGTACGAGACGCCGGGCATGGCCTGGGACTATGGCGACAACGGGCGCACGTGGGTTGGCTACCGGAGCCCGGACGGGCCGATTGCCTCCGGTAGCTGGGAGTTCGAGATCTACGCGGACGGCGCCCTGGTTGGCGTCGTATCGCTCGAGGTCGACTAGCGCAGATCTCGACCGGGAGGGTGCCCGGCGCTACTCCAACTCGCCTCCCTCATATAGCGCATCGATGATTTCGCCACGCCATGCGGTGCTCACGTCGATTGCTCCATCGATCACATCGAACTCGATGAGTAGCTGCATCAGCGCCTCCCACTGATCGAGTGAGGCGCGGCCGATGCCGTCCGCGCGCTGGGCAGCGGCGAGGTCTTCGTCCAGCAGGAAGCGCTGGTGCTCCGGGTCGGCGCCCTCTGCGTGCTGCAGTACGATCTCGATCGCTTCGTCCGGGTTCGCCTCGATCCAGGCAACGGCGCGCATGGTGGCGCGGAGGAAGCGCTCCACGAGATCGTCGTCGTCGAGGGTGCTCTCGCGCGCGAGGAAGGTGAGGCCCAGCGTAGGCACGCCGTGGTCGTGCGGGTCGATGATGTTGATGTCCACGCCGGCGCGGCGGATGGTGTCCGGCTCGTTGTTGAGGAATACGGGGTAGACGTCCACGTCGCCATCGATGAACACGCGCGGATCGAAGCCGACGCCTACCAGGTTCACGTCGTTCTCCGTCAGGCCAACGCCGCGCAGCAGGCCCTGGAGCTCAGATGGCACCACACCGGCCTTGAAGCCGACGGTCTTACCCTCGAAGTCGGCGGGGCCCTCGATCCCGGAGTCGGCGCGCGTGACGTAGCCCTGGTCACCGCGCTGACCGAAGAGAGCGACGGCGACCACGGGGAGGTCGTCGGCGCGGCGGCGGATCACCTGCGCAGCGGTGCCGGTGGTGAAGTGGACGGTGCCCTCCAGGAGCAGCCGCAGATGCTCGTCCTGACCGGAGGCGTGCTGGATATCGACGGCGAGCCCTTCATCCTCGAAGAACCCCTGTGCGTCCGCCACGTAGGCAGCAACGAAGGGCAGGTTCGCCTGCGCGCGGAACCCGGCCATGAAGGTGATGCGTTCCAGGTCGTCATCGTCGGCGTCATCGCCGCAGGAGGCAGCGAATACCGCGAGCGCCAGCAGTGGCACGAGGAGGAGCAGGAGTCGCGCGCGGGGGGCGCGGACGCCAACGTTCCACCCGAGGAGACGAGCAACAAATTCGGACATACAGATGCACTCCAGAGCCCGGCACTGATGCGGGGCCATCCGGTGCGTGCATCCGCACTCCGAGTGCGGGCGCTACACGCGAGCCATGTGTTGATTCGAGGGCGTATCCGCGCTCATCACGCGGGCACTACGCACTCCTCGATGAGTCGTGCCAGGAGAGCACGCGCCGCTCAAGATACCCAACGAGGGCCATGAGGAACACCCCCGCGCCGGCGAGCACGAAAACCGCGCCGAACAACGCGGGTGTGTCCCAGTCGCCGTTGGCGATCAGGATCAGCTGTCCCATGCCCGATGATCCCGACAGGTACTCGGCCACCACCGCTCCGATCAACGAGAGCGGCACGCTGATGCGTAGCGCCGCGAAGACGTAGGGGAGTGACGACGGCAACCTCAGTCGCCAGAAGACCTGCCAGCGCGAGGCATGCAGGGCACGGAGGAAATCGTGGGCCTGCGGATCGATGCTGCGCAGGCCGACCACGGCATTGACCAACATGGGGAAGAACGTGATCAGGCCGGCGACCACGATCTTTGGTCCCATGCCGAAGCCGAACCAGATCAGGAAGAGCGGGTAGACGGCCACGATGGGCGTGACCTTGATGAGGACGGCGGGCGGGTAGAGGGAGCGTTCCAGCAGGCGCGAGTGCGCCATCAGCACCGCGAGGAGGAATGCCACCGTGCTCGCGAGCACCAGCCCGCCCAGCGCCGCCAGCAGCGACTGCTGCATCGCGCGCTGGTAGCGGCCGGGGTCATCGGCCAGCGCCTGCACGACGGTGCTCGGTGGCGGCACCAGATAGCCGGGCACGTCTCGGAGGCGGACCCAGAGCTCCCAGCCGACGAAGATCACGAGCAGTGTGAGCACAGGGGGCAGCACGGTGAGCAGCACCTCGCGGCGGCGCGAAGCGGCGGGCTCCGACCACGGCGGCGCGAGGCCGTCCGGCACGTCCACTACGTCCCTCTGGCGCGGTTGCAGGTCAACCATGAGCGGCTGCGCCGTTCCGGGCGTCCTGACCGGCGTGCTCGCCGGGCATGGGAGCCTCGAGGCCTGCGCGGACGCGGCGCACCAGCGCGATGAAGTCCGGCTCCTCCTCCATCTCGCGGAAGCGGGGGCGCGGGAGCGTGACGGGTACATCGTCGCGGATGCGCCCGGGGGAGCCGCTCATCACCAGCACGCGATCGGAGAGCAGGACTGCCTCACGAATAGAGTGGGTGACGAAGAGCACGGAGATGCGCTCGCGATCCCAGATCTCCAGCAGTTCCAGCCGCATGGCCTCACGGGAGAGTTCATCGAGGGCACCGAACGGCTCGTCCATGAGTAGCAGGCGGGGGCCGTGCGCGAGCGCGCGGGCGAGTGCCACGCGCTGGCGCATGCCGCCGGAGAGCTCGTGCGGGCGGTAGCGGGCAAAGCGGGCGATGCCGACGCGTTCCAGCAGCGCGGGGACATCCGCGGTGCGCCGGGTGATGCCCAGGGGCACGCGCACGTTGCCCTCCACCGTGAGCCACGGCAGCAGCCCCGGGTCTTGCGAAACGAGGCCGAGCGCGTGCGAGCGCTGCGCCTGACCGGGTGTGCCGCCCAGCACGCGCACCTCGCCGTCCGTGGGCGAGAGCAGCCCTGCTACCGCGCGCAGGAGCGTGGTCTTGCCACAGCCAGACGGCCCGACGAGCGAAACGAACTCGCCCTCGCGGACATCGATGTTCACGCCGGCGAGCGCGAGCATGGAGCCATCACCGCCGCGGTAGCGGTGCGCGACATCGCGCAGCTCGATGGCGGCGGTGGTCGAGGTCGTTGTGGCGGTCATCGGGTAGTGGCGCCCTCGTCGGTGCGCGGCGCAGATCGCTCGACCGCGGGAGCAACGGTTGCGGACATACAGATGCACTCCAGAGCCCCTCGCAGATGATGCTGCGAGCAGGGCCATCCGGTGCGTGCATCCGCACTCCGAGTGCGGGCGCTACACGCGAGCAGTGGCTGACTCCGAGGGCGCATCCACGCTGATCGCGCGGGCACTGCGTCTGCCTCGGGGGCGCGCGATCGTGGCGCGCAACGCTCAGGATACCGATCGAGGCCTGCCGGGCAACCCCCGAGGCGACGCGTGGGGCTGTCCTCTTGGCATGCGGTCGGCGTATCGTTCGGCCCAGACCGCCATCGCAACACCTGCGCGACGAACACGACGAAAGAGCACGCCGTATGACCAACGCTACGCCGGAGACCACGCACACCATCGCCCTCGTGGGGGGCACCGGGCCCGAGGGGCGCGGGCTGGCGACGCGGTTCGCGCTGGCCGGGCACCGCGTGATCATCGGCAGCCGCGAGGCGGCACGCGGCGAGGAGAGTGCGCGGGAGCTCGCGGCGGCGCTGGGCACTGCAGTGGGCACGGACCGGCTCACGGGCGGGGACAATGCCTCGGCCGTGGCGGAGGCAGATATCGTGGTGGTGGTGGTCCCCTACACGGCGCACCGGCCGACCCTGGAGGGACTGCGCGAGGCGCTGGCGGGGAAGATCGTGGTGGACGCGGTGGTGCCGATGTACTTCGAGCGCGGGCCGCGGCCGATCGAGGTGGAGGCGGGCTCCGCGACCGAGGAGGCGCGTGAGATCCTGCCGGACGCGCGCATTGTGGGAGCGTTCCACAACCTGTCGGCGGAGGAGCTACTGGACCCGCAGGCCTCGCTGGATGCGGACGTGCTGGTGACCGGCGGGGACGACGAGGCGAAGCAGGCGGTGATGCGACTGGCGGAGTGCATCGAGGGTGTGCGAGGGGTGGACGCGGGGCCGCTGCGCTACTCGCGCTTCGTGGAGCAGCTCACG
This sequence comes from Dehalococcoidia bacterium, assembly GCA_050486345.1. Classification (GTDB taxonomy): domain Bacteria; phylum Chloroflexota; class Dehalococcoidia; order UBA2979; family UBA2979; genus JBJHDC01. The sequence continues at coordinate 1,044 of JBJHDC010000104.1, read as the reverse complement.
ATCCTGCTGGCGGGGATCAACGGGCGCTACAAGGCGCACACGGGGATCCGCATCGCGGGGTTGGACGGGTAGAAGAACCTCACCCCCCGGCCCCCCTCTCCTCTATCCCTCCTTTGCCGGGATACCCGGCAGGCGAGGAGAGGGGGAATCAGAAGAGACGAGAGTTACTCATGACTTCACCTGAGGTTCGCGTGATCGGCATCACGGGCATCCCGATGGTGCAGGCCGGCGATGACATTGCCGCGCAGATCCTCGAGGCTGCGGCCGCGCAGGGGACGCCTGTTGAGGACGGCGACATCCTGGTGGTGACGCAGCGCATTGTGTCGAAGGCGGAGGGGCGTGTGGTGCCGCTGGATGACTTCGAGCCGAGCCCGTTCGCCCTGGCGTACGCGGAGCAGTGGGAGAAGGATCCCCGGCTGGTGGAGGCGGTGCTGCGCGAGTCGAAGCGGATCATTCGCCAGGCGGGGCCGGTGCTGATCACGGAGACGCATCACGGCTTCAAGTGCGCGAACGCCGGCGTGGACGGCTCCAACGTGGGCGGGCAGGACCTGGTCTCGCTGCTGCCGGTGGACCCGGACGCCTCCTGCCGCGCGCTCCGTGACGCCGTGCGCGTGCAGGCGGGCATCGAGGTTGCCGTGGTGATGACGGATACGTTTGGGCGGCCGTGGCGGATGGGGCAGACGAACGTGGCAATCGGCGTCGCGGGCATGCTGCCGATGTGTGACTACGTGGGCAAAGAGGACCTCGATGGCCACGTGCTGCGCGTGACGACGATCTGCGTGGCCGATGAAGCGGCCGGGGCGGCGGAGCTGGTGATGGGGAAGCTAGACGCGATCCCGGCGGCCATCGTGCGTGGCTACGATTACGAGCGCGGCGAGGGGGCGACCAGCGAGATCGTGCGCGAGCCGGCGATGGATCTGTTTCCGTAGGTCCTGACCAACCCTACAGCGAGAGCCGTGCTGCGCACGGCACCCCCTCACCCCAACCCTCTCCCCTGGTGGGGAGAGGGAGCTAGAGATCGACGCGCCGCAGCCGGGCTCGTAC
>JBJHDC010000103.1:0-10155 GCA_050486345.1 Dehalococcoidia bacterium | reverse complement strand
AGCGGCGCCCGCTCAGCTGCGCTGAACGGCGAGCTGGCGCGCAAGCCAGACGCCCGCGCCGATCCGAATGACCCCGGTGGCTCGCATCAGCATGGGACGCTGAGCCGCCCAGTTCGCCGGGCGCCGGGCCGGGCCTACCGCCCAGCGCTGCGCCTGTTGGCGTGGGGTGAGCAGGCGTACGACGCCGCTCCCGATCATGGTCCAGGCAGCCATCTCAAGCCCGATGCTGCGCAGTCTGGATGAACCCATTCACTCACCTCCGTGTTGCGGAGGAGCGGTGCCTCCAGTCTAGCAAGCCCAAGCGAGCGGGCCTCGGGATGTGCACCGAAGGCAGGACGACTAGTCGATCTCGAATCGCAATTGCTCGTGTGCGTTGCGCAGCGCCTCTTCGACGGCGGCGGGTGTTTCGCCGCGCGCGAAGATGAAGCCCAGGTACTCGCTGCCCTCGGGGAGCGGTACGACGCGGTCGCCGGGGCGGAGCGAGATCGTCACGCTGTCGACGAGTGGGATCCGTTCGGCTGCTTCGACGCCATCGATTGCGCGGAGCGTGCCGGCGCGGGGGATGGGGATCATCATCACGCCTGCGGCGAAGCCGTTGCGCTCGTAGGACGGGACACCAGCGCCGGTGGCGTGGCGGAGGAGGATCTCCTCAAGTGACATCCCGGTGCCGAAACTCAATGTGCGCGAGCAGAGGCCACCGATGGACCGGGCCGCGATGTCGATGGGGTAGGCAACGCCCTCGTGGAGGCGTAGTTCCGCGTGCACGGGGCCGTCAGTCAGGCCTAGCGCGCGGCAGGCCGCCTCCGCTGTCTCGGCAACGAGCCGCTGCTCGTCGTCTGGCATGCGTGAGGGCGTGACGTAAACGGTCTCCTCGAAGTACGGGCCCTCCAGCGGGTCGGGCTTGTCGAAGAGCGCGAGCACCCGGAGCCGCCCACCGTCCAGCAGACCCTCCAGCGAGACCTCGATGCCGGGGACGTAGCCTTCGATGAGCAGACGATCCGCTAGCTCGTGTCCGCACTCCGCGAGCGCGGACGGTTGCGTGAGGATGGCGCGGATGCGATCGAACGCGGCGACGAACTCGTCCGGGTTGTCAGCACGAATGACGCCACGACTGGCGGAGAGCGCGAGTGGCTTGAGGACGACGGGATAGTCGAGGTTGCGCGCGACCTCGGCGGGGTCGTCCGTGAGCATGGCGACCGCATGCGCGGGTGACGGGAGCCCGGCCGCGTGGAGGCGCGCGCGGAGCAGCGCCTTGTTGCGGGTGGCCTCGACGGCGCTGACGGGGTTGTGTGGCAGTTCCAGCCGCCGCGCGGCATGCGCCGCGAGCAGCGCGCCGCCGTCATCGACCGCCACGATGGTGTCGAGCGGGTGGAGGGTGGCGTAGGCCTCGACTTGCGTGGCACCGGTCTCCGGATCGACGAAGTCGAGGGCGAGCAATGCACCCGCGTCGGCGTTCGCGAGCGGGGTCTCGCGGTCCGCGCCCACGACGACCTCCACGCCCAGTTTCGCGGCGGCGGCCATGAAATCAGGGGCGCGGTAGGAGGCGGTTGGGATGAGGAGCATGACGCGGGGCATTGAGGCCTCCTCAAGGATCGCGAGAGTCTTCAGTGTAGAGCCCAGTTTGGTTGAGGCATTCCTTCAGTAACTTTGCGGCCGGCACATCTGCAGATTTTTTTCTACGGCTGATGCTGACTCTGGCGGTGTGATTTGCTCGACCGTTTCTTGCATCGTGGTGATCTGTCTCCCGTCAGGTATGCGACGTGCGCCCTCGTTTCGGGGGGCGTGGAGATGGTGTAGCCGCGAGGGGCTGGTGGTCCGAGGGGGTGATGGCACGGTTGAGGTCAGGAGCGGGGACCTGCGCACGTGGGGTTGGAGGGTGCAGCAGGTCAGCTGTGGCTGAGGATGTTGATCACGGAGCCGCCGGGATCGCGCACGAAGAACCGGCGCACGCCCCACGGCTCATCGGTGAGCGGATGCACGATCTCGAAGCCGCGCTGGACCGCTTCCGCGTATGCGACGTCCACGTCGTCTACCTCGATGGAGACGTTGGGGTTCACGGGGGCTGACTGGTCGCGCGTGAGGAGGGTTACCTGGGCGGTGGGGTTGCCCGGGCTTGTGAAGGTGAGCACCCAGCCGAGGTCCATCGCGACGTTCAGGCCAAGGATGCCGGTGTAGAACTCCCGCGCACGTTCGAGGTCAGCTGCGGGGAGGTCCGGGACGATTCTGCGTACGGTCATGGTCGGCCCCTGCACTGCAGCGACTCTAAAGAGAGAAGTACATAGAAAAAGGGGGACGGCCGCCGGCCATCCCCCCTTTGCCTGCGTGATCAGTCTGTTGGCTTAGTGGCCACCGCAGCCGCAACCGCCGCCGCCGGCCTGGGCGTTTGGGGCCTCGATGGCGAAGCCCTGCTGCATGACGTCCTCGATGTAGTCGATGGAGGCGTCCTGGAGCGACGGGGCCGAGTTCGGGTCGACGATGAAGCGCAGGGTGCCGACCTGCATCACTGCGTCATCAACGGAGGGCTCGTCGATGCCCATGCCGAAGCTGGGGCCGGAGCAGCCGCAGCCGCCTGCCTGCATGAAGATGCGAATGCCCTGTTCGGCCTCAATCTGGTCGCCGATGAGGGCGGTCAGGCGCTCCTGTGCGGTTTCGGTCACGGTCAGGGTCACGGGTCACCTCGCCTTACGAGTATATGAATTACTGATCCGGCGCCCGCCACGGAGCTGGTGCACCGCAGTGAGTCCGGTTTCATCCCCCATCATGCCGGACGTGGTCGGGCGTCGCAAGGGCGGGATGCCCGGTCGGATCGCATGGCCCCGCTCCACCACGCAGTCCCCGAGCGTCACGAGCCGCCCTCGTGTGCTCGAATCACCTCGATCAGTTCGTCACCGAAGCGCTGGATGCGTGCGTCGCCGAGGCCCCAGATGCGGTGGAGCGCCTCGAGGGTTTGAGGTTGTGCGGCGACTAGTTCGCGGAGGGTGCGGTCCGAGAAGATGGTGAATGCGGGTGAGCCCTCTGCGCGGGCGCGCTCCATGCGCCACGTGCGCAGCGCGACATAGAGTGGATCGTCGGGACGGACGCGCTCCAAGGCCTCCGCGAGCGACGGGTCCGAGGGCGGCGCTGGCGCTCGGTGGGTTCGTTCCAGGGCCGGCGGTGATGGTGCGTCCGGGTGGTCGCGCTCCCACTCCTCGATGATCTCCAGCAGGTCTGCGCCGAACCAGGCTGCGCGGCGTTCGCCGATGCCCCAGATCTGTTGCAGGGCTTCCTCGGTGGTTGGGCGGTAGGTCGCGAGCTCGCGCGCGGTGCGGTTCTCGAAGACGAGGAAGGGATCGCGGCTGCTACGGCGTGCGATCTGTTCGCGGAGGTCGACAATCGCGTCGTAGAGATCGGGCGCGTAGTTCGTGTCGTCGAAGTCGCCGGCATCTTCGGTGGCGGACGCGCGCGTGCTGCGCTTATGGCGCTGGAGGCAGTTGTCGCACGCGCTGCACGCATCTGACGCTTCTTCCCCGAAGTAACGGAGGATCACTGCGCGGCGGCAGGTGTCGGACTCCGCGTACTCGACCATGTCGCGCAGGCGCGCCTCGGCGTGGGTGCGGTGCTTCTCGATGCTGGACATATCGATGCGCGCCGCTGGATCGGATGAGGTGACGCGAAAGTCGACCGGATCGATGAGGCCGGAGTCACGCAGGGCCGCGACGGTCATCGCGAAGGAATCCGGGGCGTCGTTTGCGACCTCGGAGGGCACGCGGCGGGTGTGCGGATCGGCGGCGGCCAGCCAGTGCTTCCATGCCTCCCTGACATCCGCCGCATTCGGGTGCGCGTCATCGATGAAGCGCTGCTGGGCGTTGCGGTCGATGCGGGCGTAGAGCAGGGTGCATTCGGAAGGGTCACCATCCCGACCGGCGCGGCCGGCCTCCTGGTAGTAGGCCTCCAGGCGGCCGGGCATGTTCATATGAATGACATAACGAACATCGGGCTTGTCGATCCCCATGCCGAACGCGTTCGTCGCCACGATCACGGGGAGATCGCCCCGCGTGAAGGCACGCTGGACGCGGGTACGGTCCGTGCGGTCGAAACCGGCGTGGTAGGGCTCTGCCTTCAGTCCCGCCTGCTGGAGCGTGGTGGCGAGATCCTCGACGCCGCGACGGGTGCGGACGTAGATGATCCCGGTCAGCCCTCGACGCGCTCGGACGTAGTCGACGACCCACCGCCGCCGTTCCTGTAGCGAATCAAGCGCCTCCACGGTGTAGGTGAGGTTGGGCCGGTCCACGCTCGTCACCACCTCGGTGGCTGCGGGGCCGATGCCGAGGCGCGCGACGATGTCGCGGCGAACCATCGGGTCAGCGGTCGCGGTGAGTGCGAGGGTGCGCGGGGCGCCGAGACGCTCGCGGATCACGCCGAGCTGGAGGTAGTCGGGGCGGAAGTTGTGGCCCCACTCGGAGATGCAGTGCGCCTCATCGATGGCGAGCAGGTGGACGCCTGCCTTGCGGAGCCCGTATGTGAAGGCGGCGTTCTGGAACCGCTCAGGCGCGACGAAGAGCAGATCGACGGCGCCGTTCACGAATGAGCGGTAGCGATCGTTCTGCTCTCGGCGATCGAGGTTGGAGTTGATGAACGTCGCAGCGACACCGGCTGCCTGCAGGCCTTCCACCTGGTCCTGCATGAGCGCGATCAGCGGTGAGACCACCACCGTACGGCCCACCTCGAGGGCGGGGAGGACATAACAGAGGCTCTTGCCGCTGCCCGTGGGCATCACGGCGAGCACGTCCGACGCCGCGAGAGCCTCGAGCGCCCTGGCCTGACCACCGCGGAAGTCTGGGTAGCCGAAGACGTCCTGCAGGCGCTGACGGTACGGGGCGAGGTCGGCGGGGAGATCCGGCGTGTCCGTTCGAGCCTGGGCCAGCGTGGCAGTTCGCGCAGGTGCGGATCGAGGTGGTGTCGGGGGCACGTCGAGGAGCGGAGGCTGGACGGTAACCTCGCCGGCCGTGGATGCCGGGGTGGGGGCGGACCGACGGGCGGTCGAGGGTGCGCCGGGCTGAGCCTCGAACGTTTCGGCGGGGTGCGGCGGGGCGTCATCCGTGAACGCGCCGCATTCATCGCAGAAGATGGCGCGCGGATCGAGAGAGGCGCCGCAGGTGGTACAGGAATCGGGCACCGGTGATCCTTCCGCCTGCCTCGGAGGCGCGCCGGGGAGCCGTCATCGTAACGCAGCCGGTTGGCACGGGGTGAGCGAGGGTGGCACGGCGGAGGGTTGGGCCGGTGTGATGCGGAGATGTGGCTTCGATTGACTCGCGGGATGTGGCTCGCGAACATGCAGGGAGGCGGACGGGGGAGAAAGCCGCTTGGACATGCGTTCTCAACACACTCGCGCCACCTGGATCGGATCAGGCCTACGGGGGCAGCGGCGGCTGCTCCTCACTGCGCTGGTTCCAGCCCTGATGGTCCTCGGCGTTGCGTGCGCCGGTGATGAGGCGGTGGCGCCGACGCCGACCCCAACGCCTACGGTGACTGCGACTGAGACGCCAGATTTGCCCCCCACTGACACGCCGACCGCCACCGCTACTGGAACGCCGTCCGGGCCGGGCGTCGAGGAGCTTGATTTCACGGATCCCGATGTGATCGGGCCGCTCATCGATCACTTCGGTGGCGGTGAGGTGCCACCGGAGCGGGTGGAGTTCGTGGATCTAACGGGGGACGGTATCGATGAGGCGCTCGTGATCGTCGAATCAGGCGGCACGATGGGCGACCTGGGCGGCGCGATCCTCGGGGTGGACGATGGCGACCCAGTCGTCATGTACTTCATCAACGTCGCGGGGCTCATCGAGGTGCGCTTCGGCGACGTGGGGCTGGGGATCGTGGCGGCGATGGAGCCGGTCTATGCGGACGGGGACCCGAGCTGCTGCCCGTCTGAGCTGCGGGAGACGATCATCCAGTGGGACGGCGACGAGTTCGTGATCGTGTCCGAGCAGGTTGTGGAGAATCCGGACCTGTAACCTCGCCGCTTCCCCCTCTCCACGTTCCAGAAGAAGAGCGCAGAGCGGGCTCGATACCTTGCAAGGGCGGCCAATCGAGGGCGGCCACGGACTGGTGGGTGCGATGCTGCGAATCCGACGCGATGCCGAGATTCACTCCGAAGAGGCCTTCTGGTTTCACGCGCGATGGCACTTTTCGTTCTCGAGGTACGTTGATCCGCAGTGGATGGGCGTGGGTGCGCTGCGGGTGTTCAACGATGATCGCATCATCGCGGACGCCGACTGGCCGATGCATGCGCACCAGCACATTGAGTCTCTGACGTACGTGGTTGAGGGGAACTTTCGACATGCGGACTCGCTGGGGAACGATGGCGAGCTGGGGCCAGGCGGCGCGCAGGTTATGAGCTTCTCGGGGCAGGGGGATCAGCACTCGGAGCGGAATGGGTCGGAGACCGAGCAGTTGCGGTTCATCCAGTTCTGGATTCTCCCCAGCGATCCCGATATCCAGACGGCGGTGCAGCAGCACCAGTATGCGACGGCGGACCGCACCGATCGCTGGCTACAGATCATGGGCCCAGCCGGCGAGGAGGGGCTCGACCTATCGCAGGACGCGCGGGCACTGGTCTCGCGGGTGGAGGCAGGGACGGAGCTCGGATACACGTTCGCAGAGGGACGGGGTGGCTACCTGTACGTGATCGATGGCGACGTGAGCGTCCGGGCGGACGCACTGGAGACGGGTGATGCGGTGGCGATCGAGGGACCGGAGGAGCTTGCGGTCATCTCGGAGCGAACGTCGGAGCTGATCCTGGTGGACGTGCCGCTGGAGTTCACGCCGGTGGGGGTGTGGGCGGGGTAGGTGGCTGCGAACCGGGGGATCGTCAGATGGCTGGCCTCCGTGCCCCATAGCCTTTGACTGCCGTCCGGCGATCGATGTTAGATGCCAGGCCTTCTGGTGCGGCGGCGGGTGGGGCTACTCGTCGCGTTGCGCTTCTTCCTGCAGCCGGCGGATCTCTGCTTCCTCGATTGCGTAGGCGCGGTGTTCGAGGAGCTGGCCGCAGCGGGCGGGTTGTGTGATCGCGGCGTCTACCAGCAGATCGAGCAGGCGCACGTTTCCCCAGGCGGTGGGATGGACCTCCGTTAGCTGCGGTTCGAGGTGGCGCGCGAGGGAGGTCAGGAGCCGGCGATCCTGCTCCAGGCGCTGGAGCAGGGCGGGGATGTTCGGGGCGGCGTACATCAGAGCCGTTGCTGCGGCGGGCCCCCGGTCGATGCGATCGACTGGCGGTGTGCCGTCGGCTGCCACTGCGCCGAGGGTAGTCGCGCCGAGCTCGATCAGGGCGCAGAGCGCTGCCACCTGGTGGCGAGGTGACTGACCCTCGAGGTCGGCGCGTGAGAACGAGACGGGGGAGCCGGCTGGCGCGGCGGCCTCGTCCGCGTGTGCTTCGCCGATGCGTCGGAGGGCCTCGCCGATGCGACGGTGGAGCTCGCCAGAGGCCTCTTCGAGCTGGTCGAGCGGCATCGCGGCGATCGCTGCAATCGCCTCGGTGATTCCGAATGCCGGTCCGTCATCCATCCCTGGGTACCCTGTCCTGGTGCGTGCTGTCTCGCGTGCCCGTTCCCGGGGTGCCGAAGAGCGCCTTACGGGTGTCACCGCTTATCCTATCTGTATGAGCCAGATTAGCTGGGGCAAACACGCGCTGATCCTCTTTGCGCTGTTCGTCAACCTCTGGGTGGGCGGCGACCTGGTGGAGCTGTGGCTCGGCCGGGGGGCGCGAGGTGTGTTCGAGATCGTGCTGATTCTCGGCTACCTCACGTTGATTATCGGGATGCGGGCGCCGCTGCCGTGGATGCGCCGCGGCGCCGCCGAGGGTGATGGAGCGTCGCCCGGCCCGACTGGCGATTCGCGGCCGGGCTCTCCGGATGATGCGGCGCCCCCGGACCGGGAACACGATCCCTGGCGCAGTCTGTAGGGGCCGGGGTCACCTCGACGTATCTCAGTGGCGGAGGTGCTTGCTGCTGGCGGGCAGCGTAGGAGCCGTGCGATCATCGCGGGACGGCGGGGGCGATTAGCTCAGCGGTAGAGCGCCCGGTTTACACCCGGAAGGTCAGAGGTTCGATCCCTCTATCGCCCACCATTCCGTCAGTGAGCAGTCTCGTGGGGCAGGTGACCTGTTGAGTAGCAAGAGCAAGCACGAGTGGCTGGAACAGACGCACGGGAAGGCCACCGCGCGGTTCCCGGAGCGCAAGGAACACTTCGAAAGCTCCTCGGGTGCGGAGGTCGGGCCGCTCTACGGTCCCGAAGACCTAGCCGACTGGAACTACCACGAGAAGCTTGGTTACCCGGGAGAATTCCCCTACACGCGCGGCGTGCAGCCGACCATGTACCGCGGGCGCTTCTGGACCATGCGGCAGTATGCGGGGTTCTCGGACGCGGAGGAGTCCAACCGCCGCTACAAGTACCTGCTGCAGCGCGGCCAGACGGGGCTCTCCGTCGCCTTCGACCTGCCCACGCAGATTGGCTACGACTCGGACCACCCAATGGCTGAGGGCGAGGTGGGCAAGGTCGGCGTTGCGATCTCCTCGCTGGAGGACATGGAGACGCTGACCGACGGGATTCCGCTCGAAGAGATCACCACCTCGATGACGATCAATGCGACGGGACCGATCCTACTCGCGCTCTACGTGGCGGCGGCGAAGAAGCAGGGCTGCGATCTCACGAAGGTCGGCGGGACCACGCAGAACGACATCCTCAAGGAGTACATCGCCCGCGGGACCTACATTTTCCCGCCACGGCCCTCGCTGCGGCTGATTACAGACGTCTTCGCCTGGTGCAAAGACGAGCTACCCGAGTGGAACACGATCTCGATCTCCGGCTACCACATGCGTGAGGCCGGGTGCACCGCGGCTCAGGAGCTCGCCTTCACCTTTGCCAACGCGATCGAGTACGTGGACGCGGCCGTGGATGCCGGGCTGAAGTTTGATGAGTTTGGCGGACGGCTGGCCTTCTTCTGGGCGTGCCACTCGAACTTCCTCGAGGAAGTGGCGAAGTTCCGCGCGAGCCGGCGCATCTGGTCGAAGATCGCGACGGAGCGGTACGGGTCGAAGGACCCGCGCGCGCAGATGCTGCGCTTCCACACGCAGACGGGCGGCGCCACACTGACCGCGCAGCAACCGCTCAACAACCTCATTCGCACGACTTTGCAGGCGATGTCGGCGGTACTGGGGGGCACGCAGTCGCTGCACACGAACTCGTACGACGAGGCGCTGGCGTTGCCGACTGAGGGCTCCGTGGAGCTGGCGCTGCGGACACAGCAGATCATCGCGCACGAATCGGGCGCTGCTGACACCATCGATCCTCTCGCAGGTTCCTATTACATCGAGGCGCTGACCGACCGCGTGGAGGCGGAGACGTGGGCGTACCTCGAGCGCGTAGAGGACATCGGAGGTGCGCTGCTGGCGATTGAGCAGGGGTTCCCGCAGCGAGAGATCCAGGAGAGCGCGTACCGGCTCCAGCGCATGATGGAGACGAAGGATCGCATCGTGGTCGGGGTGAACGAGTACATCACCGACAACGAACTCGAAGCCGAGATCATGCGCGTCGACCCGGAGGTCGGCCGGCGTCGAGCTGCGCAGCTGCAGGCGATGCGGACGCGTCGGGACAACGCAGCCGTGGAGGACATACTGGGTCGGATTCGTGCCGCGGCGCACACGAACGAGAACATGATGCCGCTGTTCATTGAGGCGGTGGAGGCGTACACCACCATCGGTGAGATCTGCGGCGTGCTCCGCGAGGAGTGGGGCGAGTACCAGGAAGTGATGACGATCTAGTCGGGCGCGCTCCGCGCGCTGGCCCACCCACCCGCCCCAGATGCGAGGGGCAAAGCCCCTCGCGCTCCCCGTGAGAGACCGCCGATTGCCTCGACAACCGTGCAGCGACCGAACGCCTCTGCCGGTGCATCACCCGGCGCTGTCACGCTCCACCGCCTCGCCGCGTTGCGAACAGGGGTGGGCACAGCACGCTGGGTCCCCAACAGGTCTGCTGGTAGCGTTTGCCTCAGACGAACGGAGGCTCCCATGACTACGTCGGACGCGAATGACCCGGTGGCCGAGGCCATCGTCGAGGTGCTGAACGAGAACGAGCAGGCGCGCTCGGAGCTGCTCGCCGCGGTCGAGGGGATTCCTGAGG
>JBJHDC010000102.1:0-10349 GCA_050486345.1 Dehalococcoidia bacterium | reverse complement strand
CTACACGGGCCCCGCTCGCATCGTGCTGGACGAGAGCCAGTTCCACCGCATCCAGCCCGGCGACGTCCTCGTCTGTCCGATCACCTCGCCCGTCTGGTCGGTGCTGTTCGCCAGCATCGGCGCACTCATCACAGAGAGCGGCGGCATCCTCTCGCACCCCGCGATCATCGCGCGCGAATACCGCATCCCGGCGGTCGTCGCAGTCAGCAACGTCACCAGCACCCTCAAGGACGGCCAGGTCATCACCGTCGATGGGAGCACCGGCGAGATTCACATCCACGCTTCGTAGTCGTTGGTAAGGGTCTCGGTGATTCCGAGGCGGCACAGAATAGGAGACTCACATGGCAACTGCCATCGCACGGGAGACTGAGGTTTCCCAGGACCAGCAATGGCGCAAGATCGGCGTCCTCGGCACGGCACTGAACGGTGTCCTCATGCTGGCGTTCATGCTCCTGATCGGGGAGTTCATCATCGTCTTCCCGATCTTCGCGGCGATCTTCTTTGCATTCGCAGCCCTCACCCACTTCACCGGACAGACCCGGCGGTGGCCATGGGCGGTGCTGGGCATCCTCACAGCCGTCTATATCCTGGCGAATATCCCGTTCCTCGTGCATGACCTGGCCCACCCGGAGGAAGCATTCGTCTTCGTCCCAACGATGATTTCGCTCGTGCTCGCCATCGTCGTCATCGTCGCCTCGGTGATGGTCTTCTTCCGTCGATCCGTCGTCCCTCGGCCGCTGCTGATGGGCGCTACTGCCATCGTGGTCGTGGCCGCGCTGCTCTCCGTCGTCTCAATGACCACCCTCGACGGACACGCCCAGCAGCCCGGTGACCTCGTGGTGACCGAAGAATTCCCGGACCGCCTGGATCTCCCGGCGGGGACGCACTGGATCTACCTGCAGAACGGCGACCGCGTCCGCCACACCTTCGTGGTCGACGATCTGGACATCCACCTCGAGATGCCAAGCGCCGTAGGCCGCCGCGCCGAGGTCACACTCCCCGCGGGTGAGTACCACTACTACTGCGATGTCCCCGGCCACGAATCGATGAAGGGCACGCTCGTCGTCGGCACGCCGTAGCGAAGCCACTTGGACAGCCACACCGGTTCACTGTTCACGGAGCCGGCAGCATGGTGCTGCCGGCTCCTCTCGTTTCTCCGTCAGGTTCGATGCTGCTACCTCCCTACCACTCGACCAGCGATTCCACGCCGTCAGCCACGCGTGTCCGTGGCTCCACCCACGGAGCGAACTCGTCCAGGCTGAACATGTTGCACAATATTTCTACAACATTTGACGAAGAACTGACCAATTGTTACGCTCGTTGTCATGGTCACCTTCGCCGTACCAGCCGCCCTCATCTCAGCCGACCCTGCGGCATCCCCTCCACGCACATCGCAGACCCACTCACGCACGGAGTCACGGCGCGTACAGCCAACGCACAAATCGATGCTCGCAGTGAAGCTCTCAGATGAGGACGGGACGCAGCGCAGCCTGGGCGCTGGTGAGAATCAGCCCTCGCTAGCGTCGGAGGGGCTACGAACCTTCGGCCGCCAGGCGGCGCCGAAGGCCCTTCGCCGCCCGACTCACGATGCGAGGGAACATCAGCCGCAGGAATGGCTGCCCCACCCGGTACATGCCGTTCATGAACAGGTCGGCATCGTAGACCACCGCGCTCTGTTCACCGCGCGGCTCGACGGTGATGACGTCACGGGAGGTCAGCACGGAGTTGCTCGCCTCGAGCACCACCCGCTGCGGCGCGAGGTACTCGAGTGTCCGATAGCGCAGCACGATGTCCCGGCCAATTCCGCCAACGGTGACATCGAAGACTGCGTTGGGGCCGGGGCCATCGCCCTCCACCTGCCGCACGCTCTTCACGCCGGGATCCCACTGCTCAAAGTTGCGCATGTCCGCCATGAACGCAAAGGCCTGGTCGGGCGGCCACGGCGATTCAACAGTCGTTGCGATTCGAGCCATGACGTCCTCCGCACTGGTGCTGGCGCACCGACCCGCGCGAGTGCGGGGATGCACTACTCTCTACCCTATCCCGCGGGCGCACGTTCCGCTCACGGAACTGCAGGAACCAACCGATGAATCCGCAGAGCATTGCCATCATCGGCGCCGGCGTGAGTGGCCTGGTCACCGCCTACCTCCTGCGCCAGTCGCACCGCGTGGAGCTGTTCGAGCGCGAGCCCCGCGCCGGTGGTCACGCCAACACCGTGATGGTGCCCGGTCCCAACGGCGACGAGCTCCCCATGGACGTCGGCTTCATCGTCTACAACCAGCGAACCTACCCTGGCTTCTCACGGCTACTAGCCGATCTCGATGTCGAGACACAGTCCAGCGACATGTCCTTCAGCGTCCGCTGCGCGGTGCACGGACTGGAGTTCAGCAGCCGCGGTGTGCGCGGGTACCTTGCGCAGCGCCGCAACGCGCTCAAACCGTCACACGCGCGCATGCTGTTCGACCTCATGCGCTTTCACCGGGATGCGCGGCGGGCCCTCGATGAGGACACCTTTCACGACATCTCCTTCGGCGACTACCTCCAGGAGCGGCGCTTCAGCAAGGCCTTCCAGCGCCACCTCATCGTCCCCCTCACCGCCGCGACCTGGTCGAATGCCCCCGCCGACATCGTGAAGTTCCCCGCTAATTACCTCTTCCGCTTCCTCAAGCAGCACGGCGTCCTCGCCCCCGGCGAGATCCCCGAGTGGCGCTGGGTTCGAGACGGCGCCCGCACATACGTGGACCGCATCCTCAGCCGCATGCCAGAGGGCACCGTCCACTTCGGCGAAGCCCCCAGCGCAGTCCGCCGGACAGAGGACGGCGTCGTGCTTGCCTTCGAGGGTGGACACGAGCGCCAGTTCGATGCCGTCGTCCTCGCCTGCCACGCACCCGAGGCGCTGCGACTGCTCGGCGACCCATCACCCGAGGAGACCGACGCCCTCGGTCGCTTTCACTACGCGCCGAACCACGTGGTACTGCACACGGACGAGCGGCTCCTGCCCCGGTCGCCTGACGCGCGTGCCTCATGGAACTATTTCAGCGACGCCTGCTCGACCGAGCTGGGGACGCTGACCATGTCCTACGACCTCAACCGTCTACAGGGCATGACAGCCCCGCCCCACTACTGCGTAACGGTGAACCCCGGCGACCGAGTGGACCCCGCGCACGTGCTCGCCGAGTTCGACTACGAGCACCCCGTCTACTCCATGCAGACTCTGGAGGGGCAACAGCGCCTGAACGCGCTGAACGGGAACCGCTCCACCTACTTCGCCGGCGCATACCTCGGCTACGGGTTCCACGAGGACGGCGTGCAGTCAGGCATCCGCGTCGCACAGCAGCTCGGTGTCGAGTGGTGACCACAGCCCGCCCGCTCCGCTCCGCCCTCCTTGAGGGCCTCGTGCGACACCACCGCACCCGCCACACCGACTACGCATTCACGCACAGCGTCTGGTACGTCGAGGCTGACCTGGACGATCTGCACCCCTCACGATCCCCGCGGTGGTCGCTGACCAACTCGGTGCTGCGCCGGGTCCGCGCCCGCGACCACCTCGATGCATCCAATGTGCCACTCGCAGACGCAGTCCGCGCCCGTCTCGCCGCCTTCACCGACGAAGCTTTGCAGTGGCAAATCACGCTGGTGACCTACCCCCGCACCATCGGTGTCCTCTTCAACCCGGTAAGCTTCTACCTCTGCCGCGACGCAGACGGCGCCCTCCGGCACGTAATCGCAGAGGTGAACAACACCCACCGCGATCGCTGGGTCTACGACTTCCCGCCCGAGGACCGCGTGGACGGGTACCGCTCCTCCGCCGCCAAGCACATGTACGTCTCCCCCTTCATCGGCGCCGAGGCCCGCTACGACCTGCGCGTGATCGACGATCCGGAACGCCTGATGATCGAGGTAATCGAGTATGAAGGCGACGAGCAGACGCTCTACACACAGGTCAACGTCCAGCGATTCCCGCTGACCGGACGGCGCGTTGGCCGGCTCCTCCTCCGCCAGCCCCTCACCTCTGCAAAGACCATCGCGCTCATCGCCTGGCACGCGCTGCGCCTCCGCCGCCGTGGCGTCCACTGGGAGCGGTACCGGTCCCCGGCGGACGAACCCCCGTCGACACCAGACCTCGAGGCCGCCACCATCGGAGGGGATCGCAACCGTGACCGGTGACGCCGCCCCCAGCCGCACGCATCAAGCGCTCACACTGACTGGCTCGGTGCTGGTGCCGGTGGCTGCCGGTGGAGCCGTCGGGCTCCTCACACAGGACGCGATTCCCGGCTGGTACGAACAGCTGGAGAAGCCGGCATGGACACCGCCACAATGGCTCTTCGGCCCCGTATGGACCGCGCTCTACGCCACCATGGGATTCGCGGCCTGGCTCGTCTGGCGGCGCGGCAGGACGGCCGAGGACTCAGCAGTCCGTCGAGGTTCACAGGTCGCGCTCGGCCTCTACACGCTGCAACTGGTCGTCAACCTCGCCTGGTCGCCCGTCTTCTTCACCATGCAGCGGCTCGGACTGGCGCTCGCCGTCATCCTCGTGCTGTGGGGCCTGATCGCCGCCATGATTGAGCGGTTCGCCCGCATCCACCCGCTCGCGGCCGCTCTGCTCGTGCCCTACCTCGTGTGGGTGACCTTCGCGACCGCACTGAACGCCGCCATCTGGTGGCTCAATCGGTAGCCCAGCGACGCCCACGCTCTCACTGGGGGTGGAGGAGGAATCCTATGCAACTCCGTGACCGGCACGTCTGGCTCATCGGCGCTAGCAGCGGCATCGGCGAGGCCTTGGCGGAGCGCCTTGCCTCCGAGGGCTGCTCGCTGGCGCTCAGCGCACGCAACGAGGAGGCCCTCGAACGCGTCGCCGCTACCGCCCGCGCAGCCGGCGCGCCCGAGGTGCACGTGGTGCCCCTCGACGTCACTGAGGTCGATGCGCTACCCGACGCCGTGCGCCGCCTGCACGAGGTGTGGGACACCATCGATATCCTCATCTACGGCGCGGGGCAGTGGCAGACTACAGAAGTCGCCGACTTCGACGTAGAGGCGATCGAGCTGCAGATCGCCGTGAACTACATCGGACTCGTGCGCGCGATCGGAGCCGTGCTCCCGGAGATGCGGGACCGGCGCTCCGGCGAGATCGTCGGCATCGCCAGCGTCGCTGGCTACAACGGCATGCCGCGCGCCGCCGGCTACGGTTCAACCAAGTCGGCGATCATCACGCTGCTGCAATCGCTGCGCCTCGAGCTGCCGGCGTATGGCGTCGGCATCACCACCGTGAACCCGGGCTTCGTCGACACGGAACCCACCCGGCGGAACGACTTCCCGATGCCCTTCATGCTCACCCCGGAGGTCGCAGCCGACCGCATCGTTCGAGGGCTGCTGGCAGGACGCGCGGAGATCCACTTTCCGCGCCGCCTCTCGATCCCCCTGAAGCTGCTCGGAGCGCTGCCGCGCCCCCTCTACGAACGGATCATTCGACTCACGGTGCGGAAGCGACCGCGCCCCTGATGGGTCGTGCGCCCTACGAGATCAGCGGCGTCACCGTACTAATGACGTAGGTCTCGCTCTGGCCGCCTGCCGCGTAGGCGACCTCCTCGCCAACCTCGAGGCGGGCCGTGCGGATCTCGAACATGTCCTGGCGCTGCTCATCCGTGGTGTGCGAGCCGAAGTCCATCCGACCGTCCATCATCAGCGTGAACGGGTACAGCGTCTCCGGGCGCTTGAAGTCACCAATCCGTCCAAACGCCGGCAACGGCCCCGCACTCACACCGGTGTCCGTGTCGAGCTTCATGTCGAGGATGATCTGCTTCTCCGCTGCGACCTCCTCGCTGGCGTCTTTCGGAACCAGGACCACGCGGACCATCTGCTGCATCGCTCTCGCCTCCCCTGCACATCGATCACATCTACGTGAGCCAGTACCTGGCCCGCTGCGGCACACGACCGCCCCGGTGCTGGTCTTGCTCGCCAGAGCGTACTCGCGAACGGGCACACCGTGTACTCGACACATGCACGAAGCGCTGCCAGTCGAAGATCGGTCGCGTGCCTACGCCCGGATAGCAATCGTCTGCAGGTAGTCCGCCGCCATGGTGACCGTGCCGTCCGTCACACGGTTGTAGCGCTCGATGCTCTGCAGGACACCGAGGGAGCACCGCTACGCAATCGTCCCGATCAGCGCCTGGAGATCCGCGGGGCTCGTACCCACGCCCAGCTCACCCACCGCGGTAAGCACTGCGGACTGCGTCGCTTCCGAGATCACCGGCGCGGTCAGCGCGCGAAACTTCGCCTCCAGCTCCTCGGCACTCAGCGGGTTCTCCGGGTCGCCCTTCGGGTACTCCACGTACGCCTCCGAGGTGCGCCCATCGCGGAGGGTGAGCTGCACGCGTGCCGGCCAGCGCGCGGGAAAGAGCGCGTCCAGCGCCGGGTCCCGGTAGCAGCGCACGCGGTCCATCAGCGCATGCAGATCCGGGGAGGCGAGCACCTCCGGCCGCGACTGCGCCGAGGTCACCTCGCCGAACAGCGCGGCCGCCGCGGCCCCGTAGGCCATGCTGAACTGCGCATCGACCTCGTTCTGCGGTCGCCGCTTCTGCTCGTCCGGCTCCGCCACCAGCGACCACCCTGCCTCCAGCACCCCCACCGCGATCTCCTCGACATCCTCGGGGGACGCATCGGCCTCGCGCATGAGGTGAAGCACTGCATCGATCGGTGCCTGCATGTACCGGCAGCACGAGTGCGCCTTCAGGCTCGTGCGATGGATCGCCAGCTCGTCGCTGCCGAGGCCCGCCGTGAGCAGTTCCGGCTGCGAGCGTCCCGAGTAGCTGTGCAGGAAGCCGTCAGGCCCGGTCAGCGGCTCGGTCGGCCCCGTGTACCCGCGTCCCGCGAGGCGCGCCGCGATGATCGCGGAGTGCGCCGCCCAGCCCGGGTGGATCCGCTTCGTCCATGCGCCGTCCGCAAGGAACGACATCGATCCCGCGCTCACAGTCAGCGAAATCCCCAGGGCGTCGATCAGCTGCTCCCGGTCCAGCCCCGCCACCAATCCCGCCGCGATCGCCCCACCGAAGACACCCGAGGTACCCGTGGGGTGAAACCCGCGCTCATACTGCCCTCGTGCCGTCGCGGCGAGGCCGACGCGGCACCCCACCTCGTAGCCCGCCACCACCGCGGCCGCGAACTGATCCGCAGTGATCGGCTCGCTGGTCGCCAGCGCCAGCACGGCGGGGAAGACCACCGATCCCGGGTGCGACGAGGAGGGTTGGTGCGTGTCATCGAACTCCAGCGCGTGCGCGCTGGTACCCGCCACCAGCGCGGCGTACTCCTCGAAGAGGGGCTGCCCGCCCAGCGCCGGCACCGAGCCAGGACGGCCCGCCGCAAATGCCTGCATGGTCCGCGATGACTCCGCCGTCAGCCCACCGATCGCGTTGGCACAGTGATCGAGGAGCAGGTAGCGGACCGCCTCGGCGTCCGCCTCCGACACCCCGTGCCGGTACAACTCGATCGCCCAGTCGACGAGGAGCGCGGTCGGCGTGGCCGTCTGTGCGGGGGCAGTCATGGGATCTCCTTCGCGGGTTACGCCGGAACCGGTCCGTCGGTCATACGCGGGCAACTTCATGATGCCCCCGCTGGTTCGCGCTGTCGCCTCTCTCGTTGGAACGGCAGGTGTCGAGGTACTCACCACACCTGTACTATCCGGCCAGCGCCCCAATCCGGCATCTGAAACGAAGTGTGCCATGACCGACCTCATCAGTCCCACCATCCGCCGCGCCCGGGATGCCGCACGGGAGGACCCGGAGGCGTACTGGGATGAGGCTGCCCGCGCACTCCCCTGGCTTGCCTCGTGGGACCATGTCCTCGAGTGGACGCCACCGACCTTCCGCTGGTTCACGGGCGCACGCACCAACCTCTGCTACCAGGCGCTCGATCACCACATCGCCTCCGGCCACGGCGGCCACGCCGCCCTCATCGCGCTCGAGGAGAGCGGCGACCGGCGCGTATACACCTACGCACAGCTCCTCCACGAGGTCGAACGGATCGCCCGCGGTCTGCGCGCCCTCGGCGTCGGTGAGGGTGACCGCGTGGCGGTCTACATGCCCACAAATGCCGAGGCGATCGCCCTCATGCTCGCGTGCACGCGTATCGGCGCGGTGCACCTCGTGGTCTTCGCGGGCTTCGGAGCCGGCGCGCTGTCTGAGCGGATTCGCATGGCAGAAGCGAAGGTGCTGTTCGCCTCCGACATCACCTACCGTCGCGGCAACCACGTCCCCCTCACCGGCATCATCCACGACGCACTGGAGGGCGAGGGCGCCAGCGAGGTGGTGGAGCAGGTCGTCATGCACCGCCGCGGTGAGGGTTCGGCACCCGTCAGCTCCGTACCGGAGCTCGACTGGAACGCCTTCCTCGCCGCCGGTGAGGGGCAGGACGGCGGCTACGTCGCGCTCGACTCGAACGCACCGGCCTACATCCTGGCCACCTCCGGCACCACGGCACGCCCGAAGCTGGCCGTCCACCGGCACGGCCCGTACGCCGTCCACGTCGCGCACATGGCCCGCACCATGTTCGACCTCGGTCCGCAGGACGTCTGGTGGGCGACCTCGGACATCGGCTGGGTCGTCGGCCACTCCTACATCGTCTACGCGCCGCTCCTCATCGGAGCGACCACAATTAGCTTCGAGGGCGCCCTGGACTACCCGGACGAGGGCACCCTCTACCGGCTGCTGGAGGAGCACCGTGTGACGGCCTGCTTCACCTCCCCCACCGCCATCCGCATGCTCATGCGCGCCGGGGTAGAACCGGCCCGGCGCTACAACCTCGACTCGGTGAATCGCATCTTCTCCGCGGGCGAGGTGCTCAATCCCCCCGCATGGGAGTGGTTCCAGAAGGCGGTCTTCCGCGACCACGTGCCGGTCATCGATCACATGTGGCAGACCGAGACCGGCGGCCCAATCATCGGCAACCCCTACGGGCTCGGAATGCTGCCCATCAAACCCGGGTCGTCCGGTGTACCGTTACCGGGCATCGAGGGTCGCGTGGTCACGCCCGAGGGTGAGCCGTGCGCGCCGGGCGAGAAGGGCATCTTCGTCATCGAGCGGCCCTTCCCGGGCCTGATCTCCGAGCTCTGGGGCGAGCCCGAGCGATACGAGCAGGACTACTGGACAAAGATCCCCGGCCAGCTCCTCTACTTCACCGGCGACGCCGCGGAGATCGACGAGGACGGCTACGTCTGGTTCAGCGGTCGCGCCGACGAGATCATCAAGATCGCCGCCCACCGCCTCGGCACCATCGAGGTCGAAAGCGCCATCCTCCGCCACCCCGCCGTGGGCGAGGCAGGCGTCACGGGACGCCCCGATGACCTGCGCGGCGAGGTGATCTCAGCGTTCGTCGTGCTCAAGCGTGGCTACGAGGCCTCCGACGATCTCCGGACAGAGATCCTGCAGACGATTCGTGCTGAGCTCGGCCCGATTGCGGTCGTTGGAGAACTGAACTTCGTGCAGATGCTGCCGAAAACACGTTCCGGCAAGATCATGCGCCGCGTCCTGAAGGCCGTCACCCTGGACCGCGACCCCGGCGACGTCTCCACCATCGAGGACGAAGGCTCCGTCGAGGATGCCCGCACCGCATGGGAAGAGATGAAGCAGCAGATTCGAGGCGGCTCGTAGCGCGCGCTAGTGAGTACCCTCCCGCTGGAGCACGGTCGGCATGCCCTGCATACCGCGCAGCAGGTTGATCTCGCCTCGATGGCCGTTGAAGTGGCCGATCATGTGCAGGGAGATCCCCTCTCCCACCGTCTCGGTCCCGCCATCGCGACGCGGGATCTCACGCTGGAGATCCTCGTCGGTGATTGACCCCAGGTACTCATCAGTCTGCGCGAAGACGGCCTGCTGGTACTCGCGGAACGCATCCATGTCCTTGATCCGGACCTCGCGCGCCTCGTCGTCTGGCATCCCGTTGCCGTTACCCTCGAAGGGCAGCCCGGTGCGCTCGGCCCACTCCTCGTTCCACACCTGCGGCGCCTGGCGAGAGCGCGCGTTGATAATCGTGTCTTCCACCCGCGCCGTGTGCCAGAGGCACCACGCAATCGAGTGACTGCCGTTCTCCGGAACCCAGTGCAGCTGCTCCGGCGTGCCGTTGCAGGCGTCAGTGAGCGCGCGGTGTGCAAACGCGAGCGTGTTGCGGATGTAGTCGACGGTCGTCACGGCAGGCTCCTCGTACGTTGGGTCTAGCGTCTGGGATCTGAGATCTGCGATCTGCGATCTGCGATCTGCCCCGCAACTCTACTCCTACCCGCCCGCCAGCTTCACCCGGTGTCCCAGCGCCTCGAGCTTCGCGCGCACCTGCTCGCGGTGGTCGCCCTGGATCTCCAGCAC
>JBJHDC010000101.1:0-10380 GCA_050486345.1 Dehalococcoidia bacterium | reverse complement strand
CGCAGCGGCGAAGCAGTGGTGGTGGAGCACGCCTGTCCAGAGCGTGGTTAACGCCGCCATCCTGCGCCTGCCCGAGAACCTGAAACTCACCGAGACCACGCGCCTGCTCGACATCGGCTGCGGCCGGGGGGCCCTGCTCCGCGCCCTGGACGACCAGCTGCGATCCGACACCCCGCCCGTGGGCCTCGACCTCTCCGCAGACCTGCTCCGCCGGGCGCAGCGCGATGAGCCGAATCCGAACCGCCATGCCGGCTTCGTGCAGGGACCGCCGCTCTCGTTACCATTCCGGGATGGCGCGTTCACGCTCGTACTCTGCGGCTACCAGCTCCACCAGCGCACGGACGACGAGGCGCGCGCGCTGCTCATGGAGGTCTACCGCGTGCTCGATCCGGGTGGCCTCGCCGTCGTGTGGGACTACGGACCCAGCGGCAACCGCCGACTCGACGCCTGGAACGCGCGCGTCATCAGCCTCGGCGGCCCGCTGCCGCGCCTCCGCTCCGCTCGCACGCTGCGCACCCTCGCCGATGAAGCCGGGTTCGAGTTCACCCGCTACGCCGATCTGCGTCCGTTCCTCGCCCCGCCCATCCCGCGCGCCTCGATCCTGGTCGGACGCCCACCCGAGGGCTTCGACATGAGCCAGCCCGTCCTGCGCGCCTAACGATCTCCCGGTCGTGGGCAGAATACCCTTCTGCCTCCGCCTCTCCTCGCCTGCCGGGTATCCCGGCGAGAAAACTGCAGCGGAGAGAGGGCCGGCGGGTGAGGTTCCACCACACCCACGCCGATCGACCCTACCGACTCCCCCTCTCCTCGTAGGAAGAGAGGGGGCCGGGGGGTGAGGTCCCGTACCACCCGCGCTCGTCGATCAGCGTCCGCACCGCCGCAGGCAGCAGGTCGTCCGTCGCCTCCCCGGCATGCAACCGCTCTCGGATTTCAGTCGCGGAGACGTCCTGTTCAGCCATCGGCACCACATCGATGCGCTCCTCGATACCCGGCACCAGCTCCCGCAGCGCTGCGGGAATCAACTCGCCCTCGCTCCCGGGCCGACGCGCGACCGCGAGACGCGCGAGGTCCACGATGCCCGCCGGTTCGTGCCAGTGGGGCATGTCGGCCAGCGCATCGGCGCCCAGGATGAACCACAGTTCCACGCCGGGTCCCACCAGCTCAGCCAGCGTCTGCTGGCTGTACGAGGGGCCATCACGCGTCACCTCAATGTCGCTCACCTGCGCCCACGGCAGCCCCTCCACGGCCGCGCGCACCAGTTCCAACCGCTGCACCGCCGGCGATACGCCCCGTCCCGCCTTCCGCCACGGGTCGCCCGCCGGCACGAAGACGACGCGATCGAGGCCCAGCGCCCCCCGTGCCGCCTCAGCCAGCGCGAGGTGTGCGCGGTGCGGTGGATCGAAGGTGCCCCCCAGCACCCCCACACGGCTGGGTGAGTTCCAGGCCGGCGATCGAAACGGCCAGCCCCAGAAGTGCAGCAGCCGGTGCATGAAGCCGAGCATCAGACGTCCCACTCCACCTCGACCTCGCCGACGCGGATGCGGTCGCCGGCCGTCACCCCAAGGCGGCGCAGCTCACGCTCCACGCCCATGCGCTTGAGGCGGGAGAAGAACTCCTCGCGAGGCTCGCGCACCTCCAGGTCCAGCGTGCCCGCAAGCCAGTTCGGCGTCGGCCCATCGATGACCGCCATCCCTTCGGCGTCGATGTAGGCATCAAAGCGACGCCGGCGCGGCTCCGGGCGGAGCACCGGCACGTCAGACGGCGCGCGCCGCACCTGCTCTTCCGCCTGCTGCTCTCGCACCAGTTGCAGCGCCCGCTGCGCGAGCTCCCGCGTCCCCTCGCCCGTCGCACCGGAAATCACGAACCACGGAAGCTCCAGGCCGTCCAGTTCCGGCTGCAGAAGCTCCACGTGCGTCCGGCCGTCCGGGTGGTCCACCTTGTTCAGCGCAAGGATCTGCGGTTTCTCGGCAAGCCCATGCCCGAACTCCCGCAGCTCCGTGTCGATCAGCTCACGGTCCGCCATCGGGTCGTCCCGCGTCATATCCAGCACATGCACCAGCACGCGCGTCCGCTCAATGTGGCGCAGGAACTCGTGCCCCAGCCCCACACCGGCACTCGCCCCTTCGATGAGGCCGGGCATGTCCGCAGCGACAAACGAGTCGTAGCCAAGCGAGACAACACCCAGCTCCGGCTCCAACGTCGTAAACGGATACGCCGCGATCTTCGGACGGGCGCGGCTCCACATCGTCAGCAGCGTCGACTTGCCGGCGTTGGGGAGCCCTACAAGCCCCACATCGGCAAGGAGCTTCAACTCCACGCGCAACAGGCGCTGTTGCCCGTCCTGTCCATCCTGAGCGAACTTCGGCGCCTGCCGCTCCGGCGTGGCGAAGCGCTTGTTTCCCCAGCCACCGCGCCCACCTCGAGCAACCGTCAGGCGCTCCCCGTCCACGGAGAGGTCCGCCACCGGTTCGTCGCCACCCTCGTCGAGGTCCCAGACAACCGAACCGACCGGCACGCGCAGCTCCAACGTCGAAGCCGATGCGCCACGCTGACGGTTGGGGCCGCCGGGGTTTCCGTCATTCGCACGACGCTCCCGGCCATCAGCGTACTGGTCGAGCGTCGAGAGCCGCGCATCCGCAACTAACACCACGTCCCCGCCTCGGCCTCCATCTCCACCATCGGGCCCGCCGCGCGGAACAAACTTCTCGCGACGGAACGAGACGACGCCGGGCCCCCCTTTCCCGGCGATCACGGCGAGTTCAACAACATCGAGCATGGATTATCCCCATCAGTGGTGTGGGACCGAAGAAGTTCAATGGAAGGTCAGGGACCATCCTACGGAAGATCGTCGTAGTAGTAGTGGTGTGGCTAGTGTGGATATCGTCGCTGATCCAGCGCGATCGCGCTGGTTTCACTCTCAGGGACACGTCTATGGCAGGGGACAATCTGTGAATTCCCTGCGGGTGAAGTGACGATGAGTATCACCTGATGATCGATTATCACCTGCCGCTGAAAAACGCCCGCGAGGATATTCACACAGGGTGTAAGTATTCAACGTATTCACGGCACTAACCCACAGACCTGTTCCATGAATTGCTCACACGTATCAACGCATGCATCGGCAGACCGTATCCACGGGGGAGCGGCTCATCAACAAGGGGGCGAGAGGTGATGTAGAAGATGAAACGGCGGTAGCCGGAGCCGCGTGAACGAATCAGGCGATCCGGCGCGACTGCTCGATCAATTCGCGCAGCGACGAGATGTCCTGGCGCGTCTCAGGGTCCACCGCCAGCGAGCGTTCCATCTTGCGCCAGCCGTGGTGCACGGTGGAGTGGTCGCGGCCGCCGAGGGTGGCGCCAATCTCCACCAGCGATCGGTGAGCAAGTTCGCGCATGAGGTACATCGCGATCTGGCGCGGATAAGCTACCCGCTTCTCCCGCGACGGCGAAAGCAGCCCGGTACGGTCGATCTCGAAGTAGCGACACACCACGTCCATGATCAGTTCCGGCGACGGCGGCAGCTTCGGCTCGTTCGAATCGAGCGAGGACAGTGCGGAGTGCACCAGCTCCGGGCTCAGCGGCTCACCGGTCAGGCGCGAGTACGCAATCACCCGCGTGAGGGAGCCCTCCAGCTCGCGGATGTTCTTCTTGAACCGCGCCGCAATCACTTGCAGCACATCATCGCGCACCCGCGTGTTCTGCTCGGAGGCCTTCTGCCGCAGGATCGCCACCCGCGTCTCGATGTCGGGCGGCTGCAGGTCCGCGATCATCCCCCACTCGAAGCGGGTACGCAGCCGGTCCTCCAGGTTCGGGATGTGCTGCGGCCCCTTGTCCGAGGTGATGACGATCTGCCGCCCGCCCTCATAGAGCTCGTTGAAGGTGTGGAAGAACTCCTCCTGCGTCTGCTCCTTGCCGGCGATGAAGTGCACATCATCGACGAGCAGCGCCTCAGCGCTCCGAAAGCGCTCGTGGAACTCAGCCATCTTGCGCTGGTGGATGGCGGCGATCAGCTGATTCGTGAACGACTCGGCGCTCAGGTAGACCACCTCGAGGCCCGCATCGAGCAGCGCATGCCCCACAGCATGCAGCAGATGCGTCTTGCCAAGCCCCGCACCGCCGTAGATGAACAACGGGTTGTAGAGGTTCCCCGGCGAGCTCGCCGCCGCCTCCGCCGCCGTGAACGCCAGCAGGTTGGACGGGCCCACGATGTAGTTCTCGAACGTATACCGCTCGCGCAGCCGCGGGCGTACGGGGGCCGGGCGCTGTGGCTGGCTCGGGCTCGTAAGGACCGCCACCTCCTCCTCAGCGGGCGGGAGCGGCTCGAACGCGACCTCGATCTGACGCCCCTCGATCTCGCTCAGCGTGCGAAGCAGTGACGGGCGCAGGCGCTTCTGCAGCCACTCGGTCACGAACTCCGAACGGGTGCCCACCACCAGGGTGTCGTCCTCCAGGCGGAGCCCAACGGTGCCTTCAAGCCAGGTGTCGTAGTTCGCCCGGGAGATCTGGGAGGAGAGCGCTTTGAGCGTGGCGTTCCAGAGTACGACGGCGTCGTCTTGCACCAGTCACACTCCTCGACCAGGGATCGCAAACAACACGCCGCCCCGCGGGATACGCAAAACGTCCCGACTTACCCACAGACTTGCATAAGCCGTTGATAAGATGCGGTGGGCAGGTGACGATACCTGAGATCGCTAATTCCAGCGATCGGCTGGGCGCACCACTTGCCGCAACAGTGTGCCTCAACGCCGACCGCGCTGGAATGTAGCACTGTGCTTTCCAGCCGATCAAGGCTCTTATGTGGAGTCGACCAAAAACTGGGGATCTTCCTCGTAACAATTCCCGATCCGCGGGTTAGGGTTTCAACATCCACGGCCGCTCGCGGGTCTGAAAAGGTCATATACTGCGCGGGCTCATCTCCGATGGGCACTCCACGAACGCCGACCGTACGGCGGTGTATCAGCAAGGGGCCTCTCATGGTGGCGACTGAGCCCACAAACCTCGAAGCGGTGCAAGCGCCAGACGCCGAAGGCTGGCTCCTCGCCATCGATATCGGCAACACGAGCATCGCCATCGGCGTCTTCGACGGCGAGGAGCTCGAGGCCACCTTCCGCATCGCCACCGACCAGGACAACTTCCCGGACGAGTACGCGATGCTGGTGGTCGGGCTGCTCCGTTCGAAGCAGATCGAGCCGGAGGACATCGACGCCGCGATTCTCTCCTGCACCGTGCCGCCACTCATCTCCACGTTCCAGCAGGTCTGCCGCAATCACTTCAACGTCGAGCCGTTGGTCGTGGGCCCCGGCGTCCGCACCGGCGTCCGCGTGCTCTACGACAACCCGCGCGAGGTCGGCCCGGACCGCATCCTGCACGCCGTGGCCGCCCTGGAGCGCTATGACCCGCCGCTCATCATCGTGGACCTGGGCACCGCCTGCGTCTTCGATGCCATCTCCCGCGACGGCGACTACCTGGGCGGCGCTATTGCACCCGGCATGGGACTCGCGTCGCAGGCACTCTTCAGTCGCGCCGCCATGTTGCACCGAGTGAGCCTGGAGCATCCCGACGGACCCATCGGCCGGAACACCGTGCATTCCATGCAGTCGGGGATCTTCTTTGGCTACGTGGAGATGGTTCGCGGTATGGTTCGGCGGTTCAAGGAGGCGATTGGTGACGAGGCACTGGTGATTGGCACCGGCGGATATGCCAGCATGATCGCTGAAGAGGCGGGCTGCTTCGATGCGTTGGAGGACAACCTCAACCTCGATGGCCTCCGCCTGGTATACGAGGCAAACCAATGACAATGCGTGAAGACTTCCTCCCCGGTCTCGAAGGCGACCCGCTGCGTGGCTGCCACATTGTGCTGGGCGTGAGCGGCTCCATCGCCTGCTACAAGGCGTTGGAGATGGCCAGTCAGATGGTGCAGGTCGGTGCCGTCGTAGACGTGGTGATGACCCCGCACGCGACGGAGTTCGTGCGCCCACTGGCCTTTCGCTCCATCACCGGGCGCGAGCCGTACGTGGACATGTTCAGCCCGCAGGGGGATTTCGGTGAGCCGCACGTAGAGCTCGCCCGCCGCGCGGACGCAATGCTGATTGCTCCGGCCACCGCCTCCATGATCGGCCGGCTCGCTCACGGGTTGGCTGATGACTTCGTCTCACTGACCGCCATCGCCACCACCGCGCCGCTGCTGGTGGCGCCGGCGATGGATGCGCAAATGTGGGAGCACCCCGCTACCCAGGCGAACGTGGCACTGCTGCGCCAGCGAGGCGTGGTGTTCGCTGGACCCACGGAAGGTCGGCTGGCCTCCGGGCGGATCGGCTCAGGGCGCCTGTCGGATCCCGGCGAAGTCGTGGCTACGCTGCGCGCGTTGCTGGCGCGCGATCACGGCGACCTGAACGGTCGTCGCATCGTGGTGACAGCCGGCGGCAACCGGGAAGCCATCGATCCCGTGCGATTCATTGGCAACCGCTCCACCGGCAAGATGGGGTACGCCATCGCAGCCGCGGCACGCGACCGTGGTGCGGAGGTCGTGCTGATCTCAACGATCGATTCCCTGCGGGTCCCGGCCACCGTCCGCATGATCCCCGTCGAGACCCACGCCCAGATGTACGAGGCCGTACTGCGCGAGAGCGCGGACGCGGACGCGCTGATCATGGCGGCTGCGGTCGCGGACTACAGCCCCGCAAACCCGCTGGATCACAAGATTAAGCGGGACCAGGCTGGTGACCTCGCCATCCAGCTCGTGGAGAACGCCGACATCGTCGCCTCTGTGCCCACGCAGAGTTCACGGGGCACCCTCGTTAAGGTGGCGTTCGCCGCAGAGACAGACGACCTGCTGGACAACGCGCGGCTCAAGCTACAGAAGAAGGGCGTGCGCCTGATCGTCGCGAACGACGTCACAGCCACTGATGCCGGCTTCGGCAGTGACGACAATCGCGTCACGATCCTCGATGACCAGGGCGGCCGTGAGGATCACCCGCTGATGACGAAGTACGCCGTTGGCCAGGTGATCTGCGACCGCCTGGTCTCCCTGTTCGCATGACCTGACGCCCTCCCGCATGTCGGGGCGGGTGGAGGAGAGGGAGTTCCGCGGTCGCAAGACGCCTTGAAGCAGAGGGAGCACAAGATGACCACATTCGTACTGGTGCACGGCGCCTGGGGCGGCTCGTACGGCTGGCGCCACTTCGCCAATCTCCTCCGCGCCGACGGGCACGAGGTCTACACCCCGAGCCTCACCGGCCTCGGCGAACGCTCCCACCTCGCAGGACCGGAGGTGAACCTCACCACTCACATCACCGACGTCACCAACGTCTTCAAGTACGAAGGCCTCAGTGATGTCACCCTCGTCGGCCACAGCTACGGCGGGATGGTCGTCACGGGCGTCGCCGATCAGATCCCGGACCTCATCACCCATCTGATCTACGAGGATGCGTTCCTGCCGGACGACGGCGACACCTGCTTCGAGCTTGGCGGCGCCGGTTCGAACGAGGGCATCGTGATCGAGGGCTGGCAGGCAATCTCAAACATGCCGCTACCCCCGGCCGCGACGCCCGAGCAGGTCCGCCAGGCCGCGCTGCGTCATCCGCAGCCGCTCGGCACGCTCCAGGAGGCCGTGCGCCTCACCGTCCCGCTCGAGGACCGCGACTTCTCGCTCACCTACATCAAGGCCGCCGGCGAAGCGCGCGGCCTCGAGACCCGCACCGGTGCCTTCTGGGCCGCCGCCGACCGCGTCATGAACAACCCCCGCTGGCGCTACTACGAACTCCCCGCCGGCCACGGCATCCACCGCGAAATGCCGAACGAAACCCGCGACATCTTCTACGAAGTCATCGGGGCGTAGCCGCCGCCGGCCTCAGAAGCCGGTGAACGGCGCGCCAGTCGGGTAGTCGAGAAGCTCGCCAGTAGCCGGATCGATGAGCAGGCTCACGCCGACGATGTCGCGGAGCACGACAGAGGCGCGAATCGCGACCGTACCGCGGTCGTTCCAGACGGTGACGCTGCTCGTGCGTCCGCTGTGGGCCGTTTCAAGGTTGGTTAGAACGTCGGCGATATCGATCTGGACATCGCTGAGTTCGATGCGAGGCGGTCCACCCGGCCAGAGGTAGCGATTCTCCGGATCGGTATCAGTGTCGATCGTCCAGTGGTCTGATGGCTCGCCGGCGATGGCGTCTATCTGTATGACCTCGGACCCGGCACCGTCGACGAACACGAAGATCGACGTGGCCTCCTCGGGAAGGATGATCACCTGCCGCAGCTCGGGGTCCGAGATCGCATCTTCTGCGCGCTTTTGTGCCGCCGCACCCAGCGTGTGCAGTTCGCTGGCGGTCGTCGTGTCCATCGGCTCACTTGGCGACTCAACGGTGATCGTTGCCACGGACGCTGGTGGCGGGGCCAATCCGGCGCCAGTGCTGTTCAGCGCCGCAATCGTGACGAGCCCTGCAACCGAGAGAGCGACCACACCGCCGCCAGCCGCGGCCTTCGCTGGCCACGCGCTCTCCCGCAGCCACGCGAGCGGCGCCGCGAGCGAGAAGCGTTTGAACGTGGACCGCGACGCCTGAGCCGGCCTGCCATCCCACGCTGCGAGCTCGCTCCGGTCGCGGAGCTCAAGCTTCGCGAGCATGTTGGAGACGTGATAGCGAACAGTGTTGATGCTGACGTTAAGGTGTCCAGCGATCTCCGCGTTGGAGGCGCCTTCGCGGACGCACTCCAGCACGCGCCACTCAGCGGGTGTGAGTACGTCGGGATGTGGTGGTCGTCCACGCCGCGGGCCAACCGGTCGCTGTTCCATGCCCTGATGCTACGAAACCGGAGGGCGATTTACCCCATCCGCACGGCAGCCAGCGGATCGGCGTTCTCGTAGGGGCGTAGCGTGCTACGCCCGTTCTGGCACTACCACAGTCGCCAGCGACTCGAACGCGCGCCAGTGTTCCAGGAGATGCGGGACATATTGTACGAGGTTGCTGGGGCGTAGCCGCCGCCGGCCTCAGAAGCCGGTGAACGGCGCGCCGGTCACCGGGTCGAACGCATCACCTGTCGTTCGGTCGATCTGAGGGCTGACCCGGAGCATGCCGCCGAGGATCGCGGACAGACGGATCTGTACCGCATCGTTCGTGCTCCAGATGGTTACGTTGCGCGTACGTCCGTTGTGCTCGGCCTCGAATGCGCGGATCACCTCGGTGAGGTCTACCTCAATCTGACCGAGGTCGATGGCTGAGAGTCCTGGCCAGAGGTCACGGTCGTTCGGATCAGTGGACACCGTCACATCCCAGCTGTCGTAAGGAGTCCCCGCTACAGCATCGACTGTGATCGCTCGCGTGAGACTCGCGTCAACGAACAGGTAGGTGTATTGCCCTGTCGCGGGGAAGACGTGCACCGAGCGTAGACCTAGGTCCGTGGCCTCCTCCCCGGCGCGTTCTTGCGCGAACGCGGCGAGGACCTTGAGTTCACCCGGTGGACGGCTGCCATCGCACGCAGCCGCGAAGGCGAGTAGCGAGAGCGCGATGCTGAGGATAAACCGAAACAACGGCGGGCCTGTTCAATCCTGAGGAGCGATTACAGGCAGTACACCAGTACACAGCAAATGGTTCCGTGCTGATGCTCGAGCCGTGGCACCTCGTAGGGGCGTAGCGTGCTACGCCCGCTCCGGCGCCGCCTCTACCGCCAGTGTCCCCACCAGCGCCTCAAACGCCCGCCAGTGCTCCACCATCCGCACGCGAGGATCGCGGGGCTGCGTGCGGTTGTACGGCGCCTCGATGAGCGCGGGCAGCGTCTCGCCGACGTCGGCGAGCACCAGCGGACTATCGTCCAGGTGCACCGCGATCCCGAGCTCCGTGCACGGGCCCGCCTTGGAGGCGCGCGCCGTGTGCACGAACCCGTCCACCTCCACGCCATTTCGCTCCAACCACTCGTGCGCTAGCTCCGCCTCGTTGTCCAGGCGCGCCGTCACGATGTACAGCTCGTGGTGCTGACGCAGCCGCGCCATCGTCTCCACCGCGCCCGGCATCGGCGGCATCTCCACGGAGAGCGAGGTGCCGTGCACCGCCTCGACCAGTTCGCCGTAGCGCTCCTCGCCCAGTAACTCGCGGCCCGTGGCGCCCCACGTCGCCTCCGCCGGCAGCTCCACGCCAAACGCCTCGCGCGCGTAGCGCAGCTTCGCCCACGTGATGTCGGCAATCGTGCCATCGAAGTCGAGACCAATGCGCAGGGTCATGTGGTGATCGGCCGCCCTTCCGCAGTCCTGGTAGGGGCGCAAGGCCTAGCGCCCGCTCCCCCGCTCGCGCCTATCACGGCTGCAACAGCTGCACCGTGTTGCCATCCGGGTCGTGCATCGTCGCGATCCACCCGCCCCATGGTTCCTGCTCCGGCTCGCGAGTGAACGCCACCC
>JBJHDC010000100.1:0-10412 GCA_050486345.1 Dehalococcoidia bacterium | reverse complement strand
GACCAGGTCGAAGCCGTCCAGCGCCGGGCTGCCGGGCCGCGACGGGTAACAGAAGCGCACCTGCTCGAAGCGGATCGCACCGCGGCCGGGTGACGGCAGCGGCAGCGGATCGTCGGCGACTCCAACCGGCAGCATTGGTCCGACACCCGGGACGGCGCTCACGCTGGGCCAGCCTCAGCGGCTGCCCTCGCCCTCATCCCGCGAGTTCCGCCTGGGGGCGATCCCGGCGAGCATCCATCAACTGCTCCCGCTTGAGGAGCAGCTGCTCTACTCCCGGCTCGTGGGAATCGATCCACGTGAACCAGCGGTCTACCCGGATCTGGCGCGCGAGGTTGAGTTCATCGACCAGCTCGCCCTCAGGTTTACGCTGCGCTCGGGCGTACGATTTCACTCGGACATCGACAGCAACACCGAAGCGATCACCGCGGAGACCGTCCAGCGCGAGTTCGAGCGCCAGGCAGCAGAGGGCAGCTACCTTTTCACCGAGGTCATCGACGCCGTGGAGACACCCTCCGCCGACACGCTGGTACTTCGCCTGCGTGCTCCATTCGCGCTGCTCTTCGAGCTGCTGGCGCGCCCGGAGGCATCGATTCGCGGGGCCTCGCGCTACGCGGGGTTCAATCACCAGGTAGGGAGCGGGCCGTTCGTACCTGCACAGGTGGGGGACACGGGGCGGGCGTACGGCCGCAACCCGGCGTGGCATGGCGGCACCCCGGCGCTGGGGGGGATCAGCGTGAGGTTCGGCGTCGGCGATCCGGAGCTGGACGCTGCGTTCGTGCGCGGTGAGCTTGAGGTGCGCGAGCATCCGAACGCGGACAGCCGCAATGCGGTCACCGGCCGCGATGATGCCGTGCGTATCACACGCCCGTCGCATCGACAGCGCGGACTGGGTCTGTCGCTGTTGGGGCGCAAGGATGGTCAGACGGTCCGCTGGGTGGAGGCGTTCCAGGACGATCGAGTACGCCGTGCGGTCTCGCTGGGCCTCGATCGTGACGCGCTGCTGGAACTCGATGGCTCGCAGATCTCGGGCCCGGTGGGGCCGGCGCATGCTGGTGATGCCCTTCCTGCGCAGGAGTTGGAGACGCACCAACTCCTGCAGCACGACCCGAGTGAGGCGCGCGCATTGCTCACGGCTGCGGGCGCGGAGGAGCTGAGCTTCCGCGTCCAGCACCTGGACACCTCCGGGATGCTGCCGGTCGCCCGCCTGGCGGTGCAGCAGCTGCGCGAAGCGGGCTTTGCGCCACGCTCGATGGCCATGGGGCAGTCAGAGTGGGAGTCGGCGTTCCTGCGCGGGGACTTCGAGGCCTGCGTCTTCGAGCTCGAGTCACTGGAAACGCCGGACCTCGGCCTCCGCTTGCACACCAGCGAGGGCCTCAACGGCCTGTTCTCCCTGTGGGGCTACTCAAACCCGGTGTACGACTCCGCCGTGCGGGACGCGCTCTCCGAGATTGACCCGGCGATGCGTGCGGAGCGCTCACACGCGGCACAGCGTCTGCTCCTGGATGGCGTCTCCGCGATGTTCCCCATCGCCTCGCCGCGCGAGCATGCCACCGTCGCCCCCGGTGTGCGCGGGTACGCGTTTGACGCCTATGGCTTCAACGCGGGCTACCTGGCCGCGGGATGGACGCTGGAAGAATCGATGTCCAGCGGGGGGATGCGGTAGGCATCGTTCTTCAGGGCTGCCTGAGCGAACCTACCCGCGCTTGCCGGCCTCGATTGCCTCGTCGAGGAGCTCAATGACGTGGCGGACTTCCGCGTCCATGCCGCAGCGCCGGACGCCGGCCTCGAGTTGCAGAGTGCAGCCGGGGTTGCCGGTGGCGATGGTGGTCGCTCCCGTGTTCTGCACGTCGGCCATCTTTGCCTCAAGCACCTGCGCGGACATCGTGGCCTGTACGACCGAGTAGATTCCCGCCGAGCCGCAGCAGCGGTCGGGCGTGGCCATCTCGCGCAGATCAAGGCCGGGGATTGCCCCAAGTATCGTGCGTGGGGCGGAGCGGATGCCCTGCGCGTGGGCCAGGTGGCAGGCGTCCTGCAGGGTGACGGTGCGGGTGACGGGACCGAGGTCGTGTGTGAATTCGCGCTCGGCGATGAACTCGGCGACATCGCGCACCTGTGCGGAGAAGCGCTCGGCGCGTTCCGCCCAGTGCGGGTCGTGGCGCAGCAGGCGGCCGTATTCCTTCATCGCTGCGCCACAGCCGGCGGCGTTCACGATCACCGCTTCCACCCCGGCACGCTCGAAGGCATCGATGTTGCGGCGAGCAAGGGCGCGCGCGGTCTCGGCGTCGCCCGCGTGCGAATGCAGTGCGCCGCAGCAGACCTGCTCCGGTGGTGCGACCACCTCGCAGCCCGCGTGTTCGAGGACGCGGACGGTCGCTTCGTGCATGCGCGGGTAGAGTTCGCCGTGGATGCAACCGAGCAGCATCGCGACGCGGGTGGTGGCTCCCGGCGGGCTGGCCAGCGTGCCGGTGCGGCGGTAGGGGCGCTGGTTGAGCGCGGGGAGCGAGGATTCGAGGCGTGAGAGCCGAGTGGGGAGGATGCGGCGGAATGGACCGCGCACCAGCGATTGCACGCCGGAGCGGGAGTAGAGCCGTCCGAAGAGGAGCGAAAGTCGCAGCATTCGGCGGTTCGCCAGTACGTGCCGCAGCGCAAACGCCCGCAGCCGCCAGGACCGCGGCTGCTTCCTCGCGGGGTTGGCGATGATCGCGGCGCGGGCGTCCTCCATGATGCGGCCGTACGGCACGGCGGAGGGGCAGGCGGTCTCGCAGGCGCGGCACTGGAGGCAGAGGTCGAGGTGGCCGAGCACGCGGTCGCTCGCCTCGATGCGCTCGTTCAGGACGTTGGAGATCAGGTGAAGCCGCCCGCGAGGCGATTCGGCCTCCTTGCCGGTGGCGACGTAGGTGGGGCAGTAGGGGAGGCAGAAGCCGCAGTGGATGCAGTTCTGCAGGTCCGCGCGCGACGGGATGTCCGGGCCGACGAACTGCAGGCTACTCATACATCCTCCAGCCAGCGGCCGCGGTTCAGGGTGTGATTCGGGTCGAATTGCGCCTTCAGTGCGCGGATGATTCCAGCCTGCTCCGCCCCGAACGGATCCACCGCCCGCCGGAGGTCCGCCGGTCCGCTCTCGATCTGCAGGAAGCCGCCGCGAGCAGTCACGGTCTGTCGTAGGGTCTCGACCCGGTCCGGCGCGATCTCTGAGGCATGGCCGAGCACCGCGCCTGCGGCGACGTGCGCCCAGGTGGTGCAACCGGCAGCACCGAGGTTTTCGAGCGTTGCCTCGATGGCCGTTGGGGGGACCCCGACGCGCAGCACCACGGCATCCTGCTCACCTGCGAGCCGGCGGAGTCGTTGCCATGTGGCCTCATCGGCCTCCTCGGTGGTGGCAAGAGCGCGCAGGTCACGCAGGGAGCGCTCCACGGCGGCCTCGCTGCCCGCGCAGTCCACGAGGACTGCCGGGGCGGCGTTGAGCCCGGCCGCTTCGGCGGCGGATGGGGTGAGCACGGTGATGGCACGCACGGCGAGCGACTCATCCCAGGCGCGACGACCCAGGGCGGCGGCGTCCTCGACGGTGGCTGCTGCCAGGCGCACGGTGTGCGTGGCGACGGGGCGCGGAGCGACCTTGAACGTCGCCTCGGTGATGACGCCGAAGGCGCCCAGCGCACCGGTGTGCATGCGGTGGAGGTCGTATCCAGTCACATTCTTCACCACGCGACCGCCGGACCGCGTCAGTTCGCCGTTGGGCAGCGCGACCTGCACGCCCAGGATCAGGTCACGCGCCGCCGGGAGGTGCCCGCGCCACGCTCCGGAGCGGGCTGTGGCCAGCAGGCCACCGATGGAGACATGGTCGTTCGGCGGTGGGTCGATGGGCAGGTACTGGCCGTGATCCTCGAGCTCCTCCTGCAGCGCGTCGAGGTGCATGCCGGCTTCGACGGAGACGGTGAGGTCGGCCGGTACGTACTCCACCACGCGATGCAGCCCCCGCAGCTCCAGCGCAACGTCGTACGCGGCCAGCGGGCGGCCGAGGGTGAGCGCCGTGCGGGTGCCTTGCGGGACCACGGTCAGCCCGTGCGCGCTGGCGATCTGCAGAATCTCGGCGACCTCGAACGGGTCGTCCGGGGAGAATGCGACCTGTGGTTCAATGTCGTCGATCGCGAACGCGTGCGTGGAGCGCTCGATGTCTGCGGGAAGCTGGTGGCGGAGCGTGGCGATCCCGTCCGCCGCGGAGCCGGGAGCCGGGGTGTCCGGGGTCACAGGTAGACACCCGGCGTGGCCAGGTGGTGCGCCAGCTCTGCTCGATGGCCGCTGGCGCAGCCGTGGCCGGTGGGCAGGATCTTGCACGGGTTGAAGCACTCAGGGCCGCCGAAGGCATCGCGTACGCGTTCCATCGCTGCGAGCGACGGTGCGTCGAAGATCCAGTCCATGTACGAGCGCTTCTCCAGGCCCACGCCGTGCTCACCGGTTACTGCGCCGCCCGCGTCCACACAGAGGCGCATGATCTTGCCGCCGACCTCCAGCACGCGCTCCTCCGCGCCCGGTTCATCCGGGTCGAACATCACCAGCGGGTGCAGGTTGCCATCGCCCGCGTGGAAGACGTTCGCGCAGCCGAAGCCGTAGGCCTCCGTCAGCTCCATGACGCCTCGCATCACCTCCGGCAGCTTCGTGCGCGGGACCACGCCGTCGAGGAGGTAGAACGCTGGAGAGGCCCCTCCGATAGCGCCGATGGCTGCCTTGCGGGCCTCCCAGAGCCGTTCACGCTCGGGTGCAGTCTCGGCATCACGTACCTCGCGCGCACCGGCGGCGCGGCAGGCCTCGATGACCCGTGCAGTGTCCTCCTCCACGCCCTCCGATACGCCCTCAACCTCCAGCAGCAGTACAGCGCCGGCGTCCATGGGGTAGCCGCCCTTGATGCGCGGCTCCACAATGCGAATGATCTCGCGGTCCAGCATCTCCATCGCCACGGGTATCACACCGCCGCGAATGACGGCGGAGACCGCCGCCGAGGCGTCCTCAATGGACTCGAAGACGGCGAGCATGGTGTGCACGGCGCTGGGGGCGCGGAGCAGGCGTACGGTAATCTCGGTCGCGATGCCCAGGGTGCCCTCGGACCCGACGAAGAGCCCGCGCAGGTCCACGCCGGGCACGTCTGGCACGCGGCCACCGAGGCGTACGAGGCTGCCATCGGCGAGCACGACCTCGAGCCCCAGCACGTGGTTCACGGTGGAGCCGTGCGCAAGGGTGTGCGGGCCGCCGGCGTTTGTGCCGATGTTGCCCCCCACCGTGCAGACGCGCTGCGAGGAGGGGTCCGGAGCGTAGAGGAGTCCGTGCGGTTCGAGGGCCGCCTGCAGATGCAGGTTGATCACACCCGGCTGCACGACCGCCACGCGGTTTTCGACATCGATTTCCAGGATGCGGTTCATGCGTGTGAGGGAGACGAGGACTCCGCCGAGGATGGGTACCGCACCACCGGCGAGGCCGGTGCCGGAGCCGCGGGGGATGACGGGTACGCCGTGGGCGCGACAGGCGCGGACCACGGCTGCGACTTCCTCCGACGTGCCGGGGATGACCACCGCATCCGGGAGGAAGCGCTCGATGGTGGCGTCGTATTCGTAGACGATGAGGTCGTCGGCCTCGTGCACGACATAATCAGTGCCGACGGCGCGCTGAAGATCGCGGATCAGGTCGGCGCTGGCCCTGGGGCGCGGGGGTGTTGCGGCGTGTACAGCCATGAGTGGGGTGTGTCCCTACAATCGATCGCGACAACCGATCGCGGCAGTCGCGCGGTCGCGTCGCCACGGCAATTCCGGACGAGGGCGATCGCACCGCCATCCTCAAAGCGAGTGTAGCATCGGGTCTGCGTAGCCACCGCAGGAGCAGGGGAGCAGGACGGCGCATGGAGATTGCAGGCAAGGTCGCTGTCGTCACCGGCTCCTCGTCCGGAATCGGGCGGTGCACGGCTGAGCTGCTGGCGAGCCTCGGTGCTCGCGTGATCGTGAACTACGCTCGCTCCGAGGAAGCCGCGCACGAGGTCGTTGAGGCGATTCGCGCGGCGGGCGGCACGGCGTACGCGGTGCAGGGCGATGTGACCAGGGATGCTGACTGCCGCGCGATCATGCAAGCCGCGGTCGATACCTATGGCGCGCTGCACATCCTGGTGAACAACGCGGGGATGACCCATTTCATTCCGCATGGGGACCTGGAGGCGGTCACGGATGAGGTCTGGGACGACATCCTGAACACGAACGTCCGTGGCACCTTCAACTGCACCCGTGCCGCAGCGCCGCACATGCGCGCGGCTGGCGAGGGCGCGATTGTGAACGTGGCTTCAGCGGCGGGAGTGTTCGCGGGGGGATCCTCGATCCCCTACGGGGCCTCGAAGGCGGCGGTGATCAACATGACGCGGTACCTGGGCCGCGCGCTGGCGCCGGAGATTCGCGTGAACGCGGTGGCGCCGGGCTTTGCGGACACGCCATGGCTTACGCGTGGACTCGGTGACGGCTACGACGACTTCGTGCGCCGTCAGCAGAGCCGTACGCCCATGGGCGGCATCGCGACGCCGGAGATGGTCGCGGATTCGATTCTCTCCTTGATCCGCCACAACGATTTTGTGACCGGCCAGATGCTGATCCTCGATGGCGGCAGCTCCCTGTGAGTGAAGCACCGGAGAGCACCATGCCGTGGCTCGACCGCATCGACCTCGACGCTGCGCGCGCTGGCATGGAGGCTGCTGTGGCCGAGGCTGGCGAGGCGATTCTGCAGGTGCAGCGTGGCCGGCGCATGCTGGTGGGCCACAAGCCCGGTGAGGGGCCGGTCACCGAGGCTGACTACGCGGCAGATGACATCCTGCGTCAGCGCCTGATGCCGCTGCTGGAGGGCTCGCGGTGGCTCTCGGAAGAGTCGCGCGAGGTGGCGCCGCTCATCCACGGCGAGCCAACGTGGGTCGTGGATCCCATC
This sequence comes from Dehalococcoidia bacterium, assembly GCA_050486345.1. Lineage (GTDB taxonomy): Bacteria > Chloroflexota > Dehalococcoidia > UBA2979 > UBA2979 > JBJHDC01. The sequence continues at coordinate 3,464 of JBJHDC010000100.1, read as the reverse complement.
GATGGGACGCGCGAGTTCCTGCGCGGGCTGCCCGAATGGGGAGTCTCCGTGGGGCTCTTCGTGGACGACCGACTCGTGCTCGGTGCGGTGGGGCTGCCGTGGGAGGAGACTGTCCTCAGCGGTCTCGTCACGGCGGACCGTCGCGAGGCGCGCAGTAACGGCGAGCCAATGCCGGATCTGCCGGACGACGGCATCGTGGAGCGGGTCGTGGTTTCCCGTAACGACTTCGAGCGCCGCGGCATCCAGTACCGGCTGCCGTACGAGGTCTACCCGTGCGGCTCCGCCGCCGTGAAGCTGGCGATCGCGGCGCAGAACAGCGGTGATGTCTACTTTTCGACCGGCCCTCGATCGGTGTGGGATATCGCAGGTGGGACGGCAGTATTGCGGGCAGTGGGCGGGATCCTGTTGCGGGTGGATGGTCATCCGCTGCTGCTCTCGCCGCAGCAGATCTCGGTGCCGCCGTACATCGCAGCGGCACCGGCTGACGCCCGTGCGCTGCTCACCGGTCTGGGTGTCGAGCTTCCTGAGGAGTCCTGACGGACACGATTCATTCCTTCCATACGTCGAGAATCGCGCGAAAACTCACACGGGACGCGTGTGCATATCGTCACGTCGGCGCATGATGCACGCGCTACATAGCGCGTGGCGTTGGTCGGTGACGACCTGAGACAGGGAACGGGCGATGGGAACGGGAACTCGACAACCTCGATGGCGCGGTGGGCTACTGCTGGTGGCAGCATCGCTGGCGCTCCTCGGTGTTGCGGCATGCGGCGGCGATGATGCGGCGGCCGAGCCCACCGTGACGCCCACGCCGACCATGCCAGCGACGGCAACAGCGACAGCAATGCCGAGCGCATCCCCGGAGCCGACGGCTACCGTTACGCCCCCGCCAACCTCGACGCCGGAGGTCACATCGACGGCTACTGCAACCGCTGAGCCCACGCCAGAGCCGACTGCGACGGCAACTGTTCCCCCGGTAGCGACCACCGCACCGCCGCCACCTCCTCCGCAGCCCACAACGGCGCCCGCTCCCCCGCCTCCCCCGCCGCCACCACCGCCGGCCTCGGGGGCCGTCGCGGAGATCCGCGGGTTTGGCTACCCGTATCAGCTCACGGTGGGTGTGGGATCGACGGTGACGTGGATCAACCGCGACGAGGCCCCGCACGATGCGGTGGCGTATGACGGGACGTTTACCTCGCCGATGCTCGGGCAGGGGCAATCGTGGGCGTTCACCTTCAACACGCCGGGCACATACGCCTACTACTGCACGGTGCACCCGTACATGCAGGCGATGGTGGTAGTGCAGTAGGCGGGGCTTGAGACCTTAGCTGGTTGGTGCGGCCACGAGGGTTGCGAGGGCTTCGCTCACGAGGCCGTCTGTTCGCGGATCGACGGTGCGCGGATCGAGCAGGACGCGCTCATCCTGGATGCGGGCGATGATCGCCGGCGCATTCTGCCGCAACGACGCCGCCAGTGCCGTCGCGCCGTCGGGGGCATCGATGGCTGCGGCCCGAGTTGGGACGCTCTCTTCGGGGAGGCTGCCACCGCCCAGCATCGTGCGTGCGTCCAGCACCTCGCCGGTGCCTGCTGCTGCGACCCATGCCGCCGCGCGCGCCTCGAGGGACTCGAGTGGCGTCGAGACCATGCGCCAAATGGGGATCTCTTCCAGCGCCGTCTCCTGCGCGTAGGCGAGGAGCGTCGCGGAAAGTGCGGCGAAGGTGAGCTTGTCCACCCGGAGCACGCGCGCCAGCGGGTGGCGGCGCAGGCGTTCGATGAGGTCTGCCCGTCCGGCGATGATGCCGCACTGCGGTCCGCCCAGCAGCTTGTCGCCGCTGAACAGCACCAGGTCCGCGCCGCCGCTCAGGCTTTCCTGCACCGTAGGCTCGTGCGTCATCCCGAACTGCGCTGTGTCGATCAGCACGCCGCTGCCGAGGTCGTCGAGGAGCAGCACTCCGTGCTCGCGTGCTGTCGAGGCCAGCTCCGATAGCGAGGGCTCCGTTACGAAGCCGCTGATGCGGAAGTTCGATCGATGGACGCGCAGGATGGCCCCGGTCTCCTCGGTGATGGCGTTCGCGTAATCGCGCGCGGCGGTGCGATTGGTGGTGCCCACCTCCACGATGCGCGCACCGCTCTCCGCGACGATGTCCGGGATGCGGAACTCGCCGCCGATCTCCACGGCCTGCCCGCGCGAGACGATCACCTCGCGCCCGCCGGTGAGTGCGTGGAGGACGAGGTAGACGGCGGCGGCGTTGTTGTTCACCACCATGGCGTCCCCGGCGCCGGTCACCCGTCGGATGAGCGTGCGCGCGTGTTCGTGCCGGCTACCCCGGGTGCCGGCTTCGAGGTCGAACTCCAGGTTCGAGTACTGCGTACTGACGGCCCGCGCCGCCTGCAACGCGCGATCGCTCAGCGGCGCGCGACCGAGGTTCGTCTGGAGGATGACGCCGCTGGCGTTGATGACCGGGACCAGGGTGGGTGCGTTCGCGAGCGCCTGTAGTTGCAGGGCGCGCTCCGCCAGCGCATCGAGGTCTGGCACGGCGCCGGAAGTCTGAGCGTTCCGGCGGGCCTCCTCCAACGCTTCGCGCGCGAAGGGGGTCGCGTCTCCGGCGGCGGCGCGTGGTCGCATCGCCTCGAGGATCGCGTGCACGCTGGGCAGGCCCCGCAGCAATGTGGCTTTGCTATCTTGGTTCACATTCACCCCATCCTGGGTGCCAACTATATCGTGACCGGCCGCGACAGGCCGGGAGATGCGAGGACGAACGATGAACGAAACCGTACCGCTGACCAGTCTGACCTCGTGCGGTGGGTGTGTAGCCAAGGCCGGGCCGGGCTGGTTGCAGGATGTCCTCGGCCCGTTCACCTCGGAGTTCTCCGGCCTGGAGTTCAACAACCTGCTCGTCGGCATCGATGTGGCCGATGACGCGGCGGTCTACGAGATCAGCGAAGACCGCGCCCTTGTCGCGACCATCGACTTCTTCCCGCCACCCGTGGACGATGCCTACACCTACGGCGCTGTCGCGGCGGCGAATGCACTCTCCGATGTCTTTGCTATGGGCGCGGAGGTCGCACTCGCGCTCAACGTCGCTGCGTTCCCGGAGTCCCTTCCGCGCGACGAGGTTGGCCGCATCCTCCAGGGCGGCGCCGCCAAGGTCGCCGAGGCCGGCGGCATCATCGCGGGCGGTCACACGATCTGGGACGAGGAGCCGAAGTACGGGCTCGCGGCCATCGGTTTCGTCGACCCGCGTGAAATGCTCTCGAAGGCGGGCCTACAGGCGGGCGACCGCCTCTTCGTCATCATGGGGGAACTCAATGAACCGCACGCCGCGCGGTGCATTGGCAACCCGATGCAATGTGGCGGAATTGCAGGCGTTCCATTTCACGTCCAGGCGGTTGTCCAGGAAGGCCTCGATCATGTTCATGTAGCCGCCGAGTTCCACGACTTCTACGTCATCCCAGGTCAGGTT
>JBJHDC010000099.1:0-10619 GCA_050486345.1 Dehalococcoidia bacterium | reverse complement strand
ACATGGTGCTGATCGCCCCGTCCGCCATCCTCGCAGACCGCGTGGGGCGAAAGTGGGCCATCGTGCCCGGGTGCATCGTGATGGGGGCCGCGCTCTTCATGCTCGCCTGGGCGCCCAGCCTCACGCTGTTCATTGTCGCGGCAATGCTGCTCGCCTTCGGCACCTCAATCGCCGGCCCCGCACCCGCCGCGTACACCGTCGATATCGCCCCACCCCACCTCCGAGGCGTCGCGATGGGCATGTACCGCTCCGCCGGGGACGTGGGATTCCTGATCGGGCCACCGCTGCTGGGCGCGATCGCCGACTACACGTCGTTCGGCTGGGCGATCATCGTGAATGCCGCGCTCATGGTGATGGTGGGGGTGTTCTTCCTCGGTGCGGCGCGCGAGACGATCGTCCGCAAGCGAGCCGCCACCTGACCGCGTGCTGCTAGTCCCGCACCCAACCGATACGACGCACGACCACCGCCTCCTCCTCCGGCGACAGCCGGAGGAAGAGCGCCGATGCCTCCACCAGGACCACGCCATCGAGGTCCTCGACGCGTGCTTCGAGCTCGTAGCGGCGGCCGCGCTTCGCGGCTACCCGCCCGTGTACCAGTAGCGGCGCTTCCGAGGGTACCGGGCGGCGGTAGCGCGTCTCCATCTTCGCAGTCACACCCAGCGCCCGCTCCTCCGCCCACAACGCCCACGCCATCGATTCATCCAGCAGCGTGGAGATGATGCCGCCGTGCATGGTGCCCGGGAACCCCTGGTCCGCCTCGCGGGGCGTGTAGCGACAGAGGACGCCGCCCTCCGCACGCTCGAATCGCATGTGCAGGCCGTGGTGGTTGCGGTCCCCGCAGGCAAAGCAGACCTGGTCGTAGGCGCTGGCGCCAAAGTGGTGATAGCGGTCCAGGGGCTCGTCGCCGGTCATCGTGCTCAGGCGTAGCGGACCGAGGCCCGTGCCGTCAGCAGGACCTCGCCCTCGTCTGTCGCGCAGGAGAACGCGTAGGTGGCAATCCCGTCCTCGTCTGACTCAAGCTCCGCCGAGGCCGTCACCGTCACCGGCGGCATTGCCGGCGCCCGCCAGCGCACCTTCATAGACCCACTCGCCGCCCACGCCTCCCCGAAGGAGGCAGCCATCGCCTCCGAGGCCAGTGCCAGCAGCAGCATGCCGTGCGCGATCGGGCGGCCAAACGGCCCGGTGTAGGCCTCGGGCGTCTCACGGTGGATTGGATTGAAGTCAGGCGCGGCCTCGGCGTAGGCATCAACCCGCGTCTGGTCGATCACCCGCGTGACCGGCTCAATCTGCGGAGCGCTCACGAGGTCGCCTCTGCAGCCTCGGGCCGCGGCACCACCACAGACGCCCGCGAGGTCGCCACCACCTCTTCGTCTGCGGCCACGGCATCGATACCGAACGACGCCATCACCACACCCTGGCGTATCCCCAGCGCCGTGACCGTCGGTCGCAGCTCGACAAGCTCATCCACGCGGAGCGCTCGACGCATCTCGAATTCCTGGCCCGCGTGCAGCAAGTGATGCGGGATCGCCACGCGCGCGAGCAGTCCGCCGATCATCCGTGCCACCAGCATCAGGGGAGGCACCAGCCCCGACCATCGTTCCACCGGTTCTCCGGTCGCCTCCAGGTACGCGCGCACCTCGTCCGTGCTCACCTCCAGCGGAAACGCCGGCAGGACGTCACCCTTGCTGAGATCCTCGAACGGGATCGGCACGGTCGAATCAGCGGTCATGGCACGTGCGCCCGGCTCAAGGCCGGTGCGACTTCATCCTCGCAGCCGCCGTCATCTGCATCGTGTACGACCCGCGAGATGGTCTCCGTGCTCAGATGCGCGCGACCCCAGTCGCCCAGCGGCGCAAGCGCCTCCGACAGCGCACGACCCCGCTCCGTCAGGTCGTACTCCACCCACGGCGGCGAGGTATGCACAATGGTGCGCTCCACGATGCCGAGATCCTCGAGGACGACGAGGCGGTCGCGGAGGGTACGGGAGTTGCAGCCGCCCACACTCGCAGCAAGCTCGTTGAAGCGGCGGGTACCGCCCGCGAGTTCGTAGACAATGCGCGGCACCCACTTCTGCCCCACCAGCGCCAGCGTGGCGCGAACCGGGCAGTACTGGCCGTCAGGGGTACTGGTGAGCTTTGGCTCCATGGTCGTTCCCTCCCCACGCCAGTGGGGTATCGCGCGTCCCATTCGCCCTCGCGCGTTGCTGATTCAACCTAGCGCAACGCCCGCCGGGAGGCCAGTGGCCACCACGACGGGCGTTGTACGGTCATCACCGTATCGAGGCAGTGCGTAGTCACATCGCCGGAAACGGCGCCAGGCACACGGCGCTACTGGATGTGTCCCGCCACCTCGTCGTGGTCGCGCAGTTCACTGGCGGGGTTGTGCAGCGCATACGTCACCTTGCCCTCGGCATCGATCACAAAGGTGCCGCGCTCTGCCATGCCGCCGTTCTCATTCCAGACGCCATACTCACGGGCGGCATTGCCCTTGATGTCCGAAAGGAGCGAGTAGGGAAGGTTCTCCGCCTGCTTGAACGCCGCGTGTGCCCAGCGGCTGTCGCGGCTGATGCCAAACACCTTCGCTCCGCTGTCCATCCACTGTGTGTGGTTGTCTCGGACGTCACAGTGTTCCTTCGTACAGCCCGGCGAGAAATCGTGCGGATAGAACATCAGCACCACCGGGGTACCGCGGAGCTCCGAGAGAGTGATCTGCTCACCGTTCTCATCCTGCAGTGTGAAATCCGGGGCCTCCTGGCCCACTTCGATTGCCATGCATCGAATCCCGTCTACCCGCGTGGCGGGTTACTTGAACTAGTGGTCGCTACTCAGTGCTCGGATTGAACCGAGCGTAGTAACCCAGTGTAGCAATCCCCGCACGGGATCGTGCCGTCTTGAGACGCGATGCATGCAGACATGCACGCGCCTCTGTCGCATCGACAGTGGCGCGAGGACAACGAGACGTGACGGATCAGTCGAGGAGCGCAGCGTCCTCGCGTCGAGAATCCCACTCGTCATCCGGACGGCGGTCGAGCGTCTTCAGGTACGCGTCGATGGCCTCGGCAGCGCGGTGGCCATCGGCCAGCGCGGTGACCACGAGGTCAGCGCCGTTCACGATGTCGCCGCCGCCGAAGACCCCGGGCAGGTTCGTGCTCATCGTCTCCGGGTCCGCCACCAACCGGTCCCAGCGGTCGCGACTCAGGTCCGGCACGATCTCGCCCCACTCCGGGTCCACGTTATAGCCGATGGCCGTGACGACCATGTCCGCCATCAGATCGAAGTCCGAACCCGGGATCGGCTCCGGGCGGCGACGGCCCGTGTCGTCCGCCTCCCCCAGCTGCATCCGCTGGCAGCGCACGCCAATCGCCTCGCCCTCCTCGTTGATCAGAACGGCGAGCGGAGACGCGAGGAACTCGAACTGCACGCCCTCTTCGCGCGCGTGCTCACGCTCCTCGATACGGCCCTGCATCTCCGACTCGGTGCGCCGGTAGACCAGCGTCACCTCGTCCGCGCCCAGGCGACGGGCCGATCGCACACAGTCCATCGAGGTGTCCCCGCCGCCGATCACCACCACCCGCTCCAGCTTCGGCAGCGGGCGAGAGAGCGTCGCGGGTAGGTCCGAAGTCGACAGGTTCGCCCGCACGAGGAACTCGGTCGCGTCCATGACCCGCGGCGCATCCTCATTCGGAACGCCCAGGCGCGCGTTGTCCGGAGCGCCTGCCCCCATGAAGACGGCATCGTACATCGTGCGGAACGCCGACCACGAAAGGTCGCGGCCGATGTGCACGCCGGTGTGAATCTCGATCCCCAGGGCGCGCAGATCCTGGAACTTACGGTCCACGGCCGCCTTGTTCTGCTTGAAGTTCGGGATGCCGTACCGCAGGATGCCACCCGGCCGCGGCCACGAGTCATACATCACCACGCGGTGCCCGCGCTTCGCGAGGCGCTCGGCCACCGCGATGCCGGCCGGCCCGGCGCCCACAATACCCACGCTGTGGCCCGTCGCCGGTGCCACCTCGGGCGTCTTGAACTGACCCGCGGCGCGCTGCCGCTCCGTCACGAAGGTCTCGAGCTTGCCGATGGCGACGGGGAGTGCGTTCTTGCCCACCACGCAATGGCCCTCGCACAGGCGCTCCTGCGGGCAGAGGCGGCCGCACATCTCGGGCAGCTCGCTGGTGTCGCGGAAGATGTTCGCCGCACCGTCGATGTTCCCCTGCTCCAGCTCCCAGAGCGCAGCGGGAATGTCGTTGTGGACGGGGCAGGCCTTCTGGCAGGGGGCGGCGGGGCACTGGATGCAGCGCTCGGCCTCGATCTTGGCGGTTTCGAGGTCGTACAGGAAGTAGACCTCGTTCCAGTTGCCCACGCGCTCGGGCGCCGGTTGCTTCTCCGGTCGCTGGGCTGCGATCTGAAATCGCGCCTTGCGGTCTACCTGTGGCCGCACCGGCTTGTCGGAAGTGCCATTCGTATCGTCCGCCATTACCCCGTCCTTCTGGCTCCCACGATAACGATCCCTGTACATGCGCTCAATGGCAGCCCGCCCCAAACTCTGGCGATAGCCGCAGCGAGCCTTCGAGATCGCCTACGAGCGTGCCGCGGGATCGGCCGGATCCGCCACCACCTCGGCTGACCACGCCGCCGGGATCCGCACCCGCCGCCGCCACGAGGTGACCGCCAGCGTGCCGAAGAAGAACGCGCACGCCACCAGCACAATCGCTGGGCTCGTGGCGACATCAGCGTGGAAGGAGATGTGCAGCCCGGCCAACGAGGACGCCGCCGCGATCACCATCGCCAGCAGCATGATGCGATGCAGCCGCTGGACCAGTAGCGTCGCGGTGGCCGCTGGAATGATCAGCATCGCATTCACAAGCACGATGCCGATCGCCTTCAGCGAGATCACGACCGCCACCGCCACCATCACCAGCATGGCGTACTGGAACAGCTGCGCCGGGATCCCCGCCGTGCGCGCCATCGCCGGGTCGTACGCCGTAAACAGCAGCTCCCGGTAGCACCCGATCACGAACGCCAGCACCACCACCGCCAGCACCAACGCCCCCAGGATGTCCCCCTCCGACACACCCAGGATGTTGCCGAAGATGAACGAGAACAGGTCCGGCGTGTAGCCCCGCTGCGTGGAGATGATCAGGATGCCCAGCGAGAACATCGCCACGAACAGGATGCCGATCGCCGTGTCATACGAGATGCGCGCGCGATCCCGAGTCCAGGAGATCCCCAGCGCCGTCAGCACCGCAGCCACCAGCGCGCCGAGGGTGATGTTACCACCGGACACGAACGCGACGGCCACCCCGGCAAGCGTGGAGTGCGCCAGCGCATCGCCCGAAAACGCCAGCCCCTTGTGCACCACAAAGGCCCCCACGACCGAGCTCACCACGCTCACAATCATGAGCACCATCAGGGCCCGCTGCATGAACTCGTACTGGTAGGGCTCAGTGAACCAGTCGATCATCAGCTGCGGTCCACGCTCAGCCCATTGCCGGCGTCCACGTGAATCGTCTCCACGCTGCCCTCGCTGCCGAGGAACGCAAGCAGGTGGCGCTGGAACGTCTCCGTCAGCACGTCGCGCGTCAGCACCGCCTCGGGCGGACCGGAAGCCACGATCCCGCGGTTGAGGCAGATGACCTCGTCCGCGGAGTTGGCAACGCAGGTGAGGTCGTGCGTCGCCATCAGCACCGTGCGCCCCTCGTCCACCAACGCATCGAGGATCTCAAGCAAGTCGTGCTGCACCGCCGCATCCAGCCCGGCGAACGGCTCATCCAGCAACAGCAGACGGGCACCGCGGGCGATTGCGCGCGCCATCAGAATCCGGCGACGCTGCCCGCCAGAAAACTCACCCGCCTGCCGGCCACCGAGGCCACCCAGTCCCACCCGCTCCAGCGCCGCTTCAGCATGGTCGCGATCCTCGCGGCTCCACGGGCGGAACGGGCGCGGCCCAAAGTAGCGGCCCATCAAGACCACATCGCGTGCGGTGACCGGAAAGCTCCAGTCCACCTCCTCGATCTGTGGCATATAGGCGATCTGGTGACGCTCCTGGCGCACCGGCCGCCCGAAGGCAAGCACCTCGCCACGCATCGGCTCCACGAGCCCAAGAATGGCCTTGAACAACGTCGACTTGCCCGCACCGTTAGGACCAATGAGGCCCACGAGCTCGCCCGTCGGAGCTTGAAGGCTTACATCCTGCACGGCGGGCTCCACACCCGGGTAGCCGGCCCACAGGCCATGCACTTCAAGCGCGAACGAGGTGTGCGGGTGATCGGCGTCGAGCGGCTGGCGCGCGGGGACATGTGCCGTGGTAACGGAGGCGGGGCGGTCATGCATGGGAATCCTCCCGCCGGCGGACGCGTCAGGCGGCGCTGCGACGTAGGTCCACGATAGTGAGCCAGAGTCTCACCAACAACCCCGGCACAGCGGCGCCGCGGACGCATCGCCGCCCGGAATCATCGCGCGAGGGGTGCTAGGGCGTCGCGGCGTCGGTCTCCACAGCCTCATCACGGGCCTGACAGGCGGGACAGCGCCCGTACAGCTCCAACCGGTGCGCTTCGATGAAGTAACCGGTCTCCACCGCGATCTGCTCGATCAGCCCCTCGATGTCCGTGGATTCGAAGTTGCTCACCGCGCCGCAATCGGAACAGACCACGTGGTGATGGTGGTCGGTTTCATCCAGACGGTAGGCCACGCTGCCATCGTCCATCACCACCTGGCAGACCACGCTCAGGTCCTGCAACAGGCGCAGCGTCCGGAATACCGTCGCGCGGCCCACACCCGGCGAGGCCTCCAGCACCTGCTCCGCCGAGAAGTGATCGCCCAGCTGCTGCATGGCGTCGACCAGCGTGCGCCGCGGCCCCGTCAGCCGGTAGCCGCCGCGCGTGAGGGTGCGCTCGATCGATTCGATGTCAGCCATGAGCTCATCGTTGAGCGCGGACAGCCTCGCTGTCAATCGGCATGTGGCTGTTGCAGCGCCGGACGGCTCATGGTGGGACAATGACGAACGTGACCAAATCGCATTGGCGTACGGGCCTCTGGCTCGTCATGCTCGCCCTCGTGCTCTTCGTCGCCTGGGAGGCTCGTCAGGCGCTGTTTCCGTTCGCCCTCGGAGCCGTACTGGCCTACGCCTTCTCGCCACTGGTCGACAAGATCGCCGCCCTCATCCCCGCCAAAACGCATCGAGGCGACGTGTGGCGCCGGGGCGCAGTCGTGTTCGGCATCTACCTCTTCGGCACCGCCATGCTCATCGGGGCCGGCATCGCCCTCATCCCGCTGGCCGTGGAACAGGCGGACCAGTTCATCGAGGATCTCCCCGTAATCGTGGAGGGCGCCCGTGCACAGCTGCTCGTCTGGTTCGAGGAGTACCAGCGGCGCGTCCCCCTGGACATGCAGGCACGCCTCGAGACGTTCGCGGAGGGCGCCGGGGAGCAAGCCGCCCTCGTGCTCGCGAACGCCGCCCGAGGCGCATTCGGCGCGCTCACCGGCACCATCGGCATGGTCTTCGGCTTCCTGATCGTCCCGTTCTTCATGTTCTACGCCATGCGCGACCGTCACTTCGTGTCGAACAACATCGTGAACGCGGTGCCCGACTCATTCCGCCAGGACGCCATCAACATCGGGCGCATGTCGGACCACCTGCTGGGCCGCTACATCCGCGCGCAGCTCCTGCTCGCGCTGATCGTCGGCGTGTCGATTGGCGTGGGCCTCACGCTGATGGATGTGCGCATGTCACTCGCGCTGGCGGTGTGGGCCGGACTGACCGAGCTCATCCCGATCATCGGTCCGTGGCTGGGCGCGATCCCCGCGCTCATCATCGTGGCCGCCACCCAGCCCGATCAGTTCATCTGGGTGGCCCTGCTGTTCCTCGGCGTGCAGGCGGCCGAGAACTACCTGCTGGTCCCGCGCCTGCAGAGCCACGCGGTGGATATCCATCCCGCGATGGTCGTGCTCCTGCTGGCGATCGCCGGGTCCACGTTCGGCATCCTCGGCATGCTCGTCGTCATCCCGCTGGTCGCGATCATCCGCGAGCTCTTCTGGTACGTGGACAGCCGCCTGAAAGGCGAAACGGCCGACGAGGCCTTCGCACACAGCAAGGTCGGCCAGCGCCCGCGCGATCGAGCGCTGGATGCCCGCGTCGATGAAGTCCCCGAGGATCAGCAACTCCCTGCCGAGGATCCGTTCGCGATGGAGTCGGCTGAACGACCGGACGCCGAGGAAGAACCCCGTCCGGTCTAGTGATCAAACGACAATCGAGGAGAGCAGCAAGTCCTGCTCAGGAAACGGGATCGTCGTCGTCGATCACTGCGTCCTCGTCAGCGTCGCCCGCCTCATCAACCGTCTCCGTCGCTTCCGGGACGGCCGATGCAAGCTCCCGGTCGAGCACGGCGTGGAGCACAATCGGGCCTTCGCGTGAGCTACTGCCCGTGGCGCCGGGGATGATGTAGAGGCGAATCGCCTCAGCGCCGTTCGTGTGCTGGAGCACCACCTGCGCGTTGCCCTGTTCATCCGGCGTGAACGTATTCACCAGCACGATGCGGCCCAGCTCATCCTCCAGCCACACCTTGTAGTTGGAGCCCACCGGCAGCGGAGGCATGTGCTGGACCAGCGCCACGCCCACATTCGCAACATCGCTCCACATGTACTGGCCCACCGCGCCATGACTGGCGCTGGTGGTGCTCAGGTCAATGCGGTACGCATCCGGGTCTGCCTGTACCTGTAGAATCGCCTGCTGATCGCGGAGCACCATCTCCAGCTGGTTGCCCAGCGTGCGGGACTCGGCAACCGCGGCGCTGGCCATCTCCACGGCCTCTGTGCGCTTCACCTCCGCCTCAACGACAGCCGTGAGCAGCGCCGTCTCCTGGCGCAGGGAGTGGATGGACTGCTGCAGGCTGACGGCCCAGACGGCCACCACCAGCAACGCTGCCGCGAGGCCCGCCATAGGCAGGTGGCGGCGCTTGAAAATGCCACCTTGCCAGCGAGGACGGTCGCTCCGCGCTGCGGTCAGCACGCGCTGGCGCAGAGACGGGTCGGAACGGCGCAGCGGCACAGAGAGCGCGATGAGGTCTGTCAGCTCGCGGTACGTCTCGTACTCCGCAGCAGCATCCTCATCGGTCCGGATCAACCGCTCGGCGTCCAGCGCATCAGGTGCGCTGAGCGTGCCGAGCGCGTAGCCGGCCAGCAGTGCCTCGCGTTCCTCGGGGGTCACGCCTGCGTCTCTCCGTTCGATGGCAGATAGTCCAGCAGGGCTTCACGCAGCTTGCGCATACCCAGCCGGATCCGCGTCTTCACCGTTCCCAGCGGATCGCCCGTGCGCTCCGCAATCTCCATCTGCGTGAGCCCACCGAAGTAGGCAAGCTCAATCACCTCGCGCTGAGCGGGTGGCAGCCGCGTCATGGCGGCTCGCACCGCCGCGCGCTGCTCGCCCAGCTCCAGGGCGATCTCGGGGTCGTCCAGCCGGTCACCGCCCGGTACGTCCCCGGTGGAGTCCTCGTCCCGGTCTTCGACGCGGAACCGCCGCGTCAGGCGGCGCTGCTCGTCCAGCGACCGGTTGCGCGTCACGGACATCAGCCAGCTGATGAACCGTCCCCGCTCCGGGTCGAAGGACGCCGGCTGCCGCCACAGCCGGAGGAAGACCTCCTGCGTCACATCCTCGGCGAGCTGCGCATCCCGCAGGATGCGCACGCTGACCGAGAAGACCAGGGCTGCGTAGCGGTCGTACAGGTGCTCGAGCGCATCCACTTGTCCCGCCGTCATCGCAGCCATGAGGGCCGCATCCTCCGCTTCACGCGCACCATCCTGCGTACGGCCGGATGGCTTGCCCTTCACGTCAGGATTCGAACCCTGCATCTTCGATACGTCGCGGAGCGTCGCGCGGATTCGCATCCGGCGGTCAGGGAACGGATCAATACGCTCGGGGCGGGTGGAATAGCCGTCGGCCACGGATGACCTCCCTGCGCCGAACCCGGGGGGAAGCAACGAGTTTCGGTCGCGCGATGATCATACCCGGATTACCGGCGGATGCACGGCAGGCGGACGGCAGGTGTGAAGAGGGTGTTACACCGCGTGGCCGGTGCTAAACAGCAGCCCACGCGCCAGCACCTCGCCCGCCAGCACAGCCCCCAGCGCAATGTAAAGGAGCCCGGTCGCAGACATCATGCCGCGGATCTGCGCCGCCTTCCATGCCAGCACCGTGACCACGATGGGGAACGCGATGCCCACGAGGATCCGCAGCCAGACAGCCGGATTCTCCGCCAGGCTCACGCCGAAACCCTCAGTCAACGGCACCTCGCGTACCGGCGCCAACACGCCCACCGTCACGATCACCGCCTGTGCCACCAGCGCCACCAGCAGCACCAGCGACATCTGCTCCATCGGCTCCTTCGGCAGCCGCCCGGAGGTCAGGTACCAGTGACCCCACATCATCGCCATCAGCGCCCCGCCCAGCACCGCCGTCGAGATCAGCACCGAGAGCAACACGCCCACATACGACCACGCGGGAGGAGCGACCAGCGCACTCAGCGCCACCAACGAGGCCACGCCAACCACAACCCCGGCAACACCGACTCGGATCGAAAACTCGCGCTGTTCCCGCATCACCGCCATGAAGTGCAGCTCGGTCAGGGC
>JBJHDC010000098.1:0-10741 GCA_050486345.1 Dehalococcoidia bacterium | reverse complement strand
CAAGGGGGAAGAACGGCAACAGGCCCAGGCCAAACGTCTCGGCAGCCGGAATCACCTCCGCCTCGATGCGGCGGTTGAGCAGCGAGTACTCGTTCTGTGCCGCGATGAACGGCGTGTAGCCGTACGTGCGTGAGATCCACGCGTTGTGCGCGATCTGCCAGCCCGTGTAGTTCGAGTTGCCCAGGTAGCGCACCTTGCCATCCCGCACGAGGTCATCGAGGGCGCGCAGCGTCTCCTCGTGCGGCGTGCGCGAGTCCGGGCGGTGCACCTGGTAGATGTCGATGTAGTCGGTCTGCAGCCGGCGCAGCGAATCCTCCACAGCGCGGATGATGTAGTGGCGCGATGCGCCGGCGTTCATCGGGCCTTCGTTGAGTGCCTGCGCGAACTTGGTCGCAATGACGGCCTGATGCCGCTTCCCCTTCAGCGCCGCGCCCAGGCATTCCTCCGACTGCCCGCGACCGTAGATATCGGCCGTGTCGAAGAGGTTGATGCCTTCGTCCAGCGCCTGGTTCACGACTACCGCCGACTGCGCGGCATCGATACGGCCGCCGAAGTTGTTGGTGCCGATGCCGACGACTGAGACCTCGAGGCCTGAGTTGCCGAGATAGCGATACTCCACGTGTCCCCCTGCTCTGCATCCTTCGTGTCGGGCGAAAGTATACGGCACCGGAGTATCGGCGCGAGGGGACGCACGGCGGACCGAGGTCGCGCTATCGTGCGCCCATGGCGAACACACGACTTCCCACCGCCTTTGTCACCGACCCCGGCTCTGCCGTGCACCGTGCCGAAGGGCACCCGGAACGCCCGGAGCGATTGGCCGCGATCGTGGAGCACCTCGAGGCTACCGGTCTGCGCGAGCGCATGCTGGAGCTGCTGCCACGCGATGCGACAGACGCCGAGGTGTTGGCGGCGCACACGCCCTCTCTGCTGGAGCAAGAGGTGCGCGCCGCGTCGAGTGGAACGTGGCTGGATGGAGACACGTACACCGTGCCGGACTCACCGGCACTCGCGCGCCGGGCGGCGGGCGGCGGGCGGGGTGCTGGCGGCGCTGGAGGCGATCCTCGAGGGGCGCGTGCGCAATGCGTTCGTCGCCATGCGGCCACCGGGGCACCACGCGACAGCGGACCGGGCGATGGGGTTCTGCCTCCTCAACAACGTGGCGATCGCCGCTGCCGCGGCGCTTGCTCGTGGGTTAGAGCACGTCGCGATCCTCGACTGGGATGTGCACCACGGCAACGGGACACAGGCGATCTTCGATGCCGAGCCGCGCGTGTTCTATGCCAGTACCCACGGTTCGCCGCTCTACCCGGGCACGGGTGACGTGCACGAAATTGGTATCGGGCCGGCGCGCGGCACGAAGGTGAATGTGCCGCTGGCGCCGGGCTCTGGCGATCGCGCGATCCTCGCAGCCTATCGCGACCTGATCCTGCCCGAGATGGAGCGGTTCCAGCCAGAACTGGTACTGGTCTCGTGCGGCTGGGACGCCCACACGCGGGATCCCCTCGCGATGCTGAACGTCACGACCGAGGGCTACACGGAGGTCGCGCGGCAGGTGATCGAGGCAGCAGACAGCCTCTGCGACAGTCGCCTGATCGCGGTCCTCGAAGGTGGCTACGACACCCATGCGCTGGCGTGGTGCGCGAGTGCGCTCTGCGAGCTGCTGCTGGGCGACGAACCGACACCCGACCCGGAGCAGACCGGACCGGCCGCGGGTGGGCGCGCGCCGGAGGTCGGTCCCGTCCTGGATGCCGTGCGGCAGTCGCTCGAGCGGGCGCGTGGCTCCTAGCGGGCACGAAACAACCCCGCCTAGGCGGGGCTGTTTCCAGATCGGCGAACGCTCAGGTTAGTCGAACTTGACGGGATCGACGTCCGGCTTCTTATTCTTTGCGGCTTCGCGGGCGGCCTTGGCGCGACGGTTGCGCTCAGCCAGGCGGCGGGACTCATCATCACGTATCTGCTGGAGAACGCGGCGCTTCTCCTGCTCTACGCGCTTGGTGCCGGTCGTGCGAGTCAGGCGCTTGCGGAACTCGCGCTCCTGCTTCTCCATGTCGGCGTTGATGACGTTGGCGCCGCGGTTGGCGTAGTACTCCTCCTTCGCCTGGTGCTGCAGCTCGAACTTCTCGAGCTCCTCCAGGGTGGGGGGCTTCGTCTCGCGCCAGGCCGGGTTGATCTCCGGATGGCGGTAGCCATCGATGGTGTGCGTGAGCGGCTTCGACACCTTCTTGCCCAGGTGGCGGTACGTGCCGTCATCGGGCAGGCGGCGCGGCACGCCGTCGCGGTGGATGAAGGCCGACCACTCGTGCGAGACGATGCGCCTGGAGTCCTCGTCACAGTTCGGACACGGCTGCGCGAGCGCGGCTTCACGCGTCGGACGGAGCAGTTCGAACGTGCCGTCGCACGGCTCGCAGAAGTATTCGTACAGCGGCATGGGGTTCCCTCCCTCTGGCCATCCCGAACTATGGTCCTGTGTTCGGGCAGGCTGGTGACTACATTACATGAACATACGAAATCAGAGGAGTTTCGGATCGCATCGTCGCACGGAACAGGTACTCCATGGCACGATGGTAGTGCGTCGAAGCATCATGTTGGTGGTCGATTCTGTGTGAATCCCGCGAAGCGCGCGAGGAACACACCGGGTTGATCCTGGGCTGGATGAGTGGAGATCTCCGTGCCGTTTTTCGTGGTCGGTGGTGAGTACGCGGACACGTCGTTCGAGGAGCTGGTGCGACCGGCGCCGGTCCTTGGTCCGTTCCGCACGTACGAGGAGGCCTTCGTCGTGTGGCGGGGCCGTGCCATCGCGACCATCGATCAGGCCTATGCGCGTTTCCAGATTGTGCAGGCGGACGCGGCGCCCACACTCGGGACCTAGGTCAGAGCTCCAGGATGATGCAGGCGCGCGCATATCCGGCAATCCCGGTAGGATCCGGCGCGAGGCCTGCAACGGTGGCCGACAGAAGAGGAATGGAACGATGCTGAAGCCACACGCGTCCAAAGCCGACTTTGAAACGGCCTTCAAAGGCTTCCACTACCCGATCTCCAAACCCGCCATCCTCACGATGGGGCGCGACAAGGGCGGCGTGGACCGCGAGGTCGCCTTCATCCTCACGCGCATCCCCAGCCGCAAGTACACGAGCGAAGACGAGGTCCGCGAGGCCGTGCGCAACGTCTACCGCTCGCACGGCGTGCCCGACGACGATCTGCCGATTTAGCTCAGCTAATCGCCTCGAGACAAGAACAGAGGCCCGTCAAGGACGGGCCTCTGTTGTGGCTAGCTACAGGCCGCCCCCGTGGCGGAGGCCTGACTGCTGTTCCTAGTTGATCGACACGACTTCGATCTCGAACGTCAGCGCTTCGCCAGCAAGCCGGTGATTCGCATCGATCGTGACTTCGTCTTCATCGATCTCCACCACGACCGCCGGGATGTTGTTGTCGAGGAAGACTTGCTGGCCGACCTCGAGGCCGTCGGGCGCCTGGTTCGTTGGGATCGCCAGGAGCAGATCCTCGCGGCGCTCTCCGTATGCCTGATCCGGCTCCAGACGGACGGTCTTGGAATCGCCCACCTTCATGCCGCGCACGGCTTCATCGAATCCGGGGATCATCTGACCGGCGCCGACCTCGAAGGCCAGCGGGTCGCGCCCCGCGGATGAATCGAACTCTTCGCCATCATCCAGGGTGCCGCGGTAGTGCACGGCTACCTGGTCGCCTACTTCAACCACGCGTTCTTCTCCTCCGCAAGCAACCGCGAGTACACCCGCGATTGCGAGTAGCAATACCGCGAATCGAGGAACAACAACCATCCTGCTGAGGAACCTCACTACACGGCCCGTTCTTGGTCCAACCTCCACCCTACCAGCGGATCCTGAATCTCGACACCCCGATTCGCAGATGTGCACGTGACGTCATTGCCGCGCACGCGTAGGCTGCGGGTGTGAAGCGTCACCCGAACAACCTCGTCTGGATCGACCTTGAGATGACCGGTCTCGAGCCGGATCGCCACGTGATCATCGAGATCGCCACGCTGGTGACCGATGGTGACCTGAACGTGCTTGCGGAGGGGCCGAACCTGGCGATCCGCCGCACGGAAGAGGACCTGGCGCTCATGGATGCGTGGAACGTGAGCACCCATACGGGTTCAGGACTGGTGGACCGCATCCGCACCTCCGAGGTGGACGTGGCGGAGGCGGAGCGGGAGACGCTCGCCTTCGTGCGCCGCTGGGTGGCGAAGGGCATGTCGCCGCTGGCGGGCAACAGCGTGGCGCAGGACCGTCGGTTCCTGCGGCGGGAGATGCCGAAGCTGGAGGCCTATCTCCACTACCGCCACGTCGATGTCAGCACCATCAAGGAGCTCGTGCGGCGCTGGTATCCGCACGGCCCGCAGCCGCAGGAGAAGAAGCAGGCCCACCGCGCCCTGGATGACATCGTTGAGAGCATCGAGGAACTGCGCTGGTATCGGGAGCACTACTTCTTGCCTGCGACCGCGTTTCCGCCGCCTGCAACGGACGCTGAGGATGCTCACGCCACGCGAGTCTCGGAGCAGCCGGACGCCCCCGACCAGTAGCCCCTCGCCCAGCCCTTCGATACGCTCGCGCCCAAGCTCCGACTGCATTTGCAGCTGATTGAGAGGCTGGTACGGTGACCAACGCAACGCCGCAGGGGCCGCTGGCCGGGATTCGGGTACTGGAGTTCTCCCAGATCGTGGCGGGGCCGTTCGCCGGCGTGAACTTGAGCGACCTCGGCGCCGATGTGGTGAAGGTGGAGCCGCTGGACGGCGAGACCTACCGCGAGGCGGGCGCGATTGTGCCGGGCGAGGGGAAGCGGTTCCAGTCGCTCAACCGCGGCAAGCGGTCCATCACCATCGACCTGCGCCACCCGGATGCCGCCCCGCTCATTCATCGCATCATCCCGGGGTTCGATGTCGTACTCACCAACTACCGCCCGGGCGTGCCTGAGCGGCTGGGGATCGATTACGAGACGCTCTCCGCGCTGCACCCGGGCCTCATCTACGGACGGATGACCGGTTTCGGCCACGAGGGGCCGTGGGCGGAGCGAGGCGCGACGGACATCGTGGCCGGCTCACACAGCGGGCTGGTGGCGGGGAACGACAAAGTGAGCCCGGACGGATCGCCCGGACAGCTGCTGCCGGCGATTGCCGATTACACCACCGGCCTCGCTACGTGCATGGCGATCTGCGCCGCGCTCTACCACCGCCGCGAGAGCGGCCGCGGCCAGCTCATCGACACCTCGTTGCTACAGTCCGCGCTCTCGATCCAGGACTTCGATGTGATGCGCCACGCGATCACGGACCAGGTCATCCGTGACCCGATGCTGGCGGAGGTGCGCGAGGTGCGTGCAAACAACGGCTCGTACGCGGATCAACTGGCGGTGCGCCGTCGATACCGTCGGTCCGCCTCCGGGTCGCCGCGCCTCTACCACCGTAGCTACAACGCGAAGGATGGTGCTGTCACCATCGGCTGCCTCACCCGCCCCACGCGTGACGCGGCGCGCAAGATCCTGGGGATGGAGCACGACCTCACGGATGACGAGGGCTTCGACCCGTTCGACCCGGAGAACAGCGAGCGCCTTGAGCAGTGGGAACGCGAGACGGTGGAAGTCTTCCGCACGCGCACCGTGGCCGAGTGGATGGAGGCCTTTCAGGCCGGGGGTGTACCGGTCGCGCCTGTGCAGATGCCCGAGGAACTCTCGGATGATCCGCAGGTGCAGGCGATGGGCATGATGGTGGACTTCGACCACGAGATCACCGGCCCCCAGCAGGTGGTTGGTCCCATCGCGCGCATGTCGGAGACCCCCACGCGTGCTGTACGCCCCTCGCCGCCCCTCGGCGTGCATACGCACGAGGTGCTGGTGGAGTCCGGCCTCAGTGATGCGGAGATCGAGGCTCTGCGTGAATCCGGTGCGATTGGCTGAGTCCCGTGTGCGCTTCGACGGCGTGGTTAGGTGATCGAGTAGCCCCCATCGATGGGCAGCGTCTGACCGGTGATGAACTCCGAGGCATCCGAGGCGAGGAAGATCACCGCCCCTGCCAGGTCCTCGGGCTCCCCGAAGCGCCCGAGCGGTGTGCGGCCGATGATGCGTTCGTAGCGCCGTTCATCCGTACGCAAGTGCTCCGTCATGTCGCTGGCGATGAAGCCGGGCGCGAGCGCGTTGACGCGGATACCATCGCGCGCCCAGGCGATGGCCATCGACTTGGTCAACTGCACCACGGCGCCCTTGCTCGCCGCGTAGGAGAGCACGCTGGGCGAGCCGAAGATCGAGTACATCGACCCGAGGTTGATGATCCGTCCGTGGCCACTGTCCCTGAGCCACGGGAAGGCGGCACGGGAGCAGCGCATCACCGCGCGCAGGTTCGTGTCGAGGACTGCATCCCAGTCTTCGTCCGTCACCTCCTCGGCACGGGCAGAGATGCCCATGCCGGCGTTGTTCACAAGGATGTCCAGCCGTCCGAACGTGTCGGCGCAGTGCTGGACAGCAGCCTCGATGTCCTCGCGCTGCCGCATGTCGCAGGCGACAGCGGTGGCACGGCGCCCGAGGGCTTCGATGTCTACCTGCGTGGCGCGGGCGGTGTCCTGGTTTCGCGCCGCGATCACGATGTCCGCGCCGGCCTCTGCGAGCGCCAGCGCGATGCCGCGGCCCAGGCCGCGGTTCCCCCCGGTGACCAGCGCCACCCGTCCGGTGAGATCGAATCGATTTGCCATCTATCCCCTCCGCTCATGCGCGCGGATGGTACGAGGATTGCGTGAGACGTGCAGCGGCTCGCTGTGGTCGAGCAGGATTGCTGTGAACTGGCCGGAAGGCGCGGGCGATCCGTGCTAGCCTCTCGGCGGTCTGCACCCGCGCAATGGGGCAGGCGATCCCAACCAGCCAACGTTGAGAGGAAACCGCATGCTCTACGAACTCCGCCGCTATCACGTGCTCCCCGGTAAGCAGGCCGAGTGGGTCAAGCTGATGGAAGAGGAGATCATCCCGTTCCAGGTCTCGAAGGGAATGGTGATCCTCGCGTCGTTCGTGGGCGAGGAGGAAGAGTCCATCTACGTCTGGATGCGCCGGTTCGTGGACGAGGCAGAGCGCGTGCGCCTGTACGAGGCGGTGTACGAGAGCGACCACTGGAAGACGAACATCGGGCCGCGGGTCGTCCAGCTCATCGACCGTGAGCAACACCAGATCACGCGCCTCACGCCGACGGGGAAGTCGCCGCTGCAGTAGGCGGCACTGACTCGCGTCACCGGACAACAGTGCGCCCCGGCTCGGTGAAGGAGCCGGGGCGCTTCCTTGAGAGGAGGCTCAAGGGCTGTCGTCGTCGCCTCCCTGTTGGGTGTCCCTGGTGGGAACTACTGGGCGACGAAGGTGATGGTCTCGTTGTTCACGTGCACCGTGTACTCCTGACCCGGCGTGAGGTCATCGGCCAGGTTCACCGTCTGCTCGTGAATCCCGTAGATCATCGTGCAGGCGATGTCCGGGTCGTCGATGATGCTGTTCCAGACCTCAATGGTGAATGTGTTGCCGTCGCGGGTCACTTCGGTGCGCTCGTATGCTGCACAGCCGCTGGGGATCCCGCTCTGGATCTGCACCGCGTACTGCGGTGGGTAGGATTCACGGACAATCAGCTCGAGGTGATCGATCGGAGCGAGCTCCGGCTTGCGCGGCAAGTCCGGGTCCACGGGGGCCGGGGGCGCCGGGTCGCCGCCGCTCGAGCCGTTGCCGTCGTCCACCGGGCGGTCACCCGGGTGGTCCGGTGGCAGGCCGGGGTTGCTGGAGACGGGCGAATCCGGGTCGGCTGGCTTGGGACCGGTCGGGTCGATCACGACGGGTTCGCCGCCGGTGCTTCCTCCGCCCCCCTGCTCAGAAGACGGGACGCGCCCCTCCTGGTCAGTGCGGTTGTCCGAGGCGGACGCGCCGTTGCATGCCACGGCGAAGAGCGCGATGGCGCCCAGCGCGAGTGCCAGCCATGAGGTTCGTACTCGTGTCATCTGTGTGTTCCTTCAATGATGGGTTCAACGTGTGGCGAGCGATGTGGACGTCCGTCTGATAGGTCAACGACGCGGCGGCCCGCGCGGTTCCCGGGGACGAGCCGTATGCTGATGCGATGGCCGACACGCTCACACTTGCGCTGCTGATCTGCGGGATTGTGCTGTTCCTCGCGGGCGACATCCTCTGGTTGGCGCGGGTCACGATGAGCCGTCCGATGAACCTGCGTGTCACCGGTGGTCTGGTAGGGGCGGGAGTCCTGCTCATCGCCCTCGGCCTCGCGCGGATTGCCTACACATCCTGACCGATCGCACGGTGGTTCGAGAGGGAATTGAGGGAGCATGACCCGTCAGATCAGCGACTACCGTCTCTACGCGGCGATCCAGCGACAGCCCGAGGAGCTTGATCGCCTGCTCTCTGCCCAGGAGCCTGTCGATCTCGCTGCCGAGACCCTGAGTAGCGCTCGGCGCGTCTACACGGTCGGTATCGGCACATCGTGGAATGCCGCGAGTGTGGCTGCGATGCTGCTGCGCGCTGCGGGCCTCGATGCTGCCGCATGGTCGTCGCATGATTTCGTGGCGTACCCGCCGCATCTTGGCTCACAGGACGCGGTCGTGCTGTTCACGCATAGTGGCACGAAGCGGTTCTCCAGGCGCGCGCTGGCGGTCCTCGGCGAGCAGCGGGTGCCGGTGGTGCTGATTACGAGCAGTGAGTCCGCGATTGGCGTTGCCGACCTGCCGATGGGTACGACCATCCTCCGCACGACCGAGCGCGAACCGAGCTCGATGTTTACCGTCTCCCACACCGCCGCGATGCTTCTCGCGGCGCGCATCGCGGATGCGGTGCAGGAGGGTGCGACGGGGGATCTCGCCGCCGTGCCCCAGGCGGTTGCGGACGCGCTACAGCTGGAAGCCGATGTCCGGGAACTTGCGGAAGCATGGGCGGAGCGTCGAAACATCGTGGCGCTGGGCGCGGGGCCGCATGAGGTCTCCGCGCACGAGGCCGGCATCAAGATCGCGGAGGCAGCACGTCGACCGGTGCGCGGCCATGCCGTCGAGCAGTTCCTCCACGGGCCGCAGGTGCAGGTGACCGAGGACGACGCATTCCTGCTCTTTGCAGGCGGTGGCCCGGGGCTCGAGCGCACGGAGGAGGCAGCCACGTTTGTGCGGACGCTGGGGTGTGCGGCTGCGTGGGTTGCGCCAGTGGCGGCTCCCGCCGGCACCGAGTGGCTCCGAATTGCAGATGTGGGAGAGTGGCTCGCGCCCATCGTGGAGGCTGTGCCGGGTCAGCTCCTCGCGGGGCACCTCGCGGCGCTGGCGGGTGTGGATGCTGACAACTTTCGTGCAGACGACCCGGTGTTCCGTCAGGCACGCACGGCGCTCGAGCTGTGAGTATGGACAGCGACCGGAGCGAGACGGTCCGCATGGATGCGGCTCGCGGCACCGTGGAGGCTCGCTGGGATGCTCCGCCCGAGCCTACGAGCACGGCGCTGCTCATGGTGGGCGGCGGTGACGGCGGGTTCGATGGCCCGGCGGAGGCGCTCTACCCGACGCTGGCGTGCGACGCCGTGGAGCGTGGCTGGGGGGCGCTGCGCGTGGATTTCCGCATCCACCGTTTTCCGAACGACGTGGAGGAGGGCGTGCACGATGTCCGCGCTGGCCTCGCCTGGCTCCGAAATCAGGGCATCGAGCGGGTAGGCCTCGTTGGGCACTCGTTTGGTGGCGCGGTGGTGATTGAAGCAGGTGCGGGGTCGCGCCTCGTGCGGGCCGTGGTCACGCTGGCGAGCCAGACCGGGGGTGTACGGTCGGTGTCACAGCTGTCGCCGCGGCCGCTGCTTCTGATCCATGGCGAAGATGACATTCGACTCCCGCCGCAGTCCTCAGAGCTGCTGTTTGCCTATGCTCGCGAGCCCAAACAACTGGTGGTGATCCCGGGCGCGCGTCACAGCCTCCGACAGGCACGTGCACAGGTGCGCGAGCGCATCCTTATGTGGTTTGAGCGAGCGTTTTCGGAGGGAAGTTGACGTATTGCGTTCAGCCCTGTGTCTAGGAACGCTATGAAATCGTAATGCCGGACGGCTGGTTCGTGCCTTCTACGCCATGTGAGGGGGGCTAGGTTGTGTGGCAGGGGATGGTGTCGTGTGAACGGCCCACTTCTTGGCCCGGAGCCTGCACGGGCGCACCAGATAGCAGGCTGCTCTCGTTGTAGGAGGAGGAGAACTTGGTACTGGAACATCGGCTCCGGTTGGTTGGCGTAGGCGTGATTGCGCTGCTCGCCGCGTTCGCGACGATGGCGACTGCAAGTGCCGCCGAGGTTGAGAACGCCCAGACATCGCTGTTCGCTCAGCAGGAAGCTGACAACGATGACGAGAACGGCGAAGAGAACGGCAACGGCGAAGAGAACGGCGATGCCAACGGCGACGAGAATGGTGAAGAGAACGGCAACGGCGACGACAACGGCACGCCGCCGCCAGCTGACTCCGGCAACGCCGGTCTGGCCGGTCCATCCGGTCTGACCATGGGCCTGGCAGCTATCGGTCTTGCCATCCTGGCTGGATTCATGGTTGTGGGTCGCGCGGCAACCCGCCAGCGGTAATTCGCATCGAGTAACCATCATCTGATGACGCTCATCCGATGATCACCAGGGGCCCGCTGCACAGCCGCGGGCCCCGCGGTGCGTCCGGTGCTTCGCCCTGGCTCTTATAAACAACTGACGCTGCCGACGATCAGAGCCGGGTAGATCTCGGTGGGCGCCGGAT
>JBJHDC010000097.1:0-11302 GCA_050486345.1 Dehalococcoidia bacterium | reverse complement strand
GGCAAGCGCATCGGTAGCGCCGCCAACGACGAGGAGCGCCAGCAGCTCATCGAGGCCCAGCGCGCCGTCGCCGGGCAGCTGGACGACCTCGAAGCTGAGCTCCGCACCATCGAGATCTCGCTCGACACACAGCTGCTGCTCGTCCCCAACATCCCCCACCCGGACGTGCCCCTCGGCGGGGAGGCAGACGCGGTCGTGGTCATCGAGGGCGACGCCGCCGCCGGCGAGGAGCGCCGCATCGACCCGCCGGTCCCCGTCTCCCAGGCAACGGACCCTGCAACCGCGGACGGCGGCCGCCCGCACTGGGAGATCGGCCACGATCACGGCTACATCGACTTCGAGCGTGCCGCCAAGATCTCCGGCACCGCCTTCGCCATGCTGCGCGGTGACGGCGCCCGCCTCCAGCGCGCGCTGATCGCGTGGATGCTGGACGTGCACCGCGGCCAGGGCTACGAGGAGGTCTACTCACCCGCCCTCGTGCGCGAGGAGATGCTGGTCGGCACCGGCCAGCTCCCCAAGTTCGCCAACACCATGTTCCGCGCGCAGGACACCGACCTCTGGCTCATCCCCACCGCCGAGGTGCCCGTCACCAACATGTACCGCGACGAAATCCTCGACGCCGATCAGCTCCCCATCCGCCATGCCGCCTACACGCCCTGCTTCCGCCACGAACAGTTCAGCGCCGGCCGCGAGGTCCGCGGCATCAAGCGCCTCTACCAGTTCGACAAGGTGGAGATGGTGCAGTTCGTAGAGGAAGAGCATTCTTGGGATGCGCTCGAGCAGCTCCTCGATGACGCGCTCGCCATCGTGCGCGGGCTGGGTCTCCGCTACCGCGTCATCCGCCTCGCCAGCGCCGACCTCACCTTCGCCTCCGCGATGACCTACGACATCGAGGTCTGGGCGCCCGGCGCCGGTGAGTGGCTGGAGGTCTCCTCCGTCTCCAACTTCCTCGACTTCCAGGCCCGCCGCGCCAACCTTCGCTACCGCGACGCCGAGGGCCGCGTGCACCACCTCCACACCCTCAACGGCTCCGGCCTCGCCCTTCCTCGCGTCTTCGCCGCCCTCCTCGAAACCGGCGCCCTGGAGGACGGCAGCGTGGAAATCCCGGAACCACTGCGCCCCTACCTCGGCGACCAGACCACCCTCCAACCGCCCCGGTAACCACACATCTGGCCCACCTTTCCCGACTCCGACCCCCTCTCCCTAGACGGGAGAGGGCTGGGGTGAGGGTGAGCCGCGCCAGCGGCACCGCACCCTCCACCTGATCTCCGTTCGTGCCGAGCCCCGGCGCGTAGCGCCGATCACGGCTTCCCTGTCGAAGCACGCGCCGGACGTTCCTCTACCCATCCAGCGCGACAATCACCACCCCACCCTCCTTAGCCACGCCCTTCCAACCCCCTCCTCCGGAACGGGGGAGGGCTGGGGTGGGGGTCCGCCTCGCCGACACACCCTCATCTCCTTGACCCACCCTCGTACTGTGAACGCATGGGGAAACTCTACGAGCCATGGAAGAAGCGCCGAGGCGCACCGCCCACCTCGACCAGCCCGGCCGCCGAGGTGGATCTGATGTGTGCCAGCTCCAACCACTACACCGGCACCAGTGCTCAGGGCCCACGCGGGATCGCCTTCGACCACATGCCCTCGCACGGCCCGCACGACGCGAACGCGGCCTTCTCCGCCCTCATGGGCATCCTCTTCCGCGCACTCTGGCGTCTGCTCACCAAGCCGTTCCGCCTCGCCATCTCGCTGTACCGCCGCGCGCGCCGTCGAACCTAGCACCACCTGCCCGCACCACCCCCCGCGCCGCCGCTAATGCCGGCCCCCTCAAAGCACACTCCACCGATGAACAGAACGCATGATCGGGTAGTGCCCTCGTTGCGCGCCTCGGTGATGATCCCCGCATGAGTGAACGCCTGCCCACCCACGTCCCCGAGGTCACCGACCGCCAGCTGGAGGTCGCCCGCCTCGTGGCGGCTGGCTACACCAACGAGCGCATCGCGCAGGAGCTCGGCATCACGCACGACGGGGCGAAGTACCATGTCTCCGAGCTCCTCGGTCGCCTCGGCTTTGAGCGCCGCGAGGAGATCACCACCTGGTACCGCGCCGAGCACGGCTCCGTCGTGGCACGCACCCGCCGCCGCCTCCGCGGGCTCACCCTGCTCCCGGCGGGCCTCGTCGCGGGCGGCGCCGTGGTCGGCGTGGCAGCACTGGTGCTCCTCATCGTCGCGTTCGAGGGGGCGATGGGCGGTGAGTCGGACGCCACATCTACCGCCACAACCGATGAGAGCGAGCCCGTCACGCTCGAGCGGGGCGAGGCGTCAGACGTCCCGGTCGCCGAATACGTCCACGAGCACAGCGGTGACCGCTGGGAGACGCGCGCTGCCACGAACCTCGGGGAGCGGGACCTCATCTTTCTCGTCTGGCACGGCGGCCTCGCGGAGATCCACGCGATCGACGTCGACAGCGGGGAACGTGTCGGCGAAGTGCTGTTGGACTGGGATCGGGCGATGGTGACACGCGCGGACGGTCGGCTCGTGGTGTCACCCGCCGGATCGCAGCCTCCGCAGAGCGCGAGTGATCCTGAGAACGCATTCCTGATCTTCGACATCGATGCCGGTCTCGCACTCGAAGCTGAGGTCCAGGCGGAGGGAATCTTGCCACTCAGCAGGACGCCGGGAGTGCGGGGGCCAATGATCCTTGAGCAGGGCGAGAGCACGCTCTCCCGCGACGGTCGCTACCTCTACTACGTCGCCACCAGAGAATCGGCGATGGATACCGTTGGTGTGATCGATCTCGACGATGGCGCGCGCATCGTCGCGACCAACCAGGACGCCTGTGCCAACGGTGGCCTGTCCCCCGCCGAAGCAGACTCGATATTCGCAGTCTGCCACCGCAACGGCACGATCCGCACCCTGGCGCCGGACGGCGCCCTGGGCCCGGAGATCGAGGTTGGCGAGGCCGGCGGATACCTGCACGACGTGGAACCGGGAGGCACCCCGGTCCGACGCGCGGAGGAGGAAGGCGGGCTCCCCAACTTCGTGGTCGCAGCAACCGCAACCTCAGCGGGGATCTCAGTCGTCTACTCGGACGGCACGCGCGCCACCGGCGATGCGAATGGCGTGACCGTCACCGGCCGCGTGCTCCCACCGGACGCACTGCTGCTGCATCTGAACTGGCGCGGTGACGTGTTCACCCTCGATGGCGATCGCATCGTGCTCCCCTACTATCTCGACTCGCCGTTCGTGGATGGAGACACACCCATACCCCCGTTGGGCGGACTTGTGGTGGTGAACGCCGCCACCGGTACGATCGAGTTCGACTTTGCCATCGAACACTGGGGCAGCTACCCCATCGGCGACGACCGCATCGCCATCGTCGGCCAGCACCGCATCGACATCTTCGACCTCGGCACCATGCAGCTCGAACGCGCCTTCGCACTGGTGCACCCGGCGCCGGTGGCGGACGCCGGAGATCTGTCGTGGAACCCCGCCGTGCGCTGACCTCGATCCCCGCAAACAGAACACATGATCGGGTAGTGAAGTTCTGATCCCGCCTCGCTACGGTGTGGCCACGAGAGGAACTGCACATGACCGGACGCCCCCGTACCACACCGCTCGAGGTCACCGACCGCCAGCTGGAGGTCGCCCGCCTCGTGGCCGCCGGTTACACGAACGAGCGCATCGCGCAGGAGCTTGGCATTACGCACGACGGGGCCAAGTACCACGTCTCCGAGCTCCTCGGTCGCCTCGGCTTCGAGCGTCGCGAGGAGATCACGGCGTGGTACCGCTCGGAGCACGGCTCCGTCGTGGCCCGCACCCGCCGCCGTCTCCGCTCACTCACCCTGCTACCAGCGGGCCTCGTCGCCGGCGGCGCAGTCGTTGGCGTGGCAGCACTGGTGCTGCTGTTCGTTGCGTTCGAGGGGGCGATGGGGGGTGGTGACACCGACTCGGACGCCCCGGACCCCGGCAGCAGCGCGCAGCTCCCGCCCGGCGAGGGCGAGCGCTTCATCATCGAGCGCGGCGAAGCGGCGGAGATCCTGATCGCGGAGTACGTGCACGAATACAGCGGTGAGCGCTGGGAAACGCGCGCGGCGGCGGATCTGGGTGAGCGGGACCTGATGTTCCTCGTGTGGGCTGGCGGTAGGACGACGGTCCACGGCATCGACCGAGCGACGGGGGAGCGGGTAGCCGAGGTGAGCGTTGGGGATATCGTGGCACACGTCGCTCACGCCCCCGGTCGATTGCTCGTCTCGCGCATCGGACCCGGACCTACGGACGACCCGGGGCGCCCTGGCTATACATTCTTCATCTTCGATATCGCCGACGGCCTCTCACTGGAGGCCGAGATCCCGTTGGACCATGGACTACCCCAGGGCACCACATCGTTCGGGCCAGCACTGCGGGAGCAGGGCGCCCTCGCCTTCTCCACCAACGGACGGTACTTGTACTACCTCGGCGAGACAGCGGAGGCATGGGGCTATCACGTGAACTACGTGGGCATCATCGACCTTGACGGTGTCCCGCAGGTGGTCGCGGGTGCGGATGTCGAAGGCTGTGTGAGCGAACCGGCGCTTTATCCGGCGGGTGATGACAGCGTGCTGATGACCTGTAGCCGCTCCGGCACCGTGCAGTCGATCGCGCCGGACGGCACCCTCGGCCCCGTCGTCGAAGGAGGTGGCCTCGCCGGATACTTCCACCCGGACGCCAGCGGCCAGGGTCTCGAAGTCCGCGACGAGGAGAACCAGGCACCGGTCCAGATGCTGGTCGCTGCCGAAACGTCGAACGGAACGATGCTCATCTACCTCGACGGCACCTACGCCGTTGCGGACGGGGACCATGTGGAGGTCGCCGGATCCGTGCTCCCACCCACCGCAGCACGCATCCACCAGTGGCAAGGCAACGTCACGCGGTTCGACACGACCCGGCTCGCTTTCCCGACGTACCGTGAATTGCCGTCGGGCATTCCGCCGGGTGATCCACCATCCGGCATCGCGTTATTCAACACCGAAACCGCAGTGGTCGAGTACGAGATCGAAATCACCCACTACGGGAGCTATCCGATCAACAGCCATGAGATCGCACTCGTAGGTGAACAGCGCGTCGATATCCTCGATCTGCTCACCATGCGCATCGTCGAGTCCTACGTCACGCTGCACCCGGACGCGGCCGACAGCCCTGACATGGCCGACCGCAAGCCCGCCGTCCGCTGACCTCGATCCCGGCGAACAGAACACATGATCGGGTAGTGAAGTTCTGATCCCGCCTCGCTACGGTGAGGTCACGAGAGGAACTGCCCATGACCGGACGCCCCCGTACCACACCGCTCGAGGTCACCGACCGCCAGCTGGAGGTCGCCCGCCTCGTGGCCGCCGGTTACACCAACGAGCGCATCGCGCAGGAGCTCAGCATCACGCACGACGGGGCCAAGTACCACGTCTCCGAGCTCCTCGGCCGCCTCGGCTTCGAGCGTCGCGAGGAAATCACCACGTGGTACCGCGCGGAACACGGCTCCGTCGTGGCCCGCACCCGCCGCCGCTTCCGCGGGCTCACCCTGCTCCCGGCGGGCCTCGTCGCCGGCGGGGTGGTGGTGGGCGTAGCCGCGCTGGTGCTGCTCATCGTGGCGTTCGAGGGGGCGATGGGGGGCGGCGACACGGACTCAGGTGCCCCGGACCCCGGCAGCAGCGCGCAGCTCCCACCCGGCGAAGGCGAGCGATTCATCATGGAGCGCGGCGAAGCAGCGGAGATCCCGATCGCGGAGTACGTGCACGAACACAGCGGTGACGGCTGGGAGACGCGCGCGGCCGCGGATCTGGGTGAGCGAGACCTGATGTTCATGGTCTGGGATGCGGGGGGCGGCACAGAGATCCACGCGATCGATCGAGAGACCGGCGAACGCGTCGGCGAGGTATGGGTGAGGTGGTTCGGCTCGGTCGTGGCACACGGGAGCGGCCGGCTCATCGCCGGCCTCATCGGACCGGGGCCGACCGGAGAACCGGGCCTGCCCGCGTATACGCTCCTCGTGTTCAATATCAGTGACGGGCTGTCGCTTGAAGAGACGATCGAGCTCGATCACGGCCTACGAGCGCGTGGAATTTCGCATCAGTTTCCTCGCGAGACGGGAGAATTCGTACTCTCGGCGGACGAACGCTACGTGTACTACCTGGGTGAATGGGGGGAAGCACAGGGCTACTACCCCAACGCAGTCGGGATCATCGACTTGCATGGAGACCTCAGCATCGCAAGAGGCCCAGCCATCGGTGATTGCGGCACCGACGGAGCTTTTCTCTACCCGACACAGGATTCATCCGTGCTCTTGATTTGCGATCGTATCGGGACCGTGCAGTTGATCGGTCCGGACGGGAGCACAGGAGTAACGCTCGATGCTGGAGGCTTAGCCGGGTACTTCCACTTTGTCCCTGAGCAGGACTCGATCTTCATTAGCGATGACCCGAGCGATATCCCGGTCGCGGTCGTCGCCGCAGCCGAAACTCAGTCGGGAACCGCGATTCTCTACTACGATGGAAGCTATGCCATCGCTGATGGCTCCGGCACTTCCGTCCTGAGCCGTGCACTGCCCTGGGACCGCCCGCTCTTCTTCGAGTACTGGCGTGGGGATGTGACCGCCGTTGATGCAGAACATCTTGCGCTCCCCTACTACCTTGAGCCTCCATTCATCGAGCCCTTCGCCACAACGCTTGGGGGCATGGTTGTCATCAAGGCGGCCACCGGCGCTATCGAGTACGACATCGAGATCGAACATTTGGGCAGCTACCCGCTAGGAGACAACGAGATCGCACTGGTTGGCGATGAGCGTGTGGACATCCTTGATCTCACCACGATGCGTATCACGCAGGCCTACCTCACACCGCATCCCGACGGCGACAACGCTGCCGAACTCAAACCCGCCATCCGATGACCCCAGACCCCTCTGCTACACTCGATACGCAACGTGATGCACCCCGGCGGAGCCGCTCAATGCCCCACCTCTATAAGCCCTGGAAGCATGGCCGGCCGGTTGAGCATGCGACCGTGTTCGCCTCGAACGATGAGAACCGGCGGGCGTTGCGCGATGCTCGGACGGTGCGGCTGGTGGGGATCGCACTGCTGGTGCTGTCGATCGGCGCGTTCATGCTCGATCAGGGCGTGCTCGGCCTGGTGCTACTCGTCGCCGGGTTCGGGATGGCGATCCTGGACACCGGCGTCGTGCTCGTATTCGGGAGCCTCGGCATCGCGATATACGCCCTCGTCCGCCTGCTCGCCCGCGCCGCGCGGCGCGCCGTGCCCGGCCAGCGGCGATGAGCCGCCTGCCGGTCCCCGACGCCTTGCGCCGGCTGCGCAGCCATCCGATGGCGCCCGTGGGATTCCTGTTCGTCCTGTTCATCGGCGGACTGGTCCTGGCGGCGGCGGCCGTGCAGGCACGCAACGATGGCTTAGCCAGCGGGGTGGAGCTGGTGCTGCGTGTCGTGGTGCAGGGCGTCTACCTCGCCGTCATCGCCGCGATCGTGATCCTCGTGCTGGCGTTCATCGTGTTCCTGCTCGCCGCGCCCAGCCGCGGCCTCGCCTGGTGGCGACGCCGGCACCGAACAGGACCGCGACCGTGATCCCGCGCGCCCCGTCCGATCTGCTCCGCCGCCTGCGCCTCCGCCCGATCGCAGCCAGCGCCGGCTTCCTCGCAGAGGCGACGCTCGGCGAACCGGACGGCGGCCTCTCCGCAGAGCTCGAGGTGCGAGCGCGCGCATCGATCGGCCGCGTGGAGCTGGCGATCCTGACTGCAGGCGTGGTGCTGGTGGTCGTAGCCATCGTCGCCATCATGTCGAAGCGCGGGAACGCCCTGGACGATCCCGATCGAGCCGCCGAGTCGGCCCCCGGTCAGCAGCAGTCTCGGGCAGAGTAGGAGCGCACGATGCCTCACCTCTACAAGCCGTGGGAGCACCGCCGCCAGCGGAACCGCACCCAGGACGCCCGCCACGAGGTCGATGACCTCCTCAGCGCGCGCCACCCCTACATGGGCATCGCACCCCAGGGGATCGGAAGGCGCCTGCGCATGCACGCGCGCGACCACCTGCACGATGGCGCGAACGAACCGCGCGGCATCTTCGGCCTGCCGATGGCGATCTCCCTCGTGCTGCTCGTCTTCGCAATGCTGCTCGGGCTCGCCTACATCATCGGCATCTTCTACTACGGCCCCATCGGAAGCCTCCGCTTTGTGGGCGTCATCCTCCTGGGAGCAGCCGCGGGTCTTCTGTTGATGGTGGCCATCCTGCTGGTGATGACGACCATCGTGCTGGTGCTCACGGCGCCAAAGCGCATCGTCGGCGCTGTCCGCCGGCTCGCTCGGCGCGGGAGCACCTAGCGCATGCCTCGCGCGAACGGCACGAGCCGCCCACACCGGGTTCGCACATCCGGTAGCCACGAGACCGAAGCCCGCAACGAGATCAACGAGCTCCACCGCCGGCGCTTCGAGGTCGCCTACCATCCGCCCGCATGGGGCGGGCTCTTCGTGTCGCCAGGCCGCGCACCGCAGGCGCTCATCTACGTGGGCGCGTGCCTCCTGGGTCTGCTGCTGATCGCGCTCATTGCCGGGATGGTGCGATCGGGGCCGGGCGCGGCAGCCAATGTGCTCCTCGTCATGGGTATCCTGCTCGTCGCCGGCGTGCTGATGATCGGGCTCATGGTCCTCGTCTACCTCGCGCTCACCAGCGGTCTCCAGCTCCTGCTCTCACTACCCGCGCGGCTCGCCTCCCGACCCCGCAAGCGCTGACGGCGACCATCGCGCGGTATCGAATCACGGCTCGCTCTCGGCCTCTACCGCGACCTCGATCGCACTGCCAGCCCCCCTTGACAGCATAGAACGCTCGTTCTATCTTCGACCTGTTCGGAACGAACGCCTGTTCTTCGCAATGCGCGGAACGGCAAACCGGACAGATCGGGGGTATCCACCATGCTCTTCGTACTCGCACTCGGCATCCTGCTCGGCATCGCCGGCATCACGCTCCTGCACCAGTACCTCAGCGGCGCCCTCAGCCCCGCCGAGGACCACGCGCCGCGTGAGCTGCAGCCACTGGAGTTCCCGCGCCTCGCGCCGCCACGCCCAACCCTGCTGCGCGCCACCCCGCCGCCCACCGCCTCACCGAGGCTGGTGCCGCCTCGGAGAACCGTGAGCCTCTACCACCCTCGCCGGGCGGCGTAGCCCGGGCCGCCGGCAACGCACTCCAATCTCCGTTCGTCCTGAGCTTGTCGAAGGACGCGCCGAGCCTGGCAACCACCGAGGTCCCGACGGAGCTCACGTCCTCCCCGTGTCAGTCACCGCCAGCGGCCCGTTCCGAATCTACCGATGGCGTGGACGCGTCTGCGGGCGCGCACCTCGAACGCCCGCTACCATGCGCGCATGAACGTCGATGAACTCCGCATCGCCCTCGGGCCGGTCTACGACCCGCCGGACCTCCCGTACCCGCGACTGCTCATCATGCGTCGGTGGCCGCGCGGCATCGCGAAGGGGGCCGTGGACCAGTGGGAGCCGGACCTCGGTCCCTCCACTGAGCTGCTCAAGGCGTGGCAGGACGGCGAGATCGACTGGGGCACCTTCGCGGCGCGCTACCGCGAGGAGATGGCCGCAAAGCAGTCCCTGGTGGACTGGGCCGCTCGCATGGCGATGACCACCGGCGTCGCGCTCCTCTGCGGCTCGCACCCGGACGAGGAATGCCACCGCAGCCTCCTCGCCGCCATCATCCGCGAGCACCTCGCCGCGAGTTCGTAAGCAGATCTGACCACGCGCGATCCTCGTCCGGTCGCCGCACCATCGCGACGCTGCAGCACTGCGTTCACTCGCCGATACCGGCCACGGACATGCCGGTAAGGGCCGCGATCGCGGCGGCCACGCTCCACACGACCGTCCCACCGCCGATCCAGATGAACGTGATCCCGGCGCGCGCCCCGGCACCAACCGCAACCAGCGCCGACAGCTGCGTCCCGAGGCCGATCGGTCCGAAGACGGCCAGCGCCGGCAGCCCCCACCGCGCCATCAGACGGGCAGCACGCGATTGACGCCCCGGAGCGGGCACATCGACGCGGTCCACGGTCGCTGCGCCTGCGCCGCGGCGCCCTCGGCGAGCGACCCACCAGGCACGCAGCCGCTCACCGAACCAGGCGGAGAGTGCGACGGTCAGCAGGTTCCCGGCCACACCGGCGACCACCACTGGGACCACGGGCGCCCCGGCCAGGATCCCCGCCGGGATCACCACGATCGCTTCCAGCCACGGGACGGCGCCACCCACGAGGACCCCGAGGAGGATCAGCCAGTCGGTGCTGCTCACTCAATGCCTCCCATCGGGCGATCGCACCCCACACTACTCGCAGGCCGGGTGCACGATCCGCGGACACACCGGACACCCCAGACACACTAGACACAAAGAAGGGCGGCCCGCACCGCGAGCCGCCCTTCACGTCGCCCGGGTTCGCCCTACGCGAGCTCGAACCGGTCGAGGTTCATCACCTTGTCCCAGGCGGCCACGAACTCGTTCACGAACTGGTCCTGTGCGTCATCGGAGGCGTACACCTCCGCCAGCGCCCGCAGCTCCGAGTTGGAGCCGAAGACCAGGTCCACGCGCGTGCCGGTCCAGCGCACCGCACCGGTCGAGCGGTCGCGGGCCTCGTACAGCCCATCGCCATCCGCCGCGGCCTGCCACTCCGTCGACATGTCGAGGAGGTTGACGAAGAAGTCGTTCGTCAGCGTCTCCGGCCGGTCCGTGAAGACGCCGTGGCTGCTCCCACCCGTGTTGGCGTTCAGGGCGCGCATGCCACCCACCAGCACCGTCATCTCCGGTGCGGACAGCGTGAGCATGAAGGCCTTGTCCACCAGCAGGTGCTCGGCGAAGCGCTCGTGACCGCGACGGATGTAGTTGCGGAAGCCATCCACACCCGGCTCCAGCGGCTCGAACGACTCGGCGTCCGTCTGCTCCTCGGTCGCGTCCGTGCGACCGGGCGTGAATGGCACCGTCACATTGCGGCCACCGCGCCGCGCGGCCTCCTCCACGGCAGCGCAGCCGCCGAGGACAATGAGGTCCGCCAGCGAAATGCGCTTGCCACCGGACTGCGCCGCGTTGAAGGCCTGCTGGATCTCCTCGAGCTTCGCGATCACGTTCGACACACCGGCGTTGACCTCCCACCCGGCCTGCGGGGCCAGGCGGACGCGCGCGCCATTCGCGCCACCGCGCTTGTCCGTGTCGCGATACGTGGACGCCGATGCCCACGCCGCCGATACCAGCTGCGAGACGGAGAGACCCGACTCCAGGACCTGGCTCTTC
>JBJHDC010000096.1:0-11309 GCA_050486345.1 Dehalococcoidia bacterium | reverse complement strand
GCGTGGCCACGTACAGAGCACCGTCAGGGCCGAAGGCCATGCCGGTGGGAACCTGCTGCATCGTGGGGCCACCGACATCCGGGAATAGCGGGTTGTCAATGCGGCCGAAGACGGCGTACGGGCTGATGACGCCATCCGCGTCGATGTGCAGCACGGCGTTCGCGCCCGAGTCGGACACGAAGAGACCGCCGTTGCCATCCGGAAGGATGTCGAAGGGGTTGGACAGCAGATCCGGGGCACCACTGAGGTCGGTGTCGCCGTCGGTGTTGTTGGCCTCCTCGTAGGCGCCGAGATCGGCGACGAGGACGGTCTCACCGGCACCCGTGGCGAAGTAGACGGACTGGAAGCCCGCCTCAGGCGCCTCGGAGAGCGTGTAGGCGTAGCCGCCCGGGACCGCGATCACGGCCGATGGTCCAGCCGCTTCGTCAGCGCCCGCAGCAGGGCTGAAGAACGTCGCCGTTGGAATACCAGAAAGCGCGAGCGAGAGGGTGCCATCTGGCGACAGACGGTGGATGTGGCCGTCGCCGAGCTCGGCGATCAGGACATCGTTCCCATCGATGGACAGACCGCGGGGATGGTTGAGGCCAGAAGCGACGATCGTGCCTGGGGGTGCAGGCTGAGCAGAGACGACCAGAGCGGCCAGCAGGAACAGCAGGGCCGCAGCGGTAGACGCCTGCATCAGGCGTGGGAGGGATTTCACAAACAGTCTCCTTCGGTGCAGAGCGGTAACGGTAGACGATGCCTTTTACCATGCCCCAGCCCTGTACGCACGTCTGGAGAAGGTGATTCGACTAGGTTCTGCATCAGTGCTGTAGAGCATGCGGAGCGCCTCGAGTTCTACTGGAGGGGGTTTCCTGTCTCTCACTCTCAGTCGCCTGCAACCCGGATAGACGACGCTCTTGGGCGATGATGTATCCCCGGGAACAGCTATCCGACGAGGGAGACGCAACGAACTTCAGCAAGCGTCGCGAACTGATTGTGAGCGCGGCTGATATGATGCAGACTTCGTTAGAGCCTGTTGCATCCTGACGTTCACGTGAGCCGCTGCCGATCAGAGTGGTGGCGCGGACTCGTGACAGGACTGCAACCAGAGAGCGAGGCTCGTGCACGCTTCGGGGTCTACTGCTCCGGGGTCGCCAGGCCTCTTCTCAGCGCTGAATCAGCGCGATTTCGCGTGGTATTTCACGGGCAACCTCGCGTTCTTCTTCGCCACCCAAATGAATATGCTGCTCCAGGGCTACCTGGCCCGGGATCTTACGGGCACTGCCATCGCACTGGGGCTGATCGGCGCCTCCATCGGGCTGCCGATGCTCATCGTGGCGCCGCTTGGCGGCGTGATTGCCGATCGTGAGAACAAACGCACGCTGCTCATCGTTGCGCAGCTCTTCGTGCTCCTGAACAGCCTGGTGGTGACCGTCCTTATCCTTTCGGGACTCATCGAATTCTGGCACCTGCTGCTGTCGACGGTGGTGAGTGGGCTGGGGTTCGCATTCGTGATGCCGGCCAGGCAGGCGCTGGTGCCGCTCCTGGTGCCGCAACACCTGATGACGAACGCGATCACGCTGCAGATGGGCAGCATGAACGTGACGAGGATCCTGGGGCCGGCGCTGGCAGGGTTGTTGATCGCGCCGTTTGGCGTAGGTGCCGTGTGGGGGCTGGTGACGGCGCTTTACGCGATCGCGATCGTGTCCCTGCTCCCGCTGCCAATCCATGGCATGCGCGCCTCCCGTCGTTCGACGGGGTTCGGGGCGGACCTGGCTGCCGGGTTCGGGTACGTGGCGAAGCAGCCGCTGATCCGCCTCCTCATCCTCACCGGCATGGTGATGCCGCTCTTCGCGTTCCCGGTTCAGTTCGTCCTGCCTGTGGTGATCGACGAGGTGTACGAGATGGATGCCGGCGCACTGGGAATCATGATGTCGGCGGCGGGCATCGGTGGACTCGTGGGCACGCTGGTGGCGGCGAGGCTGAATGTGCTGCGGCGTAAGGGGCTGGTAATGCTCGGCGGCGCGGTGCTGATGGGCGTTTCGTTCATCGCCTTCGCGCTCACGCCGCAGTTTGTGCCTGCCCTGATCCTGTTTGGCATTGGGAACATCGGTGGGATGGTCTTCCAGGTCACAAACAACTCGACGGTGCAGGCTGTCGTCGATGACGAGATGCGTGGGCGGGTGATGTCCATGCTGATGATGTCCTTCGGCTTGATGCCGCTCGGCATCCTGCCGCTGACCGCGGCGATGGATCAGTTTGGTGCGCCGAACACGATTGCCGCGTCCTCGGCGCTGATGCTCGGCCTGCTGGCCCTGCTCTTTACGCTGAACCGACGCCTGCGCACGCTCTCTGTGAGCGCGCTGGCGCACGCGGAGCTCTCCCCGGTCCAGGCCGAGAAGCTGGTGGCCGAAGGAAAGATCACACGCGAAGAGGCGGCACGCCTGACCGGGCGCGCAATGCGCACGGCCGAGCCTGCAGCATCCGTGAACGGCAACGCGCCGACCGTGGTTGTTCCCGATGCTGCGCGCGAGGAGCCGTCGCCGCCGCGGTGAACCGGGTGGCGCGGCGTGACACAATAGAAGCAAGAAAGACCGGGGGACTGATGACCCAGCACAACCGACCCGAGGACCTCGAGACCACTGCCGAAGCGGACGCGCCGGCGGAGATGATCATCGTGAACGGTGTGGAGTACCCCGCACCGGAGGAGGAGTTCCGCAGTCTCCTCCAGTTCATTCTGGTGGACCTCGGTCGCACGGATCAGAAGTTCAGCTGCCGGGGTGGCCAGTGCGGCACCTGCATGCTGCGCATGGACGGCAAGTGGACCAAGTCCTGCATTACTCCCGCGCGCTGGGCAATCGGCAAGGAAGTCCTCACGCAGGGTGAATTGATTCGCCTGAAGCAGGAGGAGCGCGCGCGACAGGAGGCCGAGGCCGCTCGCGCTGCTGCCGCAGGGGAAGTCCCCGAGTCAGCGCCGACACCGGCGCCTGCGGCCTCACCAGCGCAGCCCACCGAGTCGTAGGCATCCAACGAGCGCGGTAGAGTACGCAAAGCTCGCGCGCCGCTGGTGGCGACCGTGAGTACAATCCCGACACAGAAGCACACACGACACCAGAAGGGGGCAGCGATGCTCAACATCTTGCGAGGCACTGAGGGCGAGACGGCCGCGCGCACCGGCGCGCCTATCTTTGAGGGTGAGGTGTACGGACGCACGCTGGCCGATGGCAACAACAGCACGTTCCTTGCCGCGGGCCTCGTGCACTTCGCGGTCAATGCCCGCACGCGTATGCACACGCACACCAGCGACCAGTTGCTGTACGTGATCAATGGCATCGGCAAGATTGGCGACGCGGACGGCGATCATGTGGTGCAGGCCGGTGACTCCGTGGTGATCCCATCCGGCCACCCGCACTGGCACGGCGCTGGCGACACCGGCTCGCCGATGACCCACATCACCGTGCAGGCCGCGGGAAGCGAAACGACCGTCCTCTAGGTTCAACTCGCCGCCAGTGTTCGAGGGGCGCCGTGAGGCGCCCCTCTTCATGTGCCTGCGCATGGTCAGACGTATGTGGCGTCGTACACTGGACGAATGGGCGAGGATCCTTCCGAGACAGCGACGAGTGACCCGCAGGCCGAGTATCGCGAGGCCTACGCGCGCTGGCAGAAACATCTCGCCGGCGTCCACGAGCTGCTCCTCGAAGGCAAGCGCCTCCCGCCCGACCAGATCAAGGGCCTGTTGAACCGCGAAGCACGGGCGAAGGAGCGGTACGACGCTGCTCGCCGCCGCTTGCTCGGGATCGAGTAACGCGCGTGGCGCAGGTGATCACGAAACCGGCCCAGCGCTACCCGCGATCCGCGATGCTGGGCGCGGCGTTTGCCGTCGCGTGGTCGCCCTGCATCGGGCCGATCCTCGGCGTGGCGCTCACGATGGCCGCCGCCTCCGGGAGCTGGGCACAGGGTGGGTTGCTACTGGCGAGCTACTCGCTGGGCCTCGGCCTCTGGTTCCTCGCCTTCGGAGCGGCGTTCGGCTGGTTCCATCCGCGCATCCGGCGGCTGCAGCCGCACATGAACAAGCTGATGGTGATTACAGGCGCGATGTTCATCCTGGTCGGCGCGCTGATGTTTCTCGGCGAGTTCACCCGGCTCAACAACTACTTCCTGAGTTTCGGGTTTCTGTTCGATCGCACGGTTGAGCTGGAATCGGAGCTCGCGACCGGTGTCGATGGCTGGCTCGGACCGGCGATCGCGTTCTTCGGCGGCATCGTCTCGTTCCTATCGCCGTGCGTGCTCCCGCTGGTGCCGGCATACCTGGTCAACCTGGCCGGAGAGACGGTGCTCAGCGGGCCCGAGACGCAGCGAGCACGACTGCGGATTATGGGCCACGCGGCAGTCTTCGTGGTGGGGTTCGCCGTGGTCTTTACGATCGCCGGGGCCTCTGCCGGATTCGCGGGCACCCTGATCACGCAACACCTCGACACGGTTGGCCGGGTCGCCGGGGCGATCCTGATCATCTTCGGCATGCAGATCGCGGGCCTGATTCACATCCCCTACATGGAGCGCACCTACCAGGTGGACATGCGCGTGTAGCCTCGAGTCCACGGTCGCGCATCGATCGAGGTTTGAGAGTCACCGGGGCCGCGCGAGCGGCGGGCGTTCCGCGCTGAATAGCAGCACCGCAGCCGTGTACACCGGCGCGAGCAGCATCGCGAACAGGAGCGGCAGGCCGATCCAGGTCGGAAGCGTCACCGGGCTCGCCATCAACATCAGCACGAATGGGAACGCGAGCCCGCCCGGCAACACCAGCGTGCCGAGGAGCTTTCGATGCGTGGTCCAGGCACTGGAGGTCCAGAGCAGCGCGAGCCCAACGAACCACCCGAAGATCGGGATGATGATGCCGCCGATCAGCAACATGATCACGGCAAGTACCTCCATCGGACCAGCGCCGCGAGGCGGGCCGGCGGGTGCGTAGCCCGTGGCAGCCACGATTGACTGCGGGTCGCCGAGTGCATCCAGGAGGTTGCGAACCGCCGCATCGCCGGGCCCGTGTTCCTCGATCCCAGCGGCGAGGTGTCCTCGAATTTCGGTGAGCAATTCATCACGCTCGTGTCGAGGGAGGAACCGCGCGGCGCGCTCCAGGCGGCGCAGGTATTCCCCCAAGTGCGGATGCCGGAGGTCAGTGGGGGTCATGGTGTACTCCTCGGGTGGTCGATCAGGCCGTCAACCGTGTCGCGGAACTCTGCCCACTGCGTGCGAAAGTGAGCCAGCGCATCGCGGCCGTGTGGCGTGATGGCGTAGTACTTGCGTGGGGGGCCGGATGTGGACTCGCGCCACGTGCTGGAGACATAACCATCCTTCGCGAGCCGGGTGAGCAGCGGATAGACGGTGCCCTCACCGGCAACAAGTCCCGCCTCGCTCAGCGTCCGCACGAGGTCGAAGCCGTAGCGCTCCTCCGTCACGAGCAGGGCGAGGATGCAGTGCTCCACTACTCCACGCCGGAGTTGTGCAATGTCCCGGACAGGCTCCATGCGACACATGGTACTAGGTGGTGCAAGGTAGTGGTCCAGCGCGAGCCAGTGTCTCGAACGCTGGTGGGAGACGTGCCTCAGCGCTCTGGTCGCGCGTCCAGCGTGAAGTTGTAGATCGTCTCGTCGAAGGCGTTGTAGTCCTCGTAACGGAGGAGGTCGTAGAGGCGGCTGCGGGGTTGCATCTCGTCGACGAGCGCGGCCTGTGTGCCGTCCTCGAGCAGCGTGATGAGGCCGCGTTCGACGGCGCCCATCGCGATGCGGAATGTGGTCACCGGGTAGATGACCATGTTCACCCCGAGGGCTTCGAGTGTTCGGGTGTTGAGTAGTTTGGACTGTCCGAACTCAGTCATGTTCGCCATGATCGGCACGTCAATTGCGGCGCGGAACGCCTCGAACTCTGTTTCGTCCACCAGCGCCTCCGGGAAGATCATCGTCGCGCCGGCATCCACGTACGCACGGGCACGCTCGATTGCGGCGGGGAGACCCTCGATGGCGCGTGCGTCGGTGCGGGCGCAGAGCACGAAGTTGGGGTCACGGCGGGCGCCCGCGGCGGCGGCGATGCGGCGGACCATCTCATCGCGGCTCACTACTTCCTTGCCGTCCAGGTGCCCGCAGCGCTTTGGGTTCACCTGGTCCTCGATGTGGCAGCCGGCCAGCCCGAGGTCCTCCAGCATGCGCACGGTGCGGGCGGCGTTCATCGGTTCACCGAACCCGGTGTCGGCGTCGATGAACGTGGGTAGGTTGGTGACGCGGGCGATCTGGTGGCCGCGCTCTGAGACCTCGGTGAGCGTCGTGAGGCCGATGTCCGGCAGGCCGAGGTCGGCAGAGAGCACCGCCCCGGACACGTACACACCCTCGAAGCCGGTCTCCTCGATCAGCATCGCGACCAGTGGGGACCATGCTCCCACGAAGCGCTGCAGGCGACCGGAGGCGAGGCCGTCGACGATACGCTGC
This sequence comes from Dehalococcoidia bacterium, assembly GCA_050486345.1. GTDB lineage: Bacteria > Chloroflexota > Dehalococcoidia > UBA2979 > UBA2979 > JBJHDC01. The sequence continues at coordinate 4,848 of JBJHDC010000096.1, read as the reverse complement.
CGTCGCTCGGATGGATCGGTGGTGATAGAGAGCATGGCGTGTCCTTCCTCGATGGCAGCATTGCCGATGAGCGACATCGGTGGGCGGCAGCGTACGCGCCGCGTCACGGGAGTGTCTCAGCGGGGGCAAGCCGCTATCGCTCCAACTCGGTGGGTTGGTAGGATGGGTACTGGTCGTGCTAGGCGGGGAACTAGCGGTGCCCTGTACCCGCAATCCGCTTCAGCGGGGCTGAATGCCCGTCCGAGAGCAACGACTGTCGGGACTGAGAACGCCGGGCTGTGTTGAGAGCCTGGTCCCGTGCGGCGACGTCTGGTGAATCCCGTCAGGGCCGGAAGGCAGCAGCGGTAAGCCGGTCACGTCGGGTGCCACGGGGCTGCCGGGTTTGAGCAGACTTGCGGGACCAAGCCGTCAGCGTGGCCCGAAGACGGGGCACGGCCACTTCAGATCACGTGACTCCGGATGGATTCGGACTCCGGATGGATTCGGGCTCCCGATGGCGTCGTCGTAGTCAGCCTCGCCACCGCAGCAGCGGCGGAGCGATGACGGAGGAGCCATGGCACCCAGGCGGCGCTCATCGGTGCCTTCGCGACGACGCGGCGGCAAACCGAAGCCACGCACCCCGGCCTCCGATGCCCCAGTTGGGGTCCCGGAGTACCTCAAGCGGCTCGGCATTACGCCGCGCAAGGCGCTGGGGCAGCATTTCCTCATCGATGAGTTCGTGCTCGGCGACATCGCGCGCGCCTGCCAGCCGGCAGCGGGCGAGGTGGTGCTGGAGATTGGCGCCGGGCCGGGTGCGCTGACCGAGGAGCTCGTCACGCTGGGCGCGCCGGTGGTCGCGATCGAGCTGGACGAAGAACTCTCCGCTGGCACCCGCGAGCGATTGCAGGCGCACACCAACCTCGAGGTCATCGCGGCCGACATCCTGGAATGGGAGCCGGACGAACTGCTGATGGAAGCGGGCCACGCGCCCCCGTACGTCGCCTGCGGCAACCTGCCGTACTACATCACGCAGCCCATCGTCCGGCGGCTGCTGGAGGCAGAGGCGCCGCCGCGGCGCATCGTGGTGATGGTGCAGCGCGAGGTGGCGCAACGGATGGTGGGCGGACCGGGACGCGAGTCGCTGCTCTCGATGTCCGTGCAGATGTACAGCGTCGCCTCGATCCTCTTCGAGGTGCCCCCCACAGCGTTCTGGCCACCGCCAAAGGTGCATTCCGCCGTGGTCGCAATGGACCTCCGTGCGCAGCCAGCCGTCGACCTGCCGCCCGAGGAGATCGAGGTGCTCTTCCACCTCCTCCGCGCCGGGTTCGCGCAGCCGCGGAAGCAGATTCACAACGTCATCCCGGATGTGCTCGGCGTGCCGCACGATGTCCTGCTCGGTGCGATCGAGGCTGCGGAGATCGACCCGGTGTCGCGGGCGCAACACCTGTCTCTCGCGGACTGGGAGCGCCTGTACCAGGTCCTGAAGCAGCGCCACCCGGAGGCTCTCGTTGTCGAGTGATGCGCTGTCGAGTAACGCGTTGCCGAGTGTTGAGCTGGCACACGGGGTGCGACTGCTTGCGCCCGCCAAGATCAACCTCGCCCTGGAGGTCCTCGGACGGCGCCCCGATGGCTACCACGAGATCGACACGGTGATGACCACGCTCACACTCGCAGACCGGGTGACCATTGAAGCACAGCCGGAGGGCACCGGGCTCGAGATCGTGCTCAAGGGGGAATTCGCGCGCGGGATCGACCCGGCGAACGACCTCGCGGGGCGTGCGGCGATCCGCATGGCAGAGGCAGCCGGGCGTGAGCCGGATGTGCGCATTACCGTGGAAAAGCGCATCCCCTCACCGGCCGGCCTAGGGGGTGGCTCGTCGGATGCGGCAGCCGTGCTCCGAGGGTTGAACGCGATGTGGGGCCTCGAGTGGGATACCGAACGCCTCGGGGCGCTGGGGGCGACCATCGGCTCCGATGTGCCGTTCTTCGTGCATGGCGGCGTGGCGCGATGCACCGGGCGCGGCGAGACGGTGGAACCGATCCGGGACATGCGGCCGCTGCGCGTGTTGATCCTCGTGCCGCCGGTGCCGGGAGGTGAGGCGAAGACCGCGCGTCTCTACGGAGCACTCCACCCGCACGACTTCTCCGATGGCTCGCGCGCGCACCGGTTGGCGCACCGCCTCGCGAGGCACGCACCGCCACCGACGAACGACCTGGGGAACGTCTTCGAGCGCGTGATTGAGCGCACCGACCCGGAGCTCGTGGCGCACTACGCAAGCTACCGTGCGGGCGGCGCACCTCGGCTGCATCTCTCTGGCTCCGGTCCCGCCGTCTACCTCTTCGTGCACGAGACCGCGAAGGTCTCCGAGCTCCGCCGCGACTACGAGCAGTACGGAGCGACCGTGCTGGATGCCCGCACCTCCAGCCGGGAGCGCGACCTCGCGATCGAGCCGATCGAGTCCTGAGGTGGACCTTGACTGGACACTGCGGCCGGAGCTGGCGCGGGCGGTGGTCGCGGGCTGGCTGACAGGTGTGATGATCGGCCTCATCTGTCTCGGCATCGTCATGATCGGGCTTGCGCGCGACCCGTCCTGGTCCGCGCGCATGCCGCGGGTGAAGGTGAGCCTGCCGGTATTCGGAATCATCGTGGCAAACGGGATGATGTTCGGTTGGACGCTGGTCGGGGTGCTCCTGGGCTTTGCGTACGCTGCGCGGCCCGGGCTGGCGTTTTCGGTGGGGCTCTTCGCGCTCGCGATCCTCGGGGGCGGGCTCTACTGGATCATGCGCTCTTCGGCGCACGGTTCGGAGCCGTTCATGGTCTGGGGCTGCCTCGTGGTGGCGGTGCTGGGCTTCGGGGTGGGCATGCCGCTGCTCATCGAGGTGATGTGAAGCCCCCGGCATCCGCCTGCGGTCACGCGATCCGTGCCGTATCCTACCGCTGACCGGCGCTCACCCACCGAGGGGAGCGACCCGCCGTAATGCACCGTATTGAGGGGACTCCGCGCTGGACCTGCACGATGGCCTGCAAGCCTCGATCATCGAGATGCACGTGCACACCGTGCCGATGTCGTCGGACTCCATGCTCGATCCGCACGAACTCGTGCGATTGGCGCAGGAGGCGACGCTCACTGGCGTGAACATCACGGAGCACGACCGCGTGTTGGAGCCGTATGCGCAGACGGCCTTCCGCGATGAACACCCGGACCTGTTCATCAACTACGGGATGGAAGTCTCCACCGACATGGGCCACCTGATTGCTGTCGGCCTGCGGGAGTACCTCCCCGGCATCCGTCGCGCTGAGAAGCTGCGCGAGGAGCTCGACAAGGTCGGTGGCTTTCTGATCGTGGCCCACCCCTTCCGCCGTCTCTTTGATCCGGTCACCGCGATGCGCACGGGTGTGTCGTTCGAGATGACGCCGGAGGAGGCTGCTGAGCGCATGCCTGTCTTTAAGCTCGTCGATTCGATTGAGATCGCAAACGGCGCCAACACCACTCGGGAGAACGAGTTCGCGGCCGAGGTGGCGCAGGTGCTGGGGTTGCCTGGCACCGGTGGCAGTGACGCACACTCCAACAGCGGCATCGGTGTCTTTGCGACCGGTTTCGAGCGATCGGTGACTTCCCCCGAGTCGCTGCTGGAGGAGCTGCACGCGGGCCGCTTCGAGGCGGTGCACCGGACAAAGAGCCGCCGCTGGGTCCGATTCGAAATCGGTTCGAGCGAAGCGGCGCAACAAGCGTAGAATCCGCATACCGGTCGCTGACCGGCCATGGACACCAGTCCCTAGAGAGCGGGCGGTATGCCCGACGAATTCGTCGCGCTGGACCTCGAAACCACCGGACTCAGTGTGGAGTCCGACAAGATCACCGAGGTGGGCGCGACCCGCTTCGACTAGCTGGAAGACGCGCCGCTATAGTCCACTCGGCGCCGCCCGTCAACAGCCCGCAGCCTAAACTACTGGACAGCCAGCAGGATGTCTTCGATCTCGGCCGTCACCGTATCCATGTCGGCCATGCCGTCGACGGTCCTGAGTTCGCCCGTCGCGGCATAGTGCCTTGATAGCGGCGCGGTCTTCTGGCGATATTCTTCCAGCCGCTTGCGGAAGGATTCGGCATTGTCGTCGGCGCGCACCGTGCCACCCGCCGCCCTGGTCTGGGCGACCCGGTTTTCCATGCGCTTGACGAGTTCTGCCTCGTCCACCTTCAGTTCGATCACGGCATCGAGCTTCAGACCCTTCTCCGCCAGCATGGACGAAAGCGTCTCGGCCTGCGCCACCGTGCGCGGGAAGCCGTCGAGGATGAAGCCCTTGCGCGCGTCCGGCTCGTCCAGGCGCTCCGATACGATCTGGTTGACGATCTCGTCGGAGACGAGTTCGCCTGAATCCATGATCGCCTTTGCCCGCAAACCGACCTCGGTCTGGTCCCTGACGGCCGCGCGCAGCATGTCGCCGGTGGAAAGCTGCGTGATGCCGTGGCGCTCGACCAGGCGCTGGGCCTGCGTTCCCTTGCCCGCCCCGGGCGGTCCCAGAAGGATCAGCCTCATCGTCCCCTCTTTCCTCCGCGAAGTTTCGACTTCTTGATCAGCCCCTCATACTGATGGGCGATGAGGTGGCCCTGCGTCTGCGCGACCGTGTCCAACGCGACGTTGACGACGATCAGCAGCGAGGTTCCGCCGAGATAGAAGGGCACGCCCGTTCCCGCGATCAGGAACTCCGGTATCAGACACACCACCACCAGGTAGATCGCGCCCACCGTGGTGATGCGGGTCAGCACGTAGTCGATATATTCCGCCGTGCGCTCGCCGGGGCGATAGCCGGGAATGAAGCCCGAATGCTTCTTCAGATTGTCGGCCGTGTCCTTCGGATTGAACACGATG
>JBJHDC010000095.1:0-11344 GCA_050486345.1 Dehalococcoidia bacterium | reverse complement strand
CTCTACCCCATCGCCCGCGTCCCCCACGACCTCGATGTCCGCTTCGTCTTCGAGGAGCGCGCGGAAGCCGGCGCGGACGACGTACTGATCGTCGGCGATGAGGACGCGGATGGTCACGGAACGGATGCCGTTCGCTGGGAGCTTGCCGGGAGGTGCGCGCAGACCTGCCACCCGCTCGCGGTCGGTCCCGCGCTCAGGCTCCCGCCAAGCAGCTCCGCTCGTTCGCGCATGCCCGCGATCCCGGAGCCACCGGACGCAGTCGGGCCGCGCGCTCCCTCGCTGGTGACCTCGATGCGGATTCCGTGCGCCTCCGAGGAGATACGCACGCAAGCGCGCCCCGGCCGGCCGTGCTTGGCCACATTGTTCAGCGCTTCCTGCACAATGCGGTACGCCGTCCGCTCCTGTTCCACATCCACGTCTCCCGTTTCCGGTTCGACATTGAGCTCAATCTCGAGGTCGACAGCGCGCATCGATTGGACGAGGTGCGGCAGCTCAGCGAGCCGCATTGCGTGGCCGGGGTCTCCGTCGACATCTCGGATCGTGGCGACGGCGGTGCGCGTTTCGTCCAGTGCTTGCTGGGCAAGCGCCTCAATCTCCGTCAGCGCCTGCTCCGCGTAGGCGGGATCGCGATGCACCCGACGTTGCCCGGTCCGGGCCTGCAGCATGATCGCCACCAGCGAGTGCCCCACGGCGTCATGCACCTCGCGCGCGATGCGCATGCGTTCCTCCGTGACCGCGGCCTGCACCTGCGCCCGGCGGGCCGCTTCGAGCTCGATGTTTTGTGCAACGAGGGCGGCACGTTGGTCGTTCCGGACACGGAGGAGGAGACCAGCCGCGAGCGCGAAGGCGATGAAGAGGCCGTTACCCACGAGCGCGGCGAGATTGATCGGGCCGGGCGCGGCGATCAGACCGGAGAGGAGCACGAGGCTCGCAGGCAGGCCCAGAAGGAGCGTGGTGCGGCTCGTGGTCGAGAACGCCAGCGAGTGGAGGGCGAACACGGCGCCAAACGGCCCGATCCCCACCGGGTATCCGAGGATCGGGGCGGTAGCCGACGCTGCCACCGTGACGACGACCACCGCACGCGGGCCGACGCGCCGCAGCGCCAGCGGCAGGGTCATCCCGAGGATGAGGAGTACCGCAACCGACCCAAAGTCTCGTGTCACGCCGCTGGCGGGATCGATGTCTTCGAGCCGGGCGCTCGCGACTGCAACGGCCGCCAGCGTAGCCGCGGCGAGCGCGTCGGCCAGATGCCGCTGTCTCGAACTTCCAGTCCACCGCATGCCGCGAGTGTATGCCAGCCGACGAGCCGGCGAACTCGACGAAAGTTGGAGACCGCTTCCACCCACTGGCGGACGCGATCTCAGGAACGTGCACCTATCGTCAGGAGCATGATCCGAGATGTGCGGCCCCTGGCTCGATTCGCATGGTGAACCGGTTGTTCGGCCGGAGCTCGTCAGGCACGAGCGCAGAGCGTGCGGCGATTCGGCTCGACGCCGTGAGCAAGGTCTATGGCAGGGGAGCATCCGCCGTGCATGCCTTGCGCGATGTCTCCCTCACGCTTGGTGCGGGGACGTTCACCGCGGTGATGGGGCCATCCGGCTGCGGCAAGAGCACGCTGCTCCATTGTGCCGCCGGGCTCGACCGGCCGACCAGCGGGCGCATCTGGTTGGGTGACGTTGAGATCTCGAAACTCAACGAACGTCAGCGGACCGAGCTGCGCCGGGAGCACATCGGATTCGTGTTCCAGGCCTTCAACCTCCTGCCCGCGCTCACCGCGGAGGAGAACATCACCCTGCCGATCCTCCTCGCGGGGCACACGCCGGACGCGGTAGCGGTTGCGGACGTGTTGGCGCGGGTGGAGCTCACGGAGCAACGTAATCGTCGGCCGTCGGCGCTCTCCGGAGGACAGCAACAGCGGGTGGCAATCGCCCGCGCGCTGGTGACCCGCCCTGAGGTCGTCTTCGCGGATGAGCCGACGGGCGCGCTCGATCTGCGCAGTGGCCGAGACGTGCTTGAGCTCTTCCGTACCGCCGCCAGCACGCTGGGTCAGACCATCGTCATGGTCACGCACGACCCGCGCGCAGCCTCTTATGCGGACGCCGTGCTCTTCATGGCCGATGGCCAACTCGTGGGTGAGATTCCACGATCCTCACCGGAACATATCGCGACCGAGCTGACACGGATCACCGGCGCCCCGAATCCCGCATGCTGAGCCTGGCGCGCCGCACTGTTCGCCATCGCCTGCGTACCTTCATCAGCCCGTTCGTCGCGCTGCTCATGGCCGTCATCGTAGTGTCGTCAGCCGGCGTGATCGTGGAGAGCGGACTTCGCGGTGGAGCCTCACCGGACCGGTACGCCGCGGCGGACATCGTGATCGCGGGGCACCAGGAGATCGTGAATCCACTCCAGCCGGACGAGCGCGTTCGGCTACCCGAACGGGTCCGGATCCCCGTGTCGGTAGCGGACCGGGCGGCGCAGGTGCCCGGGGTTCAGGCCGTTGTGGTCGACCGGGCCGTTCCGGTCACGGCCGCTGCGGATGGCCTGATGCTGGTGGACGAGCACCGCGCCATCATCGGCCAGGGCTGGGCCAGCGCGGCGCTGTGGCCCGTCCACACGATCGAGGGCCGCGCACCGCAAACCTACGACGAGGTTGCCCTCGACTCCGCACTGGCGGCAACCGGCGGCGTGGCGGTGGGGGACGTGATCGAGGTCACGTCCGTGAACGGTACGCACCCACATACTGTCGTCGGCCTGGTCGAACCGATTAGCCCCACGCATCGCCGGCACGCAGGCGTCTGGTTCGCTGATCACGCCATCGAGCAGATGGTCGTCGACAGCGCACTTGCGGATGCGATCGGTGTCCTCCTGGTCGAAGGTGCCGACCTCGATGTCGTGGCGAGGGGCATCCGTGAAGAGTTGGGTGCAGAATTCGCGGTTCACATCGGGGATGCTCGCGCCCGTCCTGAGTCGCTTGAGGTGACGTTGTTGAACCGCGAGCTCGTCGATTTCGGTGGCGCGTTCGGTGGAACCACGGCGATGCTGGCGGTGTTCATCGTCGCGGCGACACTGGGATTCTCCATCCTCCAGCGCGGGCGCGAAATCGCATTGCTGCGGGCAGTGGGTGCGACACCGGGGCAGGTGCGCCGCATGATCGTCGGCGAGGCAGCGATCGTGGCCGTCGTCGCGGGTGCCGTTGGCGCGATTCCGGGCCTGCTACTCGGCGCCGGCCTCTTTCGTGTACTGCAATCGGCCGGAATCACGGCAGAGACCACCGCGCTTCGCCTCGGCCCGTTGCCAGTCATGGTCGCGCTGGCAACCGGGATGACCGCGGCCTGCATCGCCGCCTTCTTCGCCGCGCGTCGTGCCGCGCGCATCCATCCCACGGCGGCGCTGTCGGAAGCAGCGATCGAGCCCGCCAGGATCGGCTGGATCCGGCTTCTGCTTGGCATCGTGTTGCTGGGGAGTGGTCTCGCGCTGAGCGTTCTCGCGAGCACACTCGAAGGTGAGGATGGAGCCGCCGCCGTCGTCGGAGTCCTCTTGCTCCTGATCATCGGCATTGCCGTCGTGGGCCCAGTACTGGCCCGTGCCGCGACGTGGTTAGGTGCGCCGTTCATCAACCGGCGTGGTCGTGCCAGCGGCGTCCTCGCAGTCGCCAATCTGCGGCTGCGTGCGCGGCGGCTCGCCTCCGCCTCCACGCCGCTCGCCCTCGCCGTGGCACTGAGTCTGACGATGGTCGGGTCACTGTCGATCGAGGCAGCAGCGACGGAACAGCAAACGCGCGAGCGCCTGGTCGCCGACCGTGTGATGCGCGCGCCTGGCGGCCTGCCTCCCGTACTTGCCGAGACAGTGCGCGGGGTTCCCGGTGTCAGTACCGTGGTGGAGGTGTACCCAACCTCGATCGGCGTGGCACGGAGCGAGCTCTTCGGGGAGCAGGTCTTCGAGATGCGGCCTGCCGTGGGTCTCTCGGCGGGGAACATCAACGCGGTGCTGGACCTCGATGTTCGCGCCGGGTCGTTCGATGACCTCGGACACGACGAACTGGCACTGTCTACGGAACTCGCCCGTTCCGCCGGCGTCGGTATCGGGGACGAACTCCAGGTCTGGCTCGGGGACGGCACGGTTCGAAGTCACACCGTGGTGGGAATCTATGCACGCTCGCTGGGCCTTGGCGACTTCATCGTGGCAGGCGATCTCGCAATCGCCCACGTGACCGAGACCATGGCTAGCGAACTGCTGGTCGCCTACGCGGCGGAGTCGGACGAACCTGCCATCGACACAGCCATCCGCGAAGCCGGCAGCGGAATCCCGGGCCTGGTGTCGCTGGAGGCAGGCGATGCGCACGCGGCCTTCACCGCTGCCGCGAGCGAGAGTGCCTCGATCAACTACTTGTTCGTCGCGGTCCTCGTGGCCTTCGTGACCGTGGCGATGGTCAACACGCTGGTCCTTGCCACCGCGGAACGTGCTCGAGAGCTCGCACTGCTACGTCTCGTCGGCGCGACACGCGGGCAGGTCTTGCGGATGATCCGGCTGGAGGGACTGGTCATCGTGGGCTTCGGGGTATTGCTCGGTCTCGCCGTGGCGATGGCCACGCTCGTCCCGTTCAGCCTCGGCATCGCGCACACGCCCGTGCCCGCGATGCCGCTCGCATTCGTCGCGGCCGTGATCGCTGGCGCGCTCATCCTCGGCGTCGCGGCCGCTGAGTTGCCGGCCCGCCTCGCTCTGCGCAAGGAGCCGCTCGCCGTCATCTCCTCGCCCCTTTGATGGTGCCAGCGCGGTCAGTGAGACGCGGTCGATTCCGTGCGCAGGCCGCTGCCTTCCAGTACCGCTTCCGCATCGGCTGTGGCAAGTGCGTGGTTCATGAAGTAGGCGGCGCGTGCTCCTCCGGCGGCTGCAAGGATGACCGACTGCTGCGGCGTCGTGAGGTCGCCCGCAGCGAAGACCCCGGGGACAGTCGTCTGGCTGCTCATCGGATCAGTGACGACGTACGGCGCGGGCAGCGGGCCCATCGAGATGAGTTCGCAGCCAAGCGCCTCCGCGAGTCCTGACTGCTGGTGCTGCGAGGGTGCGATGAACAAGCCTCCGACCGATAGGTCTGAGCCATCACGGAAGCGCACGCGATAGTTGCCATCAGCTGCATCCTCGTACGATTCCAGGTGCCGCTCATCGATCGGCGCGCCCAGCGCTTCGATTCGCGCTCGCGCGGCATCATCGAGCGTGGCGGGGCCATCCGTGAGCAGCGTCAACTGCTGGCTCCATCCGCGCAGCAGGCTGACGCGCAACTCCGCGAACGGCTCTCCCCCGGGAGCGAGGATCGCGATGTGCTGGTCGCTCAGCTCCCACCCGTGACAGTACGGGCAGTGGTGCACCCCGGTTCCCCAGCGCTCGCGGATACCGGGAATCTCCGGAAGCTCGTCAACCACGCCCGTCGCCAGGAGCACCTGGCGTGTCGTAATCGTCTCGCCACTCGCGAGCGTGATCGCAAACCCCTCGCTGTCCGGTTCAGCGGCGACCGCCTCCTCGCTGCGGAAGACGACCGAGGTATACGGGGTCAGCTGGTCGCGTGCGATGCTCAGCAACTCCAGCGGCGAAGTGTGGTCGCGCGTGAAGAGGCCGTGCGAGGCTGCGGCCGGCGCGTTGCGTGGCGCGCCGCCATCCAGCACGAGGACTCGCCGCCGCGCGCGTCCGAGGATCAGCGCGGCACTCAGACCCGCTGCGCCTGCCCCCACGATTACCACGTCCTGCTGGGGATCATTCGTCTCCATGGTGATTGCTCCTCATTCGTCTGTTCGTATTCATGCGGATGCCTCCTTGTTCGCTATCCACGTGTACTCGCTGCCCGGGGTCCGCGGTCGAGCGCGTTGGCGGCCAGGATCTCGATGGCGGCCGCATCGGTGGGTGGGTGCACCGGTCCGCTCCGCACGTCTCGGCAGAGCCGCTCCAGGCGAGCGGTTCGTTGGAGAGCTGAGCCGCCGACCACCCGCATCGCCAGGTCGACGATGTCGATCGCGCTGCTGGTCACCTCCAGCTTTGCGGCCGCTTCGAGTGGTGAGAGGCCCGGTGCGGTCCGCTGCCGCTGCTGTGCGGTGGCCGCCGCTGACAGCAGCAGGGTCTCAGCTCGCTGGAGCCGCAGTTCGATCTGGGCGATGGAGTGGCGTACGTGAGGTTCGGTTGCGACTGGCGGCCCGCTGCCGCCGGGGCGTCGCTCACGAGCGAACGCGACTGCCTCGTCCCGCGCTGCTCGCGCGATGCCGAGGTAGACCGCAGCGACCGGTAGCGCGAACCACGGAGACATCGCGGGGCGCTTCGCCCGCACCGTGAACGGCTGCCGCGCGATCACGTCGCGCTCGCGTACCGGAACGCCGGCGAAATGCACCGTGTGGGAGGCGGTGGCGCGCATGCCGAGCGTGTCCCACGTGTGTTCGATGGCGATCGCCGGGTCATCCATCCGCACCAGCACCCGTCCAACGTCGCCGGACCCATCGTCGAAGGCGACCCAGACGATCGCGTGGGTCAGGGCGGGGGCAAGGGTGGAGAACGTCTTCGCGCCGTACAGCCGCCAGCCTCCAGCGGCATCCGCACGCAGGCAGGTCGCCGGGCGTCCCCGGCCCTGCGGGGCGCCCGCCTCCGGCTCGGTCGCGAGCACATTGAGGAGCGCGCCATTTGTGACCAGGCGGAACAGCTCGCGCCGCCGCCATTGACTCCATGCCTGTCCCCATGCCTCGCTGCCCACCACCATCAAATGCATACCCACGCCAAGGGCCGTGGCGGGGTCACCCTGCGCCAGCTCCGCCTGCGCCATCACCACATCCACCAACGGATGTCCGCCACCGCCCTGGATCACCGGGATGGGCGCCGCCAGGTAGCCACCGTTGCGTAACGCCTCGATCAGCTCAAGGTTTACCGCCCCGGTCTCATCGCAGCGTTCCGCCTCGACTGCCGTCTCCCGCGCACATTGCCGGGCGAGGGCGATGAGGCGGTCGCGTCGTTGGTCAGGTACCAGCGTGTGTCGGATGGTCATGTGGGGTCCCGTTTCGATGGGCAGCTTCGTGGGCGGGTTCGTCGAAAGAGATTGACGCGCAGGGCGCCCAAAGTGATACTCCATCTCATCATAGTGAGATGGAGTATCAAAATCAATGGCAACGTTAACCTCAGCCGCCCGCACTCCGCCTATCGACTGGTGGGTACGTCGTCAATCGCTCATGCATGACCAGTGCTGGTGCTGGGGGCGCGACGTCACGCGGCGGCGGGACACTGTGCCGCCGACAGATTCACCACGTCCAGCGGATCCGGTGCGGTCCAGTGGCTCACAACCCTCGATTAGTCGGGGGTCTCCCCTGACCCGGCCCACTCTCGCAACGCCGTCGCCAGTTCAGCGTATGTGTGGCCCTTCGCTGTCTCGCCGCGATGCATCGCGGACCAGGTTACGTCGGGGGCCATCCATACCTCGATGGGAGCGTGGTCGAGGGTGACAGTGAATCCCTCCCGCTCCGCCACCGCACCCGCCAACAACGCCGTCAGACCGTCACCGCGCACCCGAACCACACCTGCCGTCCCGTGGACGAGGCGGAAGGCACGCTCCTCCGGGTGGAAGCGGATGCCGGACGACTCGAATGCTGCCGCTACGTGCCCCGAAAGCACAACGTCCTCCGGCGCACCGCGCGCCAACTGTGCGTCCTTGCCAATGAGCCACACCGCATCGGCAGCCCGAAGCGCGAGCTCCAGGTCGTGCGTGGAGACAACAATCGCGAGTTGCTCATCGCGTGCGAGTTGGCGCAGAAGGCCAAAGAGCGCCACGCGTGCAGGTACATCGAGAAACGCGGTCGGCTCATCCAGGATCAGCATCACGGGCTCCTGGGCGAGTGCTCGCGCGATCATGACGCGCTGTCGCTCGCCATCGGAGAGCTCGTTGATATCGCGGTCTGCGAGGTCGAGTGCGCCGGTCGACTTGAGCGCCCAGTCGACCACGCGATGGTCTCGATCGCGCAGGCGCCCCCACCAGTCGAGGTGCGGGTACCGGCCGAGCTCCACAACGCGCCGCGCGGAGAGCGCACCGATGGTGACACGATCAGTGAGCACGACTCCCAGCCGCCGAGCCAGATCTCCAGCACTCATTCGCCGCAGGCTGGCACCCCCGACCTCAATTGACCCGGCCAGCGGAGGCTGTAGCTTCGACAGCGTACGCAGTAGCGTGGACTTTCCCGTACCGTTTGGTCCCAACAGGCACACGAGCTCCCCGGGTCGGATCTCGAGATCGAGGTTCTCGAGGACGGTCAGCGCACGTCCTCGCTGGCGGTAGCCGACCGCGAGTCGTTGTGCGCGTAACGCGAGCGTGTCCGGTGTGTCCAGCACAGCGCGAGGCTCTGTGGCGGAGTCGATGGTGAGTGGTTTCATCCCGTAAACACCCCTCGACGGTTACGGAGCAAGACGATGACCACGATGGGTGCACCGATCAACGCGGTCACGGAGTTGAGTGGGAGGATCCCGGGCTGACCGGGCATCAGCGCCACCAGCTGTGCGAAGAGCGCCACGACCCCGCCCATCAGCACGACCGCCGGCATGAGCACGCGGTGATCGGACGTCCCCAGCAGCCCCCGGCACAGGTGCGGAATCGCGATGCCGAGGAACGCGATGGGTCCGCAGAACGCCGTTACCACCCCGCCGAGGAGGGATGCGCCGAGCATGGTCAACAGTCGCGCCCTGCGCACGTTCAGCCCCATCGAGCGAGCGTAGTGCTCGCCCAGTAAGAGCGCATTGAGCTGCTTCGTGGTGGCCGCCGCGAGTGCGATCCCTACCAGGACCACCGGCGCGAAGATCTCGAACTTGTCCCAGGTGACCCCGGAAAACGAACCGAACCCCCACGCGACCCAGCGTTCGAGCTGCTGCACATTCGCCTGCGCTACCAGCACCGTCACGAACGCTGAAACGGCGTAACTGAACATGAGACCAAGGATGAGCACCGTCGCCGGGCTGGTCACCCGGGAGGAAACCAGCAGTACCAGCGCCAGCACGACACTGGCGCCGATGATGGCCGCTGCTGTGATTGCCAGGTCTCCGGCGAACCCCAGCGACGACCCGAACACGCCAGCGGTTGCTGCGCCACCCACCAGCACTACCAGCGCCACGCCCAGGCTCGCGCCGGCTGAAATCCCGAGCACGAACGGGTCGGCAAGCGGATTTCGAAACAGCGTCTGCATCTGCAACCCCGCGACGCCCAGCGCGGCGCCAGCTAGCACAGCGGTGAGCGTGCGCGGCAGGCGCACATCCAGCACAATCGCGCGCCAGGCCTCGCGTTCCAGGTCGCCGCCTGTCAGTACGGCGATGATCTGCATGGGGTCGATCCAGACCGAGCCGATCGCCATGGCCAGGAGGAACATCACGCCCAACCCGCAGGCGAGCCCACCCAGCACGAGCCCGGTGCGGGTGGGGCGTGCTGGCGAGGGCGGTGGGCTGGCATCCCCCTCCGCCGTGCGTGGTGGAGGGGGAGCGTAGGTCAGCGACACGGGTGTGCTCCGTGACCGACTAATCAGTCAGCTGTCGGTACCAGACGAGTTCGTGCTCCGGCACCAGATCGGGGTGGAAGATCTTCACGAGGTCGGCCAACAGGAGATCCGGGCGCGTGACACCACGCTCCCAGTAATCGTTGCCACCAAACTCGTTCACAATGCGGTCGTAGAGCCAGACCTGGCCGGTCTGGAAGGCACGGAATTCGCTATGGCGTGGATCCTCGGCGAGCACGTCTGCGAGCGTGCTCCAGACGCCGCCGTTGATCCAGATCTCGGCATCGCCAGCGCGCTCGATCTGCTGCTCGAGGTCAAGCTCCAGGGTGCCCGCAGTGCCGTCCCCGGCCCACACGTAGCTGCCGCCGGCATCCGCGATCAGCCGGGCAACGGACGACTCGCCGCCGGCCGCGTAGAACACGCCGAAGCCGTCGCCGCCATGACCGCCGGCACCGCCGATGCTCTGCGCCACGATCGCCGTGGACTGCTCGCCCTTGGTGGTGATCGCGGACTGGTTGGTGACGTTGACGGTGCCGCCAGGCCCGCCGCTGCCGCCGGTGGCGGCGAAGGTGACGAGGGAGACGGTGGAGCCGCCGGCACCGCCGCGGCCGCCCACGCTCTGCGCGATGATGCCGTAGGATTCGGCGAGATTGGTCTGGATGGTGCCGGCCGTGGTGCTGGTGATGGTGCCGCCGGCGGCGGCCGTGCCGCCGCTGCCGCCGCCGCCGGACGAGCCGCCGCTGCCGCCCTGCCCGCCATTGCCGCCGAGGCTGGCCAACGAGACGCCGGGCGCGGTGACGCCGCTCGTGGTGACCGCGGCCGCGAGATTCAGCGTCACCGCACCGCCGACGCCGCCACTGCCGCCGCTGCCTCCTGAGCCGACCTCGGTGCTGCTGCCGCCCTTGCCGCCCTGGCCCGCCTGGCTCAGGGCGAAGATGCCGGGCGAGCTGTCGCCCGAGACGGTGATGATGCTGTTGGGGGAGCCGAAATCGCCGACCTCGATGGCCGGGCCGGCGCCGCCCGTGCCGCCGCGGCCGCCATTGCAGCATTGGCTGCTGCCGCCCGACCCGCCATTGCCCGAGATACCGACGACGCGCACGCCGGAGACGGGGCCCGTCGTGCCGCTGCTCGAGCCTTGCGCGTTGGCGATGATGGTGCCCTGGAAGGTGACGACCGGCTGCTGGGCGACGTGACCAGTGCCGCCGGTGCCGCCGGCCTGGCAGGTGATGCCGGTGGGGTCGCCGCAGCTGCTGCCGCCGCCGCCGGTGCTCCCCTGGCTCGAGAAGAAGATGCCGTGGGCGCCGGCGCCGGTGGTCGAGATGATCCGCTGGCCGAGCCCGACCTGGAGCGTGTAGGTCGGGTTCGAGCCCGTGGTGACCGCCACGCCCGGGTTGGTCTGCAGCGGCTTGATGTCGGCCAGGAGATTGCTGACGTTGAGCGCGCTGACATTGGTGTTGTTGAAGTCGCGGCCGGCGAGCACGCCGTTGGTCTGGTAGAGCGAGCAGGAGACGACGGTCTGCGGCGGGTTGGTGCCGGTCTGGCTCGTGGTGCAGGTGGTGTTGGACTGCGCCAGGGCGGCGCCGGGCAGGGCGAGGGCGGCGAGCGCGAGCAGGGCCGGAAGGGCGAGTGCGGCTGCCCGGGTGCGAAGCCGGTGGCGCCTGGCACGGTCAACGCCTGGCAGCGGGCCGGGTAAAGCGTCGCGGGCCGTGGCGGCATGGGGCGCGGCAGGCTCGCCGCGAGACGTGGGCCGGGAACGGCCGGCCAAAACTAAAGCCGACATCGAATACCCCCCGACTGTGGCCGCGCGTGAAACGCACCGCGCGTATAGTTTGATTTTTATAAAAATA
>JBJHDC010000094.1:0-11363 GCA_050486345.1 Dehalococcoidia bacterium | reverse complement strand
CACGGACGCCATCCGGCCCGGGTCGCGCGAGAGCACGCCGAAGGCGGTGCGCCCGCCCATGGAGTGCGCAACGAAGTGCACCTGATCGATGCCCAGATGATCGAGCAGCCGCCGCACGTCCGCCCCGAACGCCAGCCGCCCTGGTCCATCCTCGATGTCGCGCGAGCGGCCGAAGTGGCGGTGATCGAAGGTGATCACCGGGTAGCGGTCGGCCAGCGCCGGCACTTGCTGCCACCAAGACATGCCGTTCCCACCCGCGCCGTGCGCGAGCAGCACCGGTGTCCCGGCGCCCGAGGATCCCGGGGCGGGGCCGTGCGTCTCGTAGTAGAGGCGGAACGCGTCGTCGTGCGCCTCCGCCGCCAGCGCAGGGTCCTCGAACGGCCCGTCATCGAGGTCGAGGTATGGCACGGGTGACCTCACTTTCATCCCACGGTTCGCCAGTGGCGTTCGCCACTACGTCCAGCATGTCTTCGATGTCGCCGCGTAGCTGATCGTCCGGATCGAGCGAAAGCGCGTGGAGGAAGGCGCTCCGCGCTTCCGCGTAGAGCGTCTCCGCGGAGCCCTCGACAGCCTGGTGCGGTCGCTTCGGGCGGTCGAGCTCGTTGGCGACGAATTCGCGACACCACCCGGAGGTGTACCACACGTACGGATCGTGCGCCGCCAGTGCCACCGCGCGGTCCAACACCTGCAGCCCGTCCGCGAAGCGCCGCTGCCGCGTGACCAGCGTCTGGCCAAGCCAGGAATGCGCCTGGCCGTACTCGGGCCACTGCTCGATGACCGCCGCGCCCTGCTCGAGTGCCGCCTCCACGCGGCCCTCCGCCTGTAGATCCATGGCCACCCGCAGCGCCGCTGCGGCGTCCGAGGGAGGGCCGCCCGCTCTGAGTTCTGCGCTGGTCTGATCGTTGGCGTTCGGGTCCTCGGGCATCGTCATACCCTCGATGATACCGTTTGACGTCGCGAGGCCCGGGGCCGCGAGTCTTCGCGTGCCGTGCGATGATGCGCGGCACGCCCGTCCCTACGTAGGGATCTCAGCACAAGGAGCGCCTGATGAAACTCGTCACGTTCGAAGTAGGCACGCCGCTCGGCCCGGTCCGCCGCATCGGCGCGATCGTGGAGCCAGAGCTCACGGACGCCTCCACCATCGTGGACCTCAACAGCGGCTACCGGCTGCTCCTGCGCGAGGGCGGTGAGCCGCGCTGGCGTGAGATCGGGGACGCATCGCTCCCCGAGGACATGCTCGGCTTCCTCGACGGCGGTGCGCCGGCGATGCAGCGGGCGCGCGAGGTCCTGGCGTTCGCTCCGTCCGCGCAAACGCGTGCCGATGATCCGCAGGTCACCTTCCCTCGCCGCGACGTGCGCCTCCTCGCCCCCGTGCCCCGGCCTCGATCCCTGCGCGACTGTTCCGTCTACCAGGACCATATGAGCGTCCGCAACGGCAGCCTGGAGCGCCCGCCGCACTGGTTCCACTTCCCCAGCGCGTACAAGGGCAACCCCGCCGCCGTCGCTGGCCCGGAGGACCCGCTCTTCTGGCCGGACTGGACGGAGCGCATGGACCCCGAGCTGGAGCTCGCCTGCGTCATTGGTCGTGAGGGACGCAATCTGACGGTGGACGAGGCGGCCGACTACATCGCTGGCTACACCATCTTCGCCGACCACAGCGCGCGCGATATCCAGAGCCGCGAATGGCTCGGTCCCTACAAGGGGAAAGACTTCGGGAACAACTTCGGCCCCTGTCTCGTCACCCCCGACGAGTTCGATGAGATGAATGCCGCCTGCGCGCTGCGCGTGAACGGGGAGACGTGGTGGGAGGGCAACAGCGGCCACATGCGCCAGTTCACCCACCCGCAACTCGTCGCCTACGCCTCTGACGAGGAGACGCTCTACCCGGGCGACATCATCGCGGCCGGCACGGTTGGCACGAGCTGCTCTATGGACACGGGCCGCTGGATCCAGCCCGGGGACGTCATCGACCTCGTCATCGAGGGCATCGGCACGATGACCCTCACCGCGCGTCGAGAGCCCCGGGAGCACAGCTACGTGCGTGAGGGCCTGCCCGGGCAGCTGGAGATGCCCGAATCCGCCCGCGATTACCCGCAGCAGTTCCGGCAAGACATCGCGTAGCCTCTCGGGAACCACGGTCGCCGCACAGGCCCTCGCTCATCCTGAGCCTGTCGAAGGACGAGCGAGGGCCTCCCTCAGAGCAGCGTCTGCGCCCAACGTCCGATATCCTAATAGGGTGGCATCCCCGCCACCTCGTGCGCCGGTAGCTCAGTGGATAGAGCATTAGTCTTCGGAACTAAGGGTCGGGGGTTCGAATCCCTCCCGGCGTACCATCTCATGTGCCCCCGGCACCGAGGTTTACTGGTACGTGTCCCCTGCACCGCGTTGACACCGCGGAGGGGGCTGCGTAGCGTTTCGCGGCACGAGATTGAGCACTGAGGGAACTGCGATACACGCTTGCGGACTGAGGATGAGGAGCGCATGGAGTTTTTCGAGGTCGTACACACGCAGCGGTCGATTCGTACGTTCAAGCCGGATCCGGTGCCTGAGGAAGAGCTCTGGAAGATGCTGGACGCGGCGATTCGCGCGCCGAGTGGGTCCAACACGCAGCCGTGGGGATTCCTGGTAGTGCGTGATGATGCGAAGCGGCAGGCAATTGCCCGGGCGGTGCTGGCGGAGGCAGGGGACCTGGAGGAGCGGCGCCAGGAGGCGCTGCAGCTAGACCCGACGCGGCAGCGGATGCGCCTGGCCTCGCTGGCGTTCCGCGAGAACGTCGCCTCCGCGCCGGTCCTGATCATCCCGTGCCTCGTGGCGCCGACCTCGCCGACGACGGATATCACCAGTCTCCACGCTGGTTCCTCGATCTACGGCGCGGTGCAGAACATGATGCTGGCCGCCCGAGCGCTGGGTATCGGTACGGTGCTGACGACTTTCGATATGTCGATCGAGGACACGATCCGCGAGGAGTTCGGGTTGCCTGATGACGCTCAACCGGTGGCGGTGATCCCGGTCGGCTACCCGGACGGGCAGCGCTTCGGTCCGACCACGCGCAAGCCAGTGGAGACGGTGACTCACTGGGACGGCTGGGGCGTCACCCGCGAGCGGGTCTAGACTGCGCGACACCTGAAGAGCCGAACAGAAGCGCCCCATCCGGGGCGCTTCTTCGTGCTGAGGTTCATGGTCGTCTGCGCTGCCGTGTTGCGTGAGGTCCTGTGCGATCGGAGTGACGCACAGCCCGGAATCCCAATCCCCGTGCCGCAGTCGCGGCGTCCTTCGACAAGTTCAGGATGAACGGGGATTGGGATTCCCAGGGTGTTACGCGGAGAGAGCGGCGTCCAGACGGGGGAAGATCCGGCGGGCGTTGCCCTCGTAGATCTGGGCGCGGTCGACGTCGCTGAGGCGGTCGATCTGGTCGATGTACCGCTTCGTGTCGTCGTAGTGGTGATCGGTGCGCGGGTCGATGCCGCGGACGGCGCCCACCATCTCCGAGGCGAAGAGGATGTTCTCCGTGGGGATGACTTCGGTGAGCAGCTGCATGCCCGGCAGGTGGTAGACGCAGGTGTCGAAGAAGACGTTGCCCAGCAGGTGCTCCTCCAGCGGCGGCCGGCCCATGTCCTGCGCGAGGCCCCGGTAGCGCCCCCAGTGATAGGGCACCGCGCCGCCGCCGTGCGGGATGATGAAGCGGAGCGTGGGGAACTCCTTGAACAGGTCACTGGTGATGAACTGCATGAAGGCGGTGGTGTCACCGTTGATGTAGTGCGCGCCGGTGCTGTGGAAGTTCGGGTTGCACGAGGCGCTCACGTGCACCATCGCGGGCACGTCCAGCTCCACCATCTTTTCGTAGAGCGGGTACCACCACTCGTCCGTCATCGGCGGGTCTGGCCAGTAACCACCGGAGGGGTCCGGGTTCAGGTTGCAGCCGATGAACCCGAGCTCGTTGATGCAGCGCTCCAGCTCCGGGATGCAGTTGTCCGGCCGTACGCCGGGTGTCTGTGGTAGCTGGCAGACGCCGATGAAGTTCTCCGGGTAGAGTGTGACCACGCGGTGGATGAGGTCGTTGCAGGCCTCCGACCAGAGCGTGCTGGTCTCCTCGTCACCGATGTGATGGCCCATGCCCGCGGCGCGCGGGGAGAAGATCGTCAGGTCCGTGCCGCGTTCGCGCTGCAGCTTCAACTGCGCACCCTCGAGGCTTTCGCGGATCTGGTCGTCGCTGATGCTCAGGTTGGGGCGCGGCGAACGCTCGCCCCGCTCCGCAGCCGCAATCTGCGCGTCGCGGAAGTCCTGCAGCTCCTTCGGAGCGGTGGTGTAGTGGCCGTGGCTGTCGATGATCATCATGGTCTCCGGTGCTTGTCGCGTGTGCTGATCGTGGTCTGGCGCGCTACTCGCGGCCGGCGAGGCGGCGGCCCATCTCCAGGCCGGGGTAGCTGCGCACGGGCGAGGACATCAGGAAGCGGTAGCCCTCGCCCAGGACGCGCTCGACGTTGCGCGTGTCCACGTGGGGGTGCCCGACGGGGACGTTGTGCTCGTGGCAGGTCGCCACGACCTGCGCCATCGCCTCCACCACGGTGGGGTGGTCGTACTGACGGGGCACACCCAGCTCCTGGCTGAGGTCGCCTTCACCGATCAGTACCATGCCGATGCCCGGCACCTGCTTCAGCATGTCGTCCAGGTTTGTGATGCCGACCGTGTCCTCGATCATGAGGGCCACGAGGATTTCGCCCTGCGGGTTCAGCGGCCAGACGTCGGCGCGCTGGTAGTACTCCTGCTGCGACAGGCCCCAGTAGCGAGCGGCAGCCGTGGGTGCGTCGCCGCGCAGACCAGCGGGCTCGTACAGCGGGGTGTCGGGCAGGCTCGGGTAGCGGCAGGCGGCGACCGCGTTGCGCGCCTGCTCCACGGTGCTGATGTGCGGCCAGACGATGCCGTACGCGCCCAGGTCCAGCGCCTGCTTCGCGTGCCACTGGCTGAGCTCGCCGCCGTTCGGCGGTATGCGCACGATGGGCGTGACCGCCGGGGCGATGGAGCCGGCATCCGCAATCTGGCGGCGGTTCAGGAGGTACTGCAACGAGTCCCGCAGCGCGCTGATATCCCACGGGTTGTGTTCCATCTCGTAGATGATGCCGTCGTAGGCGGCGCCGGCCACCGCCAGCGTGGCGTCCACGTTGGGCTGCACGAACGTGGAGAAGGCGGCTTCACCGCGCTCCAGTGCACCAATGACGCCGTTCAGGCGTGGATAGTCGCTCATCGTGTCGCTCCTGCTTCCTGCTGCTTGAAGAGAATTGTCGGGTTCGGGCCCTCGACACAGTCGGTTAGTCGAGGACTGCCGTGAACTCCAGCTGGATGACGTAGTTGTTCGGTAGTGGCCCGCCCACCGTGTGGCGTACGGGCCGGCTGTGCTCGTCCGGGAAGAATTGCTCCCAGACTTCGTTCACCATCGGGCGCATGTCGCGGTCCTGGAGGAGCACTGCGACCTTCACCACGTCTTCCAGCGTCGCGCCCGCGTTGGTGAGCAGCGTGGCCATGTTGTTGAAGGCGTGGCGGATCTGCTCGGTCGGCTCGTCCGGCACGGTGCCCGTCGAGGGATCCATCCCGGGTACGGCGGAGGAGAAGACCATGTTCCCCTTGCGTACGGCGGCCGGGAACGGCTGTGCGTGCAGCCGGACGCCCTCGATCTCGATGGATTGCCGCTCGGACATGGTGCCGTGCTCCTCCCGTGACGGTGTCTGCAAGCGCTCCGCGGTATGGCGCAGGCGCGACCGCGATTGTACACAGACGGTCCCGCCGAGGGGGCGGAGCATCGTGTCACGCCGCCGGCGCAGTCCCCGAGGTCGCGCGCAGCGCCCGCCATGCCAGCCCGCCGCTCACGATGGCTGCTAGGAGGAGCGCCACTGCAGTCGGGCCATCCACGCCTGCAGCTGACAGCGGCATCATCGCCACCCGCACCAGCGCGAGCGCCGAGAGCAGGCCCCACGCGAGGGCCGGCAGGGGCCAGCGGCCAATCAGGCGCACCGCCACCGCGAGGATCGCCAGCAGGACGATGCCCTCGATCGCCGGCGTGGCGAGGCGTGACTCCAGCAGGCCGTGCATCGGGAAGCCCAGCGGTGCTGGGGCGGTGGCGCCGAAACATGCGCCGCGTACCGGACAGGCGAGCCCGTACGCCGCCGCAGCGAGGATCAACCCGGTCACGGCCACCGCCAGGGGCGCGCCGCTGCCTGTGCCGCGACCGCGCCAGAGCACCCACGCCAGCGCTGCAGTCCCGCCGATCACGGGCGCGATGCCATCGGTGAAGCGAATCACCACCATCACATCGAGCAGGAGGTCGGCCGAGGCCTCGGCGAGGAATGCGAGGCGGCCGATGATCAGGAACGCGATGCCGCCCCACCAGTAGTGCTCCTCGACGATCCGCGGCGAGAGCCCGTACGCGCGCGCCACCGGCCGCATGCTCAGCGCCAGCACGACGACGACCACGAGGAAGGAGACGGCCTCGCCCCGCTCCACGATCCACGTTGGCATCTAGCGGCCCTCCGCCATCTGCGCGGAGACGGCGAGCGCATCCTCGATGAGGACGCGCAGCCGCGATTCGTGGATTGGGCCCACGTGGCGGGCGAGGATGCGCCCCTCCCGATCGAGGACGAATGTCGTCGGGATCGTGCGCACCTCGGTGGCGGTGGCCAGGGAGCCGTCGTCCACCACCGTGGGGAAGGTGAGCGAGAACTGCTCCACGAACTCCCGCGCCGGTTCCAACTGGTCGCGGTGCAGCACTCCCAGTACCTGCACGCGGTCCATCGAGGTGTCCTGCGCGATGTCGCGCAGCACCGGCGCCTCCGAGCGGCATGGCGGACACCACGACGCCCAGAAGTTCACCACCGTGACGTGGTCATTGAGGATTGCCTCATCGATGGGAACGCCATCCTCGAGGGATGGGAGCGCAAAGGCGGGGAAGGGGCCGTGGCCCTCGACCGTTGCGTCGGAGAGCGCAGCGAGGATGCCGTTCCCGGCGAGCGCCAGCAGCGCTACGGCCGCGAGGCCAGCTAGCGCGAAGGAGAGCCGACGTCGGTAGCCCGCGTCGGCGACCGGGGCGTCCGAGGTACTCTCGCCGTCCTCGGGCGTGTGCGGGGGCATCCCATCATCCATCGGTTGTCCCATCACAGGCGCGCTCCGCTGGGTGCGCCCCAGGTGTTCACGGTGTACGGGACAGCGTACGTGAGTGAGACCTTGCACCGGAGAGGCGGGCCTCGCTCACCCTGAGCGCACGCTTGGATTGATGCGCTCTAACCTACCCTGCACGGTGCATCGAACGCGGGCGCTATGGGAGCCGACCGTGGCAGGGAGCATACAAGAGCAATGCGGCTCCTCCCTCGCGGGAGGAATTCGCGTGACCTCGCTGAGTGGCATCTTCGGACTGCTGCTCCTGGCATGTGCTGGTCAGGGAGCCTGCCCCGAGCTCCCGCAGAGTGCGGCCGCTGCGGCGGTCCTCGAGGGTGCCGAGGACGAACTCGGCTGGACGCCCGTCCTGCCGTGTACGACCAGCCCCGGCCTGCGGATTGAGAGCGCGCGTGTGATGACTGCCGGGGGCGAGCCGGCACTCACGCTCGCTGTCTTCCGAGGCACGGAGCGGCGCTACCTGGTCACGCAGTCCACGGCCGACCCGCGTAGCACCGCGATCCCCACGGGTACGCACACGGTGGAGGTCCACCATGCCGGTCTGCGCGCGTGGGGCTTCGATGGGCCGGACGGCTCCGGCGGCAATCTGATGTATCTGCGCTTCGAAGTGGACGGGCGCTTCATCGAGTATCAGGCAGACATCACCCCGCAGTTTCCGCGCCGCGACGCCTACCGCGCGCTGGAGTCGCTGATGGAGCGTAGTGCCGGGACGACTTCAGGGGCCGCCGGTGCGTGACTGAATGCTTGGTTGTGGCAGCTAGTCCCGCAGGCCGACGGCGCGCAGGGCCTCTTTGTCGGTCATCTCCATGCCTGCGGTGAAGGTGTGGCTCTCCCGCCACTCCGCGCGCAGATCCTCGCACCGCTCGAGGATCACCTGCTCCAGCTCCCGCTGCTTGGCGTCCAGCTCGTCCGCCCGTTCCGGGCTGACCAGTCGCTCACCGCGCAGGAAGAGCAGGTAGTACTCCAGCAGGATGATGTGGTCCATCGCCTCGTAGAGGCCGAGCAGGTACTCGGCGAGATGCGTGCGCGACCACGCCCGTTCGATCAGCGGCGGTGCGGCCCCGCCGGATCGCGCCAGCAGGTAGCGCAACCACTCGAGGTCCTCGGGTACATCAAGCTCATCGCTCGCGGCTTCCACCAGCGAGGCGAAACGGGTCGCCGCCTGCCACTCGGGCAGGTCGCGGAAGTCACCGGAGCCAAAGGCCGGATACGCAGCGGTCACGGAACCCCCTCAGATTGGTACGAGGCAGGCGGGACGTTGGCCATCAGACGGTGAAGTGCACCTTCAGGCCCTCGTGCATGACGTACGCCTTGCGTAGCTCGGCGGTGGCCTCCAGCCAGTCGACGTCCTTCGGCAGGACCACGCCGCCAGAACGCTGGCGGTAGACCTCGGGTTCTTCAACGCCGGGCGGAATCTCGCCGCGCTCTCGCAGGGCGCGAGCGGCGTTGATGAGCCGCATGCGGGTGCGGATGATCATCGCGTCGCTGGTGCCCAGATGCTCGCTCGGCCGGTCGTAGATCGGTCCCATCGTTTCGGTGACCATCTGGTCTTCGAGCACGATGGCCGGCAGGCCGCTGTAGGTGCTGTTCCGCTGCTCCTCGCGGTCCATGAGGTAGTCGTTCTCCGCCTTTGCTGTGAAGTTGAAGCGCCCGTACCAGTCGGTGGTGTTCGGCTCGAACTCCAGTCCCCGGGCGGCCAGGTGGCCGGAGGCGTTTGCCGCGTCCTGCCACGTGGTGTCCACGTCTTCGTATGGCAGCCGGCGGCTCATGGACCAGAACATCGTGTGCTCGTCGTCCATCGGGACCCATGCGCGGGCCATCGCCTGCCCGCCCAGCGTGTTGACGGGGACCATGGTGTAGAACGGGAACAGGAAGCTGGCGATGCGCCAGTAGTTGTGATCCGGGCCCGCCGGCCGGTACGCGCCGTAGCAGGTGCCGTAGTCCGTATCGACGACCGAGTACTTCGGCGCCCACTCGCTGACGTTGAGCCGCGTCCACGAATCCTCCGGGACATCGTCCGGGGTGAGCTTGCCCATGTGCAGGATGGTGGCGTGCGAGGTGTCGATGTCACCCTCCAGCGCCTGCATCCAGTTGCAGTTGCGGGAGTGGTTGAAGACGTTCCACTCGCTGCGGGAGCCACGGGCCGGGCCGTTGCCGACCTCGGCACCCTCCGGCGCCTGGTTGGACTCGAAGTCCGGGAGTGGCGGGGGGTTCTCGCGCGAGCCCATGTAGGTCCACACCACGCCGCCACGCTCCACGCACGGGTAGGCGGTGGCGCGCACCTTGTCCTTGAACTGGCTGTCCGGTGGCTCGCTGGGCATGTCCACGCAGCTCCCGGCAGCATCGAACTTCCAGCCGTGGTAGACGCAGCGCAGGCCCTCCTCCTCGTTGCGTCCGTAGAAGAGCGACGCACCGCGATGCGGGCAGGCGTTCTGGATCAGGCCGACCGCGCCCGAGGTGGTGCGGAATGCAATCAGCGGCTCGCCCAGCAGCATGATGCGCACGGGATCCGAGTCGTTCCGCGGTAGCTCGTCCGAGCGGAGGGCGGGGAGCCAGTACTCCCGCATCAGGTCGCCCATCGGCGTGCCCGGTCCGACACGGCAGAGCAGATCGTTGTCAGCCTGGCTGAGCATGGCAGCCCCCTCGCACTCGTCAATCTCGCGTGAGATTAGCTCGATTACGCATGCAATGTACGCGAATCTTTGGCCGTCGTGTCAACCGGGGCACTTGCCGTCGGCGCACGCGCTATCGTGTCTCCGCGCCGGCTCCGTTGTTCAGCTGTTTACCGGCGCCAGTTGGAGGGGTGACGCATGACCACCACACATTCAGCGCTGCGCTACGACCCGGAGGCCGCGCTGCCGGTGAGCTCGCGGGACGTCGAGTACCTGCGCCACGGCGATGAGCCGTTGCTGATGCGCGTCTACCAGCCTGCGGGCGATGGTCCGTTCCCGGCGGCCGTGGCGCTGCATGGTGGTGCCTGGGGTGGCAAGGAATGGCTGCAGAACGAGGAGTCACACGAGCGCCTCGCTTCAGGCGGGCTCGTGGTGGCGGCGCTGCAGTTCCGCACCTCGCAAGACGCGCCTCACCCCGCCGCGCAGGAGGACATCAACTACGCGATTCGCTGGCTCAAGCAGCACGCCGCCGAGTTCAACGCCACGGCGGACCGCTTCGGCGGCATCGGCTGGAGCAGCGGTGGCCACCAGATCATGCTCGGCGCGATGAAGCATGCTGAGTACGCCACGATTCCGCTCGAGGGCTCCGACGGCGTCGATGGCAGCATGAGCTGGGTGATCATGGGCTGGCCGGTGCTCGATCCGCTCGCCCGCTACCACCTGGCCGAGGAGGCCGGGAATCAGGTGTTGCTCGACCGCCACATGGCCTACTTCGGCAGCCTGGAGGGGATGGAGGCGGCCAGCGTGTCGCACATCCTCGAGCGCGGCGAGGACTGTGAGACGCCCTTGGCCCTGCTGCTGCAGGGCGCGCAGGATGACCTGCTGCCGCGCATGATGTCGGAGCGATTCGCGGAGCTGTACAGTCTCGCGGGCGGCATCGCGGAGCTGGGGAAGTACCCCACCGGCCCCCACGCCTTCATGCGCGAAGAGAACGAGTACGTGGATCACGCCTTCGCCCACGCCCGCTCATTCATCGCCCGCTACACCGCGTGATGGGGCGGGCGGCGTAGCCATGGCGGCGGAGGTGCTCTACCGACCGGTAGCCAGCGAGGCGATGCAGGCAGCGATCCATGAGCTCGGGATCACGCACGGGATCACGGTGCCTGACACCCACCAGCGCACACTCCTCGAACGCCTCTACGCGGACGAGCGGCTCAGCGTGCTCACCGTCAGCAGCGAGGATGAGGCGTTTGGCATCGCCGCCGGGCTGCACGCCGGTGGCGCGAACCCGCTACCGCTCATTCAGCACGCGGGCCTCTTCGCGGGTCTGCTCGATTGTCCGGCCGCGCTGGTATTCGGGGTCGGCCGCGCCGAGAATGACGTTGGAGCACCGAAAGACGCGGTCGGCTTCGCTGTCCGGAATACCCATGAGCTTGCAGATGATCGTCAACGGCAACGGTGCGGCGATCTCGGTGACGAAGTCGAATTCGGCACCGCCCTGCGCCGGAACGTCGGCCAGCTTGCTCACGTAGTCGCGCGCGACGTTCGCGATGTCCGCTTCGATGCGCGCCATCATCCGCGGGGTGAAGG
>JBJHDC010000093.1:0-11431 GCA_050486345.1 Dehalococcoidia bacterium | reverse complement strand
CCTCGGGAACCGGCACTGGCGTTCGCAGGGGAGATGTTGATCTGCCCGCAGAGAGTTCTTGAAACACCTGTTTCATCAGCTCGACCGCAGTCTTCATTGGCACCAGATCCTGGACATCTCGGCCGGTTAGCGCGAGCATGGCTACACCTCTTTCCCCTTGCCGTCTGTACGAGCATATAATTCGATTTCCGTACGGGGCAGTGTAGCACGAACGTGAGTCGATCCCATTCACTATTTCCTGGATGTGGTGTAGGCCATCGCACTGAAAGCGGCGCAAAAAAAGCGCCACATACCTGTGGCGCTAAGGGAGCTCCCCGAGTAGGACTCGAACCTACAGCCTACCGGTTAACAGCCGGCCGCTCTACCATTGAGCTATCGGGGAAAGCTATCTGATTGTTACCGTCGCATAGTCTACCATGCTGGATTTCCTTCGGCAATTAGATCCCTGATGAGAGAACTCGCGCGACTCTCGGCTTGCGACAACGCCGAAAGTTCGTGCATTTTCGCACAAACCTGCTACTCTTGGTGATGGTGGGACGTCGCGCCTAAGCGACGGTTGAGCGGCGCCGGCGCTTCCGGGTGTTGAGCGTAGATTCGGACGGCGGTGAAGCACGTGAGCGAGACCGGTCAGAGTCGGCGAGCGGCGACAGGTTCATTGAGGTTCGTTGGTATCGAGATTAGCGGCCGCGGTCAGCGAGTCGTTATCAGCGAACGGGACGGCAGAATTCTCGGACAGGCTCACGCGATCGACAGTTCGGCGCCGGCTCAGATCGTTCTTGAAACGGTCGAAGGGCTGATCGATCAAGCGTTCCTTCAGGCTGCGCTCGGCCCGGAAGATGTGGCCCACGCTGGCATCGCGTTTGGCGGCCCGGTTGACGCGGATCGGGGACTGACACTGCTGTCGCACCGGGCGCCCGGATTTGAGAACTTTCCCCTGGTTCATCTCATTGAGGAGCGGTTCGATATTCCGACCGTCATCGAGAACGACGCACGGGCGGCCGCTCTAGGTGAATCCATTTACGGAGCCGCGCGAGGCAGCCGGGATCTTGTCTACATTCATATTGGGACCGGAGTCGGGGCCGGCATTATCGTCGACGGCCAGTTCGTTCGAGGACCGTCTGGCACCGCGGGCGAGATCGGACACATGATGATCAACCCGGGTGGACCGATCTGTTCATGCGGAAAACCAGGTCACCTGGAAGCGTATGCCGCCGGCCCGTCGATCCTTTCTCGATACCGCGAAGCGCTCTCAAGATCTGACAACCCCGACGACGCTCGACACTCCGAGAATGACCGTACACGAACGGTTCGATCGATCTTCAACGATTCGCAGAGAGGCCCTGGCCCGGCACGCGATGTAATCACGGAGACCGCTCAGGTGCTCGGAATCGCCGTTGCGAACCTGATTACCGTGCTGAGTCCGGGCGTCGTCGTCTTTGGAGGCTATGTTTCGCTCTCGGGACCCGCGCTCATCGACTCGGTTAGCTCGCGAGTTCGGCAGTATTCTTATCCGGCGGCGGCCCGGCGCGTGCGGATAACCCGTTCCCAGAATGGGGCGGATGCAAACGTGCTAGGAGCGGTCGCGCTCGCCCTCCGCGCACACGAGGATTCCCTGAAGCCCGCGAGCTGAAATGCGGATTGCCGCGATCCGAACTAATTGTCAACGGACCATGCGATTCGATATAATTCCCGGTTGGCAAACCGTGTCATCCAAGGAGTGAGATTTTGCGACAGGTTCGACTCACAGACGAGCAAATCACCTATTTGATCACCGTGCTGCGAAACAGCGATCGTCCGATCGCGACGCAGGAGCTGGTTGCGACGCTCCGGAAGCGGTAGTTCCCACTTGGGTCACCACGTCGAGATTCTCGATGCAAAAGCAGGAAGGCGCGTCATGCACGCAACCGCCGAACAGGTCAAGCCCGACTACAAGGGTTCCGCCAACCAGAAGAAGCTTGCCGAACAGGTGTTCAGCCTCACAGCTGGCACCGCTCGATTCTTCAGCCCCACGGCTGAGATTGTTGTCACATTAAACGCGGTCGCCGAATTTCTTGCCAAACAGGATGGATCCGATCCGGAATCAGTCGCCTCGGATATCGCCAAGGCGCTGGAAGCGAACGATCACATCTTCGAACGCCGCGAGCGCGATGATGAGGTCCTCTTTGTGACAACGCGAACAGGGGTGGTCCAGGCTGCTGAGCCGGAACCTGACGCTGAGCATTCGTTTGCGCAGCGGTTTATGGATCCACCGCCTATCCCCGAGCACGCGCCGCCTCGTCGAGGAGACGCGCGCCTTCCGCCACCGCGTCACCGCCGTGGAGCGCGACATCGCCGAGTATCGCGACCAGGTCACCACGATCGCGTTCCGCGTGGGCTCGGACACGGCGAACCTCGATGACCACGCCATCCTGACCGTGGCAGAGCAACTCGCGACCCGCCTCGACGCCGCATCAGAAGCCCTCGTGCGCCACCAGCAGGCGGAGCGCCTCGTCGATGAGCGCACGCAGGCCCTCACCCGCGCCGACACCCGCGTCGACGAGGCGCAAACAGCACTCACCGCGCTCCTCGCGCTCGGCGGCGTCACCGATGGCAACACAGAGGCCTTCCGCCGCCGCGCCCAGATTGCCGAGGACCGCCGCACCCTCGAGGCCCAGCACCGCGAGTCCGATCTCGCGCTCCGCCAGATCCTCGGTCCCGAAGACGGCGCCCTGGATGCCCTCGACGCCGCCCTGCGCGCGACCTCCCCCGAGGAGCTCGCGCTGGCCCTCGAATCCGCACGGGCAACGACGGCGGAGCAGCAGGAGCGCCGCGATGAACTCTCCCAGGAGCAGGGCGAAGTCGCGACGCAGTTCCGCGGCCTCCACGACGACCAGACCGCCTCTGCCGCACGCGCCCGCGACGCCTCACTCCGCGCAGAGCTCGAGCAGGCCGCGGAGCAGTGGGCGCAGCTCGCCGTCGCCCGCGCCCTCCTCCGCCGCACCCGCGAACGCTACGAGCGCGAACGCCAGCCCGCTGTCATCCAGCGTGCGGAGCAATTCTTCCGCACCCTCACTGGTAATCGCTACTCGCGCGTCTTTCAGGCCGTGGGCGAGTCCGCGGTGCGTGTCGAGGATCACGACGGCTCGCAGAAGCTGCCGGACCAGCTCAGCCGCGGCACCCGCGAGCAGCTCTACCTCGCGCTCCGCCTCGGCGCCATCGAGGAGGCCTCCACCCGCCACGAGCCGCTGCCCGTAATCGTGGACGACGCCCTGGTGAACTTCGACGCCCAGCGTGCCCGCCGCGCGGCCGAGGCGTTCGTCCAACTCTCAACCCGCACGCAGGTCATCGTCTTCACCTGTCACGCCTGGATGAGCGACTTGTTCGAAGACGTCGCGGACTCGCCAGAGACCCTCTCGCTGGATGACTGACTGTTCAAGCCCGAGGTCCGGGGATCCAGGACCAACCCGTCACCCGAGATTCCCAGTTTCCGTTCATTCCCGAGCTTGTCGAAGGACGCCGCGAACGCGGCGCGGGAACAGGGAATCTGGTACCGCCCAGGCCACTGCGCCCCCGCACCGCGTCAACTACCTCGCAGCAACAGCAGCGCGCAGCCCCTCCAACGCGGCGGCGTCCACCTCGACGGTACCCACCGCTGCTCCACCGGGCGCGCTCACGAACACGAAGTCACAGCGCAGCACCGGGCGCGCGAGCTGCTCACTCAACACCAGCGCATACGCCAGAGCCTGCGGCCGGTACCGCTCCAACAACTCATCGAGGCGGCCCGCACCCACCGAGTCCGTCTTGTAGTCGACCACCACATACCCGGCGTCCGTCTCGTACAGAAGGTCGATGAACCCATCAACGACCACGCCCTCGATCTCGGTGGCCACGTACACCTCGCGCCAGTACCGCCCGCGCTCCACCGCCTCGCGCACTGCGTCGGACTCGAGCGCCGCGCGGGCCAGCCGCGCCACCTCCGCCGCGCGGTCAGGCACACCCTCCGCCGTCGACTGCGCCTCAGCGATCGCCTCGAGGTCCGCGCCCGTATCGAGGTCCACCGTCTGCAGCACGGAATGCACCGCGCGGCCGATACTCGTCCCCGCGCGACCGCGCCGCCACGGCGGCATCTCGTCCAGCGGTTCGTCTTTCTCCAGCCCGGCATCCGTCTCCACACCCACAGGCGCAGCTCGCATCAGCGCATGCTCGCGCGCCAGCGTCGTCGCCGACACCGCGCGCCGCGGTCGATGCGAGTCCACGAGGGCGCGGCGGGCCTCAATCCATGCGCCGCGGTCCATGGAGTCTTCGGTACCAGTGGCCTCGTCAGATGCGCGCTCCGCGGGAGCCGGTGCACTCCTGAGCGCCTCGACGTCGATCTCGTGGCAGAGCGCCGGGTTCTCGACGGCGAACGCCGCAATCTCCTCCGCCGCGCTTGGTTCCTGCGTGCTCTTCGCCGACCGCTCCTTGTAGTAGCAACTGAGCACCAGGTGATCCTCAGCGCGGGTCATCGCGACATAGAGCAGCCGCTGCCGCTCGAGGTTGTCGAGTAGCTCGTCCTCCGTCTGCGCTGCCTCGTACCCCGCGGTACGCAGCGCCTTGCTGACGTGGGCCTCCGGTGCCCCGTCCGCGCCCCATGCGACAGGCTCCGTATGCTTCCGGCGGGGCGCACCGAGGCCGACCACGATCACGATGGGGAACTGCAACCCCTTCGCGGCGTGGATCGTCATCAGGCGCACCGCGTTGTCGTCAGGCTCCGGGACCACCCGCTCCTGCACCTGCGTCCGCTCGCTCGCCTGCCACTCCAGCCAGTCGATGAGACTGCGTAGCGTTGCTTCCGGCCGCTCCGCATGCATGCGCGCCTGCTCGGCCACGAACCGCAACCGCTGCCAGCGTTCGCGCGGGCGGCGATCGACGAACGCGAGCTCGAAGAGCCGCCGCTCCGCGATCACGTCATCCACCAGCTGCGTCAGCGAAATCCACCAGCGCCGCTCATGTTGCGCCCGAAACCAGCGCATCGCCTCCACCACCGGGTCATCCCCCGGTAGCGTCGCCGGCGGTGCCGGGCGAATGTCCCAGACGCCCCCGACAGCGTGGTAGCGGACCAGGTCATCGTCCCCGCACGCGAACGCTGCCGAGCGCAGCGCGGCGACCAGCGACACCGCGTCGGTCGGGTCATCGATCGCGCGCAGGATCGAGATCAGGTCGCGAACCTCCTGCGCCTCGTACACCGTCGTGCGGCTCTCAACACGGTGCGGAATCCCGGCCTCCTCGAGTACATCGATCAGCCCGAGCAGCCCCGTGCGCGCACGCGAGAGGATCGCGACATCCTCCAGTTCCGCGACTCGACTCCCATCGCCATCGCGCACCAACCAGCCGCCGCGCTGGATCGACCGCAGCAACGCGGCGATATCCTCGGCCTCCTCCGCGCGAATCACCGGCATGTTCTCCCCGCGACCGCCACCCATCCAGTGCGCCGCCGGGCCGTCCGCGATCGCGGTCCGCGCTGCGGCCAGCGGAATGTGCGTCGCCTGGCGGTCCGCATCGTGGGCGGTGAAGCGCTCCTCGAACTGGGCGTTGATGAGATCGATGACTCCGGGGACAGAGCGGAAGTTCTGTGTCAGCCGCACCGTGCGCGACTCAAAGCCGCGCTGCACTCGCCGGTAGATGTCGATGTCCGCGCGGCGAAACCGATAGATCGACTGCTTCGGGTCGCCCACGAAGAACAGCCGCCCCTCGTCCGTGGTGTCACCATCCATCGAGGTGACTGCATCAGCCGGTCCGGACGATCCGATGAGGAACGCGATCTCGGCCTGCAATGGGTCGGTGTCCTGGAACTCATCGATGAACAGGTGCGTGTACCGCTCCCGCACCGCTGCCCGCACCTCGGGCTGCGTCGCCAGCAGGTCCCGCGCGATCACCAGCAGGTCCTGGAACTCCAGCCGCCCGCTCCGCCGGCGCTCCACGGCAGCATCGAGGACGAAGCGCGCGATCTCGCGCGTCACCTCAGCCAGCGCTGCCGATCCCATCTCAGCGAGGAGCGTTCCCGCTTCTCCGTGCAATTCGAGGAGCTCGGCGCGCAGGTCATTCAGTCCGCCAGCGGGCCAATTCTTGCCAGTCCCGGTCCGCCCGAACAGCCACGCGGTGCCGGGCACGCGCTCAGCAACCGGGCGCAGCGCGTCCACCAACGCAAGGTCATCGGTGGCCTGCTCCAACCGATCTGCCATCGCCGGCAACCTGTCGAGGTGGACCACCATCGTGTCAGCCGGATCAGAGCAACGTTCGCGCTCCGCGCTCATCGCTCGCAGACGCGCAGCGAGCTCCCCCGGCTCGATCTCCACCTGCGCCACTGGCTCATCCGTCGCAGCGAGGCGATCCCAGTGGCCCCGCAACGTGAACGCCACGGCGCGCAGACTCTGCTCGTCACCACCCAGCGCCAGCACACGCAGCAGCGGTGTCGCGACCACCTCGTCGCGGGCTGCCCGTTCGAGGTACGCGGCAAACCACGCGTCCCATTGTTCTCCAAACTCGGCGTCGGCTTCGGGCCCGGTGACGAGTTCGAACCCCGGCGGCAGCCCAGCCTCGAGGGGAAACGCGCTCAGCAGGCGGCGGCAGAACGCGTGGATCGTCTCCACGGCGGCAGAGTCCAGGTCGGTCAGCGCCTGCTCACAACGCTCTCGTTCTGCCGGATCAGCCTCCTCGTCTGCGACCAGCACCTCAAGTGCGCCACGCAGCCGGTCCCGCAACTCCGCCGCAGCCGCCTCGGTGAACGTGATCGCCGCCACCCCGGGTGCGGTCGCCCGTCCCGTCGCGAGGAGCCGCACCACGCGTTCCACTAGCGACCGCGTCTTCCCCGTCCCTGCGCCCGCCTCGACGAACAGCGTGCGATCAAGCTCACCGGTGATCGCGTTCCGAGCCTCCTGGTCGACGAGTTGCTCGCTCGAGGTCACTCGTCACCCCCATCCCCGTCGTCGCCCTCACCCACAGTCACGTCAGGCCCGCCGAGGTCAATGAACGGCAGCATCACCGGATCGCCAATCTTCTGCTCAAACTCCCGCCCCCGCGCACGACTGCACACGGAGTCGTAGGCGCAGTAGGTGCATTTGACGAAGCCCCCATCCCGACCTGTCGTGCCCGGTACGCTCGCGAACACCCCGGCCGAGATGCCATCGAGGATCAATCCCAGCGCCTCGCTGAATCTCCTCCGCACCCCGCCGGACACCTCATACCCTGCGAAACGTCGCCGTTCTTCGACCGCCTGGCTCGTAAACCAGTAGTAGGCCTCGACCTCACTCGAGCCGTACTCACGCTCCGCGCCCAGCGCGTACACCGGGAGCTGAAGCAGCTGCCCACCGCGCACGGGGTCCTCCGCAAGCTTCCGGTACCGGTCTTCCTTCCCGGTCTTGTAGTCGAGCACCACCACCCGGCCGCCGTCGAGCGATCGGTCTACCCGGTCCACCTGCCCGCGCAGCCTCACGGTGCGCCCATCATCGAGGACCACCTCCACCGTTCGAGCGCCCCCGATGCGGAGCTCGGTATCGGCGGGGAGCACACCGCGAGTACGGCGATGCTCCTCGTCCGTCGCAATGAATGCCTGCAACTCCCGCATGATCGCCGCGCGGTCCAGCCGCCACAGCAGGGCCGTGCCGGTGATCCCATCGGCCTCCATCTGGTTGCATAACGATTCAGCAATTTCCAGGAGCCGCGCGCGGTCATCGGACGCCCACGCCTGCCCGGGCTCAGCCGGCCGCCGCTCCTGAATGAAGCGATCGAGGATGTCGTGGACCAGGGTCCCGCGATCTCGCGCCGAGATACGCAGGTGCTCCTCGGGCTCGTCGCGCTCCCCAATCCCCAGCACGGACGCAAAGAAGTACTGCCGCGGGCAGGTGGCCCAGCGCTGCAACGAGGTCGGCGAGTGCTCTGCGCTGTCGATGCGATGCATCACGGAATCTGGTAGCGGCGCGGCGTGCCCATCCCACCGGGTCAGCGCCCGAGAGCGCCGCGCGCGCTGCACCTCCCAGCCGGTGGCGAGCACCGGCGCATCGAGGGTGAGCGGATGATCGCTCATCGGACGGCGCGCCACCTGCCAGCGCCGGAGCAATCGCAGGTCATGCTCCGCCAATGAGCTCGCCGGTGCTTCGCTCGCGAGCCCGCCCTCGAAGGACGGCACTACCGTGTGCCACGGCGCAGCGAAGCGTTCCATACCCTCGTTTGTCAGACGCTCGCCCGCCAGCCTCGACGCTGACTCGATCAGCCAGCGGCTGCGTAGCAGGCCTTGCGATCCCCGCAGATCCGCACGAGGTGCCAGGAGCGTGCGCTCCGGTGCGGACGCCAGCGCCGCGAGATAGGTTCGCCGCTCCTCGGCGCGCGCCCGTGCTCGGCGCGACCGGCCCGCGCGCGCACGCTCCTGCCCCACCACGTCCCAGGCGTGGTCCGGCAGCAGCGGATCGTCGCTGCCCTTCATCGGGATCGATCCCTCGTTCATCCCGAGGATGAAGAGATGATCGAAGTCAGCGCCCATCGCATGCGCCAGCCGCCCCACGAACACGCCTTCGCCGAACCGGCTCACCCGACGCGCCGGCCGGTCCAGTTCCTGCACCAACGTCCGCTGGAACGTCGGGAGGTCGACCGCCGGGCGAATCTCCCCGAGCGCGGTCAAACCACGACGCGCATCCGAGACAGACCGGTACGCCTCCAGCTCTTGCCCGGCATCCAGGTCCTCCGGCAGGCGCGCCGCGAAACTTGCCTCGGTGCCCACGTAGCGGGTGAGCAGGTCCTCCGCCCACGAGACTAACTCCGGCCACCCCAGGTCTGAGGCTGCATCACCGGAGGGCACCTCGAGCGCCTCGATGAGCTCCACCATGAACTCGCGGAACTGCACCGTCT
This sequence comes from Dehalococcoidia bacterium, assembly GCA_050486345.1. Classification (GTDB taxonomy): domain Bacteria; phylum Chloroflexota; class Dehalococcoidia; order UBA2979; family UBA2979; genus JBJHDC01. Next base: position 2,572 of record JBJHDC010000093.1, on the reverse strand, counting down.
CCCCGATATCCCGCTGCAGCCGCGTGAGCCGCCACTCAGCAGGATCATCGTCACGCTCGTGGCGTTCGAGGTCGTATCGCAGGCGTGACTCGTGGGCCTCCAGTCGCGCCACCCACTGGTCCGCACCGGCCACGATGCCCGCACTGCGCGCAATCATGTCCCACCGATGCGCGGGAACGAGTTCGCCGTGCTCTCGCGTGAGTACCGGCGACGCGGCCAGCCACGCGGTCACGGCGGACCGCTGGAAGCGCTGACCCGGCAACGCCAGCAGGCCCAGGAGCGCGCGCCCCGCCACGCTCTGTGCCAGCGTCTCCGGCAGCGTGCCGCTCCACGGAATCTCCGCTGCACGCAACTGCCCCGCGAGGAGCGCCGAATAGGGCGAAGCGTGGCGGCTCAGGATGGCAATGCGATGCGGCGGCACTCCCGCCTCCATCCGCGCCACCACCATCCGCACCGCCTGCCGGACCTCTTCTTCCGCGTCGGGTGCGGAGACAACCTGGGTGGCAACCGGAACGTCCCCAGACGCCGAGGCACCCGATTCCTCCGCCCCCCACTGCTCCAGCACAGGTCGGTCCGCGACAGCATCCCCCGTCACGCCGGGAATCACCGTGACCTCCTGCTGTTCCGCAAAGGCACCGATGAACGCACGGTCTGCCCGTCCCAGCGGCCCGGGCAGGTAGATCACCAGCGCGCCCAGATCGCGCAATGCGGCGTGACCGCTGCGTGCCGCCTCGGTCGCAGCAGCGGCCAGCGCGCGGTCGTCGTAGTAGCGCCCATCAGCCAGCGCCTCAACTCGGTCGAAGAGCCGCGCCGCCGATCCCGCCGTGCCGCCGGCAGCGGCCAGCGCTGAGCGTTCATCCGACGTCAGCTCGCCGAGCTCCCGAAAGCTCGAGGCAAGCCGCTGCTCCGTCGACGGGTGCTCCGCGACACCCTCAAACACACCGGGTTCATCCACCAGCGCCAGGCGGATCAACTCCGCCTGGATGGCACGGGTCAGCGGCCGCTGTCCCCGTGCCGCCAGCACAGGCGCACCCAGGAGCTCCATCACACGCGGCAACACCATGAAGCGGACGTTCAGCAGCCCACCATGATCACCGCCAGCGGGCCGCGCGAGGGCTCGCCGAAGCGCCAACCCCGCGTAGTTGGACGGCACAGCCACGGTGACGGCTCGCACAGGATCAGACGACTGCAATGCGCGGATCGCTTCCCGCAGCGTGCGCTGAGCCTCGTGGCCCATCGGTTGAATCTGCACAGAGAGCACGCGGCCGCCCCTCGGCTCCTCACAAGTTGCATCCTGCGGGCACAGCAGCAGCTCATGAGGACATTACCGGCTCATCATATCGATCAGAACCACACGCGCGGACGCTGGGTGTCACCCTGCCATCCACCCGATGACATCGGACCGCAATGAGTGATTAGATCATCGAAGCGACTGACAGAGTACGGATCGGAGCAGCACGATGGGCCAGGTGCGAGCACACGTCATGGTCACGCTCGATGGATACCTGGCGGGGCCGGACATGAGCCCGGAGCAGCCCTTCGGCTCCGGGATGGACGGCTTCCTCGACTGGATCTTCAAGCTCGAAACCTTCCGCCAGCAGATCGGGATGGATGGCGGAAAGACCGGACCAAGCAACGATGTGATCCGCGAGACTCAGGTTGGCCTCGGGGCGACGATCATCGGCCGCAATATGTTCGGCGGTAGCCCCGGACCGTGGGGACCCGGCCGCTGGGGCGACGAACCGTGGCGCGGCTGGTGGGGCGACAACCCGCCCTACCACACACCCGTCTTCGTCCTCACTCATCACGCCCGAGAACCCCTCGAGATGGAAGGCGGCACCACGTTCTACTTCATCACCGAGGGAATCGAGGTAGCACTCGAACGCGCCCGCGAAGCAGCCGGCGACCTGGACGTGCGCATCGGCGGTGGGGCCGCGACGCTCAATCAATATCTCGCTGCCGGGCACGTCGATGAGCTCGAACTCCACCTGGTCCCCAAGATCGCCGGCGCCGGTCAGCGCCTCTTCGAGAACCTGGGCGCCACCCGCCCGCAGATGGAGCTTGTCCGCACGGTCGAGGCGCCCGAGGTCACTCACCTCAAGTACCGGATCTTGCACTGATCGCTACGCTGCGGTGAGCGTCACGCGAAAACAGGTCCGTCCGGGCTCCGATTCCACATCGATCGTGCCCCCGTGGTCCTCGACGACGATGCGCCACACCATATCGAGCCCCAACCCCACCCCCGCCCCCTGCGGCTTGGTGCTAAAAAACGGCTCGAAGATCCGGGTCAGGTGCTCCGACGCGATCCCACCTCCGTCATCCTCGATCTCAACGATGGCGCGGTCATCTTTGCCACGTGTACGGATGGTGACGGTCCCGCCATCGCCAACGGCGTCAACCGCGTTGTCCAGGATGTTCGTCCACACCTGGTTCAGGCCGCTGCCCAGCGCCCGCACGGACGGCACGCCCTCACCGTACGCGCGCACGATGGTCACCTCCCGCAGCCGGTGCGCGAGGATCACCAGCGTGTGCTCGATGCCTTCATGCACATCAACGACCTGCTCGACGGCGC
>JBJHDC010000092.1:0-11569 GCA_050486345.1 Dehalococcoidia bacterium | reverse complement strand
TGCTTTTGGGGGTGTTCTGTGCTGCAGCCACGCAGCAAATCAAATACCATAATCTGGCCTGGGTGTAAATGTAAGCTAACCTCGAGACACCCGCGACTCACACCGATGGGGGTGGCGGGAAAGGCCGGCCACCCCCTTCGCATATCAGCGCTGCGCAGTGGTACCCGAGGATCAACGACAGCCCATCATGCTCGTGGTCCACACACGTGATACACATATATTATTATATTCGATTGACCTATCAACTATTCCTATGTTCAGATCGACTCTGTGAAACCATCGAGCACCAGAGGGGCTACCAGAGTTGACCACGGAAACTGAGAATTATTGGACCCGCACCATGGGTGGGCGCGCCTCGCGCCGCTCCCTGCTGCGCACTGGCGGACTGCTGGGTGCGGGTGTCGTTGGCGCCGCGCTGATCGGCTGCGGTGACGACGACGGCGACTCCACGCCCGGCACCGCAACGCCAGGCGGCAACGGAACCAGCACCCCCGCGCCGGGTGAGACCCCGTCCACGGGTGAGCCGCGCAGCGGCGGCCGTGTCGGCGGCTTCTACGGAAGCGCCATCGCATCCTTCAACCCGATCGAGAACATCGGCGAAGGCCAGTACCTCTCCGGCCCTCACGTCTACGATCGTCTCCTCGCACCGCGCCTGGACGACCGCATCTACGTCCTCGAGGCCGCCGAGGAGGTCGAGGTCGTGGATGACGTGACCGTGCGCTTCACCCTGAAGCCCGGCCTCGTCTACCAGGACCTGCCCCCGGTCAATGGTGCCCCGCTCGTCGCGGAAGACATCGTCCGCGTGCAGGAGTACGCACGCGACCCGGAGACCTTCGCCAACGCCATCTTCCAGCGCGGCTCCATGGAGTCCGTGGAGGCGACCGATGACCGCACCGTGGTCTTCCACCTCCAGCAGCCCAACGCCTACCTCTTCAGCGGCCAGGGCCTGGGCCACCCGGACACCATGGCCATCATCCCGCCGCAGGTGATGGAGAACCTCGACGAGACCCCATCGGTCGGCTCCGGCCCCTACCAGCTCAAGGAGCACCAGCTGGGCACGCGCTACCTGTACGAGCGCAACCCCACCTACTGGGGCGCCGCTGACGGCCTCCCCTACATCGATGAGCGCGAGATGCTCGTCCTCATCGACTCCGCAGCCCAGGAAGCAGCCTTCCGCGGCCAGCAGGTCCACGAGCTCTTTGAGCCCACCGTGGAGTCCTCCCAGAGCATCATCCGCGACCTGGGCGACCGCCTGACCGTCACCGAGTACCTCGCCATCTCCCCCTTCACGTGGGACATGAACGCGCGTCGCACCCGCAGCGGCTGGGCGGACGAGGAACTCTTCGACGACATCCGCATCCGCGAGGCCTTCTACCGCCTCACGAATCAGCAGCAGATCACCGATCTGGTGGACGCCGGGATGGCCGAGAACTGCCCGGGCGCGCTCCCGGTCAGCCTTGAGCGCTACCTCGTCGACTGGGCCGACACGGAGCAGTACCACCGACACGACCCGGACGAGGCCCGCAGCCTGCTGGACGCCGCTGGCTTCGACTTCGATCACGTCTACCGGCTCACCACGCTGCCGGCCGCCCGCAACGACACCGGCCTCCAGGTGCTGCAGCAGCAGCTCTCCAACGTCGGCATCGAGACCAGCGCGCACTCCGTGCCGTTCTCGGAGTGGCTCGGCCCGGTGATCGAGTCCGGCAACTACGACTTCTCCATCGCGTCGCACCCCGCGTACGACACCCCGCTCCAGACCCTGCGGCACAACCACAGCGACCCGCAGCAGCGCAACAACTCCGCCAACCTCGGCGACCCGACCATCGACGCGATGATCGAAGAGTCCGAGCGCCTCATCGACTTTGACGAACAGTCGCAGTTGGTGAAGGACATCCAGATCGCCCTGCTGCAGAACTACGCCCACCGGGCGCACATCAACAGCTACATCGTGCAGAACGTGCGCTGGGCCTACCTCCGCGACTGGGAGGTCTCCGCAGCCCGTCACCAGCACATCAAGTACCAGACCCAGGCATGGCTGGACGACTAGCCACCACCTGGTCCTGACGATCACACACAGGAGCGGCCGGTACGAGACCGGCCGCTCCTGTTATGTCCACCACCGCCCGCCACGACGCCCCGCATGGTTCGTGGATCAGACATCGGGTATGCTGCGCTGGCCGGGTCGTGCCACCAATCGTCCGGCGGAACACGAAGGGGGTATTGTGCGACCATTGCCTGAAGTCGCGGACGCCATTGGGCTCCGCTGGGATGATCTGGAGCCATACGGACGCGACAAGGCGAAGATCCCATTCTCGGTCTTCCCCACCACCGGAACCCCCGGCAAGCTCGTCGTGGTCACTGCGATCACCCCGACACCTGCCGGCGAGGGCAAAACCACTACGACACTGGGCCTGGTAGACGGACTCAACGCGATCGGTCGGCGGGCCGTCGCAACCATTCGTCAGCCATCGCTCGGCCCGCTCTTCGGCCGCAAGGGCGGCGGCACCGGCGGCGGCCGGGCGACCGCTGAGCCAGCCGTCGACATCAACCTGCACTTCAATGGCGACTTCCACGCCATCGAGTCAGCCCACAACTTCCTGGCGGCCATGGCAGACAACGCCGCCCACCAGGGCATGGTGCCCGCATTCAACGCCGGCAACATCACCTGGCGCCGCGTCACGGACGCCGAGGACCGCGCGCTGCGTCACATCGTCACCGGCATCGGCGGCCGCAACGACGGCCCCCTCCGCGAGACCGGCACCGACATCTCCGCCGCGTCCGAGATCATGGCCATCGTCGCCCTCGCGAACGACAGCGCTGATCTCCGCCAGCGCCTGAGCGACATCGTGATCGGCTGGACGGACGACCGGAAGCCCGTCACCGCCGGCGACGTACAGGCGGTCGGCTCGATGATGGTGCTGCTCAAGGACGCCATCAAGCCGAACCTCGTGCAAACGCAGGAGGGCAACCCCGTCATCGCCCACGCCGGCCCGTTCGGCAACATCGCCCACGGCTGCTCCTCGATCATCGCGGACCGATTCGCACTCCCCAGTGCCGAGTTCGTCTGCACCGAGGCCGGCTTCGGCGCTGACCTTGGCTTCGAGAAGTTCATGGACATCAAGGTCCGCCAGGGCGGCGCGGAGCCGTCCGCCGGCGTCGTCGTCACCACCATCCGCGGCCTCAAGTGGCACGGCGGCGTGGAGATGAAGGACATGGCCACGCCGAACGTCGCGGCGGTCGAGGAAGGCGCATCCAACCTCAAGCACGCCATCGGCATCGTGAAGCGCTACGGCCTCCCCGTCGTCGTCGCCATCAACCGCTTCCCGGACGACCACCCGGACGAGATCGCTGCCGCGCAGCGCGCTGCCGAGGAGGCGGGCGCCGTGGCCGCCATCGAGTCCAAGGGCTTCGCCGAGGGCGGCGAGGGCATGAAGGAGCTCGCCACCGCGGTCGCAGCAGCGGCCGAGAGCGGCGAGGCGAAGGTCCAGCTCGCCTACCCGGACGACGCCTCGATCCCCGACAAGATCGATGCACTCGCCACGAACCTCTTCAAGGCCGGCTCGGTGACGTGGGGCCCCATGACCCGCACCACCGCCCGCCGCTTCGAGGACAACGGCTGGAACTTCCCCATCTGTGTCGCGAAGACCCACCTCTCCATCTCGGCCAACCCGCGACTGCGCGGGGCGCCGGAGGGCCATGTCTTCCCGGTGCAGGAGCTCCGCATCGCGGCCGGCTCACGTCAGATCATCGCCCTCGCCGGCGACATCATGACGCTCCCCGGCCTCCCCGCGGACCCCAACGCGTTCGACATCGACCTCACCGCCGACGGCGAGGTCGTAGGGCTGCTGTAAGCCTCAGCTATCCGCAGACACGAAGAAGCCCCCGGCTCACGCCGGGGGCTTCTTTACACTGTCAGGACCATTCCGCTCGTCCTGATCCAATCCGATCCCCTCTCCCCTCGCGGGCGAGGGCCAGTGTGAGGGGGCGCCGCGCGAAGCGCGGCTCATTGACTAAGCCTTCGCCCCCACCACCGCCCTCGCCGCCGCCTCACCAGCCGTGCGCCCGAACACGGACCCCGAGGTCAGCCCGGTGCCGCCCGGGTAGTTGTGGTAGAACAACCCACCCACCAGCTCGCCCGCCGCGTACAGACCCTCGATCGGCCGGTCCTCGGTGTCACGCACCTGCCCGGTGTTCGCGACAATGCGTAGCCCACCGAAGGTGAACGTGATCCCGCAGGTCACCGCGTAGCCCACGTACGGGGGGCTATCAAACGGCTGCGCCCAGTTCGTCTTGTTCGGCTCCAGCCCCTGCGTGCTCAGCCCGTCCAGCTTGGAGGGGTCATAGTGCCCCTCCTGGCACGCCGCGTTGTACGCCTCAATGGTGCGCACGAGGCCGCCGACATCGACGCCCAGATCCGCCGCAAGCTCTGGAATCGTGTTTGCCTCCGCCTTCGTCACCTCGCGGATGCGATACTCGTCACGCAGCAGCGGCACCGTCTTCTGGTCGAAGAGTTGGAACGCCACCCCGTACGGCTGCTTCAGGATCTCGCGCCCGTACTTCGCGTAGGTGTAGTTGCGCAGGTCCGCGCCCTCATCCACGAAGCGCTCGCCGTGCATGTTCACGATCAGCCCCAGCGGGTAGGAGTGTTTCTGGTACAGGTCACCAATTCGCCGGTTCCCGGTGGGCGGCGCGTTCAGGTCCCACGCCACGGCGTGCGCACTGGACCAGTGGCCGTGCGACTGCGCCCCGATGTCCAGCGCCATCTTGATCCCGTCACCCGTGTTGTGCCGCGTGCCCCGCACCTTCGCCAGCTCCCAGCCGGGGCCGAGGTAGCGCGTGCGCATCTCCTCGTTCGCCTCAAACCCACCGGCCGCGATCACCACCGCGCCGCACTCGATCTCGCTAAAACCCTCGTTCGTGCGCACGCGCAGCCCGGTCACTCGCCCCGTCTCATCAACGATCAGCGACGAGGCCTTCGTCCCGTAGCGCACCTCGATGCCGTGGCGATCGAGGGCATCAAAGAGCTGGTCGGAGAGCCCGCTGCCTCCGCCCACCGCCTCCGTGATCATGCCGCCCCAGAAGCGCAGCTTGCCGTCCACCTCGTACGCCTGGCGGCCGTACATCAGCACCCAGCGCATCCCCACCACCTCGCGCATCCATTGCACGGTGGGGTAGGCCTGGCTGATCAGGTGATCGACCAGGTCCGGATCCGCCAGGCTCTCCGTAACGCGCATCAGGTCAGAGCGCATCGCGCCGGCGTCGTAGGATCCCACCTCGATGCGCGCGAGTTCTTCCTCGGACATGTCCGGGATCAGCGCCGTGATGTCGTCGATGCCGCGATAGGGGAAGCGGAATCCGCCGCCGGTGAAGAAGGTGTTGCCACCACGCTCGCCCTCCTCGGCCTTCTCCAGCACGAGCACCCGCGCCCCGGCCTCCTTCGCTGCAATCGCGGCGCAGAGGGCTGCATTGCCCGCTCCCACCACCACCACGTCCGGACGTCGTGTCTCCACGGTCATGCTCGATCCTTCCTCAATCCGTCGCGGCCGGTTGCCACGAAGTCCCACACGCGAGAGAGTCTCGAACGTGTATAACACGACCGCGCGCAGAGCCCGAGTCGATCCCACCGCGACTGCGACATGAGCAGCTCACGCCAGCTCGTGCTGCTCGGCGCGGCGGTGGCCGTCGGCGTCGCGGTCGGCCTCGCCTGGCCAGACGCCGATGATCAGTTCAGCGCCGCCGTCTGGGTCCCGCTGGGTGCGGTCCTCTACCTCACCTTCGCACAGGTCGATCTCGCGTCACTCCCCCGAGCGCTCACGGACCGCCGCTTTCTCGGCGCATCCCTCATCGGCAACTTCGTCCTCATCCCCCTGCTGGTCGCCGTCCTCGTCGCCCCCCTCCGAGGTGACCCCGCCATCCAGCTAGGCGCGGCCATGGTGCTGCTGGCGCCGTGCACCGACTGGTTCGCCACCTTCACCCACCTCGGACGCGGCGACGCAAAGCGCGCGACCGCCGTCATCCCCATCCTGCTCATCGCTCAGCTGGCGCTGCTGCCGTTCTACCTGCCGCTGGTCGCGCGGGACGTCTCACTCCAGGGCATCGACACCGGCCCCTTCGTCATCGCCTTCCTCGCGGTGATCGTGCTGCCGTTGATGCTCGCCCTCGTCACGCGTGTCCTGCTTCCGCGCCGTCACGAGGAGCGCTGGGAGCGCCTCGCGGAACGCGGTACCCCCCTGCTGCTGGCGGTGACGCTGTTCCTGGTCGCGGCCGCACACGCCCCCGCAGTGCGCGACTCCGGGACGGAGCTCGGCACCGCCGCGGTCATCTTCGCGGCCTACGCCCTCCTCGCCCTCTGGCTGGCGCGCATGGTGGCCCGAGTAGTGAGCCTGGACCAGCCGGCGCGCCGCACGCTCGCCTTCAACTTCGGCACCAGGAACTCGTTCGTCATCCTACCGCTCGCCCTCGCGCTCCCCGCCGACCTCTCCGCCGCCGTCGCCGTCATCGCCCTGCAATCCCTGATCGAGCTCGGCGCAATGATCGTCTACCTGCACGCCGTCCCCAGCATCGTCTTCCCCGACCGAGGTTTCGACGAGGAGTGACGGCTCCATCCCCTCACATAAGCAAGCACCAACCAAAGCCCCCTCTCCCCCTCCGGGGAGAGGGGGAGAGGGGTGAGGAACCGCGAGGCCGGGCGGGCACGAGCCTGCCCGCAGTCGACGACGCCCGCTACCCTGCCTTCGCAGCCGCCGAGTGCGTCACCTCGCTCAGCAGCCGCTTCGACACCGCCGCGATCTCCGCAACAGCAGCGTTGAACGCCTCCTCGTTCGCCCTCGAGGGCTTACGGAACCCCGAAATCTTGCGCACGAACTGCAAAGCCGCCGCCTCGATCTCCTCGTCGGTAGCGGACTCCTCAGGGTGACGTAGCTGCTTGATCGATCGACACATCGGCGGACTCCCTTCGCTCGCTTCCGGTCCTCGAATGTGCCCGTCTCACCAGGGAGGACTCGCGCAACCGAGGCGTCAGAACCCCGGTTCTCGTTCATCCTGAGCCTGTCGAAGGACGCGCCCGGAGGGCGCGCGAGAACCGGGGTTCGTTGGAGCATCCTACCGGAGCGCGACGCACCCCGCCCTCATGCGCGATGATGCGCACATGACTGACACCACACCTCCGTCCGCCCCCTTCGACTACACCACCGTCACCATCGAGGCCGTACGCACCGGCAGCGATACCGCCATCCAGCGCAGCGACGAGCTCGCCGCTGGCGTCGTGGCGCTCGATGATGGCGCGCGCACCTTCGCCAACACGCTCCTGCCGCTGGACGAGGTACGCGACACGCTCACCACCGCCAGCGGGCGCTACGGCTTCCTCGCCTACGTCGCTACCGACGCCGAACTGCGCGAGACGGCGCTGGCGCAGGAACAGCGGATGGACACGTACGCATCCGGCCTCGGCTTCCGAGAGGACCTGTATGAGGCCGTGCGCGCCTACGCCGCCACTCCCGAGGCACAGGCGCTGACCGGCGAGGATGCCCGCCTCCTCGAGCGCACACTGCGCGACTATCGCCGAAACGGCTTCGACCTGTCGCCCGAGCCCCGCGCCCGCATCCAGGCGCTCAAGGAGCGGCTCATCGAGCTGGGCACCGAGTTCCGCCGCAACATCGATGAACACGATGACGCGCTGTTCCTCGAACGTCACCAGCTGGCCGGGCTGCCGGACTCCTACATCGACCGCCTGCAGGTAGCGGAAACCGACGATGGCCCCCGCTACCGCGTCTCGCTCGAATACCCGGAGATGTACCCGTTCCTGGAGGCGGCCGAGGACGGCACGCTGCGCCGCGAGCTCTTCCTGAAGAACCAGAACAAGGCCGCCGAGCCCAATCTCCCCCTGCTTGAAGAGGCGATCGCCGCGCGTGACGAGATCGCAACGACCCTCGGCTACGACTCCTGGGCCGCCTACGGCATCGAGACCAAGATGGCGAAGACGCCGGACGCCGCCATCGACTTCCTCGTGGACCTCGAAACCCGCGTGCGCGTGAAGGCGGATGCGGACATCGAGGAGCTCACCGCCGCCAAGCGCGCGCACCTTGCCTCGATGGGAGCGGGCGACGACGCCGCACGGCTCGAGGCCTGGGACTGGCGCTACTACCAGCAGCGCATCCTCCGCGAGCGCTTCGAGGTCGACCAGTTCGCCGTCGCCGAGTACTTCCCGCTGGAGCAGACGCTGCAGGGGATGTTCGACGTCTACCAGCGCCTCGTCGGCGTCCGCTTCGTCCCCATCGACGACACACAGGCGTGGCACCCGGACGTCCGCCTCCACCGCGTCGAAGACGCCGAGACAGGCGCCCACATCGGCCACTTCTACATGGACCTGCACCCGCGGCCGGACAAGTACGGCCACGCCGCCGCCTTCACCCTGCGCAGCGGCCGCCGCATGCCGGATGGCGCCTACCAGGGCCCCGTCTCCGCCATCGTCGCCAACTTCACCAAGCCCGCCCCCGGCTCACCCTCACTCCTCCGCCACTCCGAGGTGGAGACCCTGTTCCACGAGTTCGGCCACATCCTCCATCAGGTGATGACCCGCGCCACCTACGCCCGCTTCTCCGGCACCGCCGTGGAGCGCGACTTCGTGGAGGCGCCGTCGCAGATGCTGGAGCACTGGTGCTGGGAGCCGCGCGTCCTCAGCGGCTTCGCCCGCCACCACGACACGGGCGAACCGCTGCCTAAGGACCTCCTCGAACGCATGATCGCGGCCAAGCACGTGGCCAGCGGCCTCCACTACCTGCGCCAGATCTACTTCGCCCGCCTGGACCTCGCCTACCACGGCCCCGGCCGCGACAAGGACACGGACGCCCTCGCCGAGGAGCTGCACGCCATCACCGGCTTCCCCTTCGAGCACGGCACACACTTCCAGGCCGGCTTCGGCCACCTCTTCGGCTACGACGCCGGCTACTACGGCTACCTCTGGTCCCAGGTCTTCGGCGACGACATGTTCACCCGCTTCCAGCACGACGACGACGAAGCCGTAGGCCGCGACTACCGCCGCACCATCCTCGAACCCGGCGGCACCCAGGACGGCGCCCACCTCCTCCGCACCTTCCTCGGCCGCGAGCCCTCCAACGAGGCCTTCCTGCGGGAGATTGGGGTGGAGGGGTAGAGGGGTAGAGGGCAGATCTGCCCTGAGAGCATGCGCGGCGGCTACCACCCGCGGGGGCGGAATCCCAGTTCCCGTTCATCCTGAGCCTGTCGAAGGACGCGCCGGCAGGCGCGCGGGAACTGGGCTCCCTGCTAAGACCTACATCCGCAGCCCAACCGCCACCGGCAGCGCCGATTGCCCCCACTCCGTCAGCGGCTGCTCCGCCGTCGCGTACTTCGCCACGAGCAGCGCTCGCACGCGCGCATCCTCGCTCGCGTCCGTGACAACGCGCGCAGTCCCCTCGAACATGCGACCACCGAGGCGCAGCCGCACCGACGGCTCCCGGCGCAGGTTGCGCACCCAGTCCGCCTGCCCGGCGTCGTACTTGGAGTTGCCGTTCATCAGATAGGCGGTACTGCCCTCGATCGCGAACCAGATCTCAATCTCGTGCGGCCGGCCAGTGACGCGCCCGGTGGTCGTGAGGTAGCAGTACGGCTCAGCGGCGAGGGCGGGGTCGAGGTTCATGCGGGGAGGATAGCGCAGGCCTCGGACACACCTCCTCCTTCCGTTCGTGCTGAGCCCCGGCGCGTAGCGCCGATATCTAGATGTGCTGTCGAAGCACGCTCCGGGGACGCCACGCACTCCTCGATGACCGCACCTCCGGAACGCGCACCGACTCACACTCTCTCGGTCGGCGCTACGCGCCGGGGCTCAGGGCGAACGGAAGAGGTAGGCCGTCGCCCGCCGCGACGCGAGCGTTCGGCGCGCAAGGCCTTCTGGCGGATTGCCCTTACGGCACCAGCTCCGCCGACTCCGCGATCCGCAGCAGCTCCTCGAACGGCAGCACATCGCTCTCCAGCATCGCCACGACGCCGTCCTGCGCCCATACGAGCTGCTCGAGGTCATCCGTGGAGATTCGGTAGCCGTCGTGCCCGACAACATCGATGGGCGTGCCGCGCCGGAGGTGCTCCGGGATGTGCACGAGGTTCACCTGCTCCAGCCAGATGTATCCGTCGCCATCATCCGGCACGAACTGCTCCGTGACGTGCCAGATGTCACAATGATCCCCCCAAGGGCCCGTGGAACGCCCCACACCGCCCGACATACGATGCTCCCAGCCATCCGGCGAGTGGGAGAGGGCGAGGAAACCTGGAACTGGTACGGTCCCCGTACCAGAGGCGCATCCGCGTCCTGCGGGACCCCCTCGGTGAATCTCCCCTACGTCCACCGGTGGATTGAAGACGAACAGCTGCGGGTCGAGCGTCCGGTCAGTCTCGACCTCGGTGACTTCGTAGCGGAATCCGGGCGACTCCTGGAGAACCAGGAACATGGTGTCGGGCTCGATCATCGTTCGGTCCTCAGCTGTCTCGATGATTTCGACGGTGCGCCCCAGATGCATCGTCTGGCCCGAGTGGATCCGTGTAACGTCGCGGATACTCGGATCGAAATGACCCGCCAACCATTCGTAGTACTCATCGATGGTGTCCGCTTCGACAACGGGAGCAAGAATAGGCCGCACCCACCCGACGAAATACGACTCCCAGAACTCGTCCGCGGAAATCTCGCTGACCGTGTGGCGCAACACGTCGTATTGAGACACCACGCCGCTGTTCCCGACGACGATGCGATGCTCTGATCCGTAGACCCGCGATGATGTCGAGACGAGTTCGGCGCGCCACTGGTCACGTCCATCCCACCAGAGTGTCCACTCCTCCCGGAAGTCGGAGTCGAGTTGTGGACCAGCATCCAAGCCGGGCGGTACTCCCGCCGGAGGCGTACGCAGACTCGAAAGCGTGAACTCAGTGGTCGTTGCCATGTAGAGCCCGCCGTCCGCGAAGGTCCATGCGCTGGCAGCTGCGGGCTCCTCACCTCCAACGTTCAACTCCGAGAACACCAGCCACACCGCCCCAACGAACACCGCAGCCGCGACCACGCCGCCGGCCACCTTCGCTCCCATTCCCCACCCCGCCAGCGGCAGCGCGAAGCCACGTCCGAGGCGGTGGCGTGAGACCTCGGCTGGCTCGCCTTCCCATGCTGCCAGCGCCTGTCGATCTCGCGTGTCGGTCTTCACCAGCATGTTCGCGATGTGCGTCTTCACCGTGTTGAAGGAGAGCCCCGTGCGCGCCGCGATCTCCGCGTTGGTGTGACCGAGGCGCACCTCCTCCAACACGCGCCACTCCGCGGGCGTGAGCACATCCGGGTGCGGTGGCCGCCCCCGAGGTCGCCCCTCCGGATTACGTCTCGATCGTCGTCCACGCAGGAAGTTCATAGCGAGAAGGTACTCCGCCGACGAGACGATTTACCTCACCCGCGCGGTTCAGCGGAATTCTTGAAAGGGCTCCATACCCTCGGTTGCCCCGTAGGGGCGCAGCGTGCGGCGCCGCACGTCCTTCGACGAGCTCAGGACGAACGGAAGGGCCCCGTTCTCTCGCGTAGGAG
>JBJHDC010000091.1:0-11787 GCA_050486345.1 Dehalococcoidia bacterium | reverse complement strand
GGCCTGAACAGCCTCCGAGGTATCGCGCAGGACTATCGCATCCCCACGCCGATGCTCGTCGGCATGTTCGAGCACGACCCGCATCAACCCATCGAGGAGAGCCACCGCAGCGCTGCCCGTCTCGCTGAGCCGCTCGCGACCGCCGTTGGCGTCCCGCACTGGCGGCTCAGCGGCCCGGAGGACCTCGATGTCATCCGCGTTGCGTACGAGCGGGCGCACGCGGATACGGGGCCGGCGATCGTGTTCGTGATGGCGGCGCCTGAGTAGGCGTTCGGAGGGTTCGAGCTACTGGTGTAGCTGCGCCAGCACGCGTGCGGCCGTGTCATAGTCGCGGCCACCGCCGCGCATGATCGGTGGCACGAGGTAGATCGAGGGTAGCCCCTGGCTCAGGAATCGCTCCAGGACCTCCAGCGCAATCTCCTCGCCGGGGCGGCCACGCTCCAGTTCGTCCCTGGTCGCCTCGGGGACATCGCCGAAGACCAGACCGTTCTTGGTCAGCATCTGCACGCCGCAGAACAGTGGCGCGGCGAGCGGTTCGCCGTACATTCGCTCGTACTCGTCCATGAACGCGAGCAGCCGGTCCGGCGCTGAGAGCGGCTGGACCAGGAAGAACTGCGCGCCTGCCTCGACCTTGCGCCGTGTGAGGGCGGGCTCACGACCCTCCACGCCCAGGTCGATCGTGGCACCGACGCAGAGTGGCGAGGGCATGGCGAGCTCACGGCCACGGAAGTCGCGGCCCTCGTTCATCTCGGTGACCAGGCGGATGAGCTCGGACGGGCGCGTGTCGTTCGCGGCGCGTACGTGTTCCTGCTCCCGCTCGGTGAACGGGTCACCACCAACGATGACGACGTGCTCCAGCCCCACCAGCGCCGCGCCCAGCAGCAGGCTTTCCAGCGCGAGGCGGTTCATGTCGCGCGTGGCGAGGGTGAGCATCGTCGGCTGGCCCAGCTCCCGCTGCATCCAGTGCGCGACGAAGGCGGAGTTCGCGGTGGTGCTCTTCCCAGGGTGGTAGGCGACCGAGACATAACTCGCGCCGAGGCTTCGCGCTGGCTCGAGCGCAGTTGGGTCCGCACCACGTGGCGGTGAGAAGTCGCACACCGTCAGCACGGCATCCGGGTCGGCGGCGCGCTGCTCGATTACGTTGGGCATGGGGCCTCCGGGTGTTCGATGGGTATCGGGCGGATCGATCGCCGCCATTCTCCCACCCGGAGGCTCGGGCCGCTGCGTGATCTTCTAGTCCATCGCGGCCAGAACGCGGTCCAGCGCCTCGTAGCTCTGGTTCTGGCCGTCCTCCATGCCGTACTGCAACATGCCATCCCGCTCCTCAGGCGTGTGGAAGAGCACGCGCGTGGAGAGCCTCGTACGACCGTCCCCGAGGTCCTCGAACGTCGAGATATCCACCACCACGTAGCCGGGCATCCCATCCCACTCGAATGTGTAGGCGAGCAGGTCCATCGGATTCACCTCACGGAACCGCCCGCTGAACCCGGCGGTGCCGCCTTCATAGTGCTCCACGAAGCGCCAGTATCCGCCGGGCTCGACCTCGAACCGCTCGAGGTCCAGCTGGTTGCCGCGTCCCCACCACTGTGCAACGAGGTCGGGATCGGTGTGGGCGCGCCAGACGCGGTCGCGTGTCGCGTTGAAGATGCGCTCGATGAGCAGTTCGCGGTCACCGACACGCCTCAGCGTCGCCTTCGTGGAATTCGATGTGGTCATGGTGCGTCTCCGTTCGTGCGCTCGAGGAACTCGGCGAGCCGGTCGTAGCGGCCTTCGATCATCTCGCGGTACCGAGCAATCCAGTTGGCTTCGGATTCCAGTCGGTTTGGTCCCAGCCGGCAGTGCCGCACTCTGCCCACCTTTTCCGTCTCCACGAGCCCTGCCTCCTCCAGTACTTGTACATGCTTCTTCATCCCCGTCAGCGTCATGTCGAAGCGCTGCGCGAGGTCGCTGATGGAGGCCTCTTCCCGGCCCAGCCGTTCGAGGATCCCTCGACGGGTTGGATCGGCCAGTGCGGCGAAGGTGGTGCTAGGCTCCTGATACTGAACCATATGGTTTAGTATTGTGATTCGGCGGCCTCGTGTCAACCGGTTGAGGCAAGGGGGTGTTACACAAGACGACCGCGCCATCAAGGCGCGGTCGCTCGATTGGCCGATCGGCGGCATAGCATCCCGGCTACTGCGCCTGCATGTACTCCACCAGCTGCTCCAGCACGGTTCCCCATCCTTCGAAGAAGCCCATCTCCTCGTGCTGCTTGCAGACGGCTGCGTCGCGATGCATGGCGATCGCGGTGTACTTCGTTCCCGTCGCGGTCGGCTCCATGAGGATCGCGGCTGTGAACGGGAGGTCGCCTTCCGGCGCCGGGCGGTAGCCGGGGAGGAGGGCTGGTGTCCACACGAGTCGCTCGTTCGGCACGACCTCCAGGTAGCAGCCGCTGCCACCCTCCATCACTTCGCCCTCCGGCGAGCGCATCTGCGTGTAGAACTCGCCGCCGGGGCGGAGGTCGATGCGGCAGTCGATCGTCTCCCAGGGCTTCGGGGTGAACCAGTTCACGATGTGCTCCGGCTGTGTCCAGGCGGCCCACACCTGCTCCGGCGTCACGGAGACCTCGCGCTCCAACACCAGGTCCAACTCCGGGTTGATCTCGAACTCCCAGTGAGAGGTCATTGCTTGTTCCCTTTCATCTGTTCCATTTGTTGCAGGTAGTCGTCCAGTTGATCGAGGCGCTGCTCCCAGAGGGATCGCTGGTTCTCCAGCCACGTCTGTGCCATCAGCAGCCGCTCCGTTTCCAGTTGATACGTACGCACCCGCCCCTGCTTCCGTGACCGCACCAGCCCGCAATCCTCAAGTACCCCGAGGTGCTGCACGAACGAGGGCAGGGTCATCTCGAACGGTTGGGCGAGCTCGCTGACGGAGGCCGGGCTGTGGCTCAGCCGCTCCACGACCTGCCGCCGGGTAGGGTCGGCCAGGGCTCGGAAGACATCGTCGACGGTGGCGGTTCCTGCTGGCATGGGGGAACGGTACGCGTTGCATATACTTTGGTCAATACCTAAGTATTGAGATGATCGACGGCCTGCCGGGGCCGGGTAGTACACTGCCGCGAACCAGCCGCCGATGTGCGTGCGATCACGCGAGGAGACCGCCATGACTGCATCCGACCCCACCGTGCCACGCTTGATCGTGAAGACCGCGACCGACGTTGAACCGCGCCCGTCGCGCGGGGCGCTGGAGGTCCGCCGCGTCCTCGATGGCGAGAACACGCCGTTCGAGAGCTCGTTCGACTTCATGCTGCTCAACCGCCTCCCGGCGGGCGGCGCGAATGAGCGCCACGTGCACGAGGACGTCGAGAAGGTCTACTACTTCCTCAGCGGCTCCGGCCGCGTGAGCTGCGGGCCGTGGGAGTCGCGGGTAAGCGCCGGAGACTTCCTCTTCTTCCCTGCCGCCATCGAGCATGAGATCCACGCGGATGAGGATGCCGACCTGGAGTTCATCGTCTGCGCCGCGAAGACGCTTGAGACACCGCGCGGTCTCGAGTAGCCCCACGCGATGGCGACCAGCGTGGTAGCCGGGAGGCACCCGTGATCCCGATTCTCGCGGCCCTCACCTTTGCCGGGCGGGTGTTCCTGATCATGTACTGGTTCGCCGTCGGCACGCTGGTCGCCGGCGGGACCATCTGGCTGCTGGTGGTCGATCGCGACGGCATCGTGGCAGCCGCGGTCACCGGTGTCTTGCTGCTGCTGCCAGGCGTGTGGCTGCTGCACCTGCAGTGGGCTCTGCGATCCGCACGCCGCAAGGTGCTCAACGCGGGTGTCACCGGGATGTCGCTCTATCGTTCAGGCCACCTCGGCCTCTTGCTGCTTCCCTGGTACTGGGCGGGTGTCACCATATCCGCCCTCGCCGGGCTGGCGATGATCCCCACGGCGGTGATCGTGGGGCTGATGCGACTGTAGCGACCTCGTCCGCGCTTGTTGGCGAGGCTCGGAGTGATGGTGTAGGCTGCTACTAAATAAGTAGATACTTATATAGGAGGCAGCATGGACGTTGACCCGATCGCAACGGCGAACTTGGTGACCCGTGAGGTGCGGACGGGATCACGCAACGGCATCCCCACGAGGACGGTTGTCGCCAGCCGCACCTATCCCACCGACCAAGCTGATCTCTGGGATGCCCTTACCAACGCAGAACGCCTCCCACGTTGGTTCCTTCCTGTGAGCGGGGACCTTCGCGTTGGCGGTCGATATCAGCTCGAAGGGAACGCGGAAGGCGTGATTGAGAGCTGTGATGCGCCTGAGCGCCTGGCAGTCACGTGGGAGTTTGGCGGCCAGGTCTCATGGCTGGAGGTCCGCCTCATTGCGGCCCTCGCGGGTACGACGCTCGAACTGGCGCATGAAGGTCCTGCTGACCCGGAGTTCTGGGCTAAGTACGGCCCCGGTGCCGGGGGTGTGGGATGGGATCTCGGCCTGGTGGGCCTGGGCTTGCACCTGGAGAGCGGGGAATCGGTGGACCCGGAAGCCGGTGCGGCATGGCCCGCCACGCCAGCCGGTATCGAGTTTGTGCAGCGTGCCGCTGCGGACTGGGGTGAGGCGGCAATCCGTGATGGTGACGATCGGACCGCCGCGCAGCAAGCGGCCTCGCGCACGGTGGCCTTCTACACCGGTCAGACGGAGGATGCATCGGAGGCCTAGGTGCGCAGGATCTTCCAGGCGCTGGGTGACCAGACCCGTCAGCAGATGCTGGAATTGTTGGCGGGTGGTGAGCAAGCAACCGGCGAGCTTGTCGCAGCCCTGCAGGCTCAGGCACCGATCTCGCAGCCTGCCGTCTCGCAGCACCTGAAGGCGCTCCGGGAGGCGGGATTGGTCACCGTGCGTGCCGAAGGCACAAGACGGTTCTACGCGCTCGATCACGCGGGCCTGGAAGCTGCGCAGACGTGGCTGGCATGGCTCGCTGATCCAGCCAGTCCGTATGCGCCGCGATTCGACGCCCTCGCGACGGAGGTCGCTCGCGGCCGCCGTGCGCGCCGAACGATGCGGCGAGGGAGTTCCGGGAAACATTCGGACGGGTCGGAACAGCAGCCGGCCTGACGGTTGTGCCGGTCGTGCTGGATCGTGGTTCTCACAGCGGAAGGCCCGGCGTACGCCGGGCCTTCCTGCATGCACGTGTTGTTCGCGGATCTAGTAGCCGACGAACTCCGCCTCGCGCTTTTCGAGGAACGCCGTGACGCCCTCAGTGTGGTCCTTCGTCAGGCGGGTGAGCGCCTGGGCGCGGCGGGCCAGCGGGAAGTGGGCGTCGATGTCCGTCTGGAAACCCTGCAGCGTGAGCTGCTTGGAGATGCCGTAGGCGTACGTCGGGCCCTTGGCCAGGATGGCGGCCTTCTCGAGCGTGAAGTCGATGAGCTGCTCGTCCGGCACCACCCACTGGGCCAGGCCCATGCGGTAGGCCTCCTGACCGTCCACTGGCTGACCGGAGTACTGCATCCACAGCGCGTTACCGAGGCCCACGTGCTTCGGCAGCTGCCAGGCGCTGCCGTCACCGGCGGACATGCCGGTGCGCACGAAGCCGATGTTGAAGCGTGCGCTCTCCGCGGCGACACGGATGTCGCACGACAGCGCCACGCCGCAGCCCTCGCCGTAGGCGTGGCCGTTCACCGCCGCGAAGGACGGCTTCTCCAAGTAGTGCAGCGCGCGAATGATGTTTGGTCCGGCGACGCCGTCACGACGGCCCTCGCGACCATAGTAGTAGGGGTCGAGGTCTTCCCACGGGTTCTTGACCGGGGATTCTTCCATCAGCGCTGGCTCGGCACCCTCGGCGGCCTGGAATCCCTGCTCTCGCTCCTGCAGGCGGCGGTGGAAACCGCGCACGTTCGCGCCGGAGGTGAAGCCACGGCCAGAGCCCGTGACCACCAGCACGCGCAGTTCCTTGTCGTGGCGGAAGCGCTCGATCTCCTGGAGCATGGTGCCCACGAGCTCCGGGCCGAGGGCGTTGAGGGTGGACGGGTCGTCCATCGTGAGCATCAGTACGCCCTTGCTGGGCACATCGACCTGGACGTTGTCTGGCATGGCTAGTTCCTTCCGCCGGGCTGTTCGTTGCGTCTCCTCGTGCCGTCCCCCTCGATGTGCCCGCAGTTCTCGCGGGCGAGCCGGGTACGGCCGGGATCGGGCCCTGCGCGCATCATGGCGATGACGCCTGCGGGCCACGGTGAAGATAACACCCGCCGTCACCATTGCAATACGAGTAGCCGCGATGTGAACAGCGGCGAACGTCTCGCACGGTGACCGACGGGGTGTTTGTTGTGTACCCCGTTTGCTGGTGTCCCGCTCCGCCTACTGCGTCCGGCGGTCGCGCCAGGCGTCGTGGCGGCTGCGAGTGTCGCGGCGGGCCGAGAGCAGCATGAAGCGGTGGATGTCGGAGACCTCGGCGGAGCGCATGTCGTTCGACTCCAGGCTCGTACGCAGCGACTCGCGTGCGTAGAAGACGGCGGCCGGTGGGTGGCCGGCGATCATCTGCATCTGACGCTGTGTGTACGGCAGCAGCTCCGCGTCCGGCACGACGGCAGAGGCGATGCCCCAGCGCGCGGCCTCTTCGGCCTCCACGGTGCGGCCGGTGAGGATCATCTCCGCGGCGTTGAGGCTGCCCACGGCACGGGCGAGGCGCAGGCCGCCGCCGTAGGCGGGCAGCACGCCCAGCGGGACCTGCGGCAGGCGGAACTTGGCGGACTCGGAGGCGTAGATGAAGTCGCAGCAGAGCGGGAGCAGACAGCCGATGCCCACCGCGTACCCGTTCACGGCTGCCACGATCGGCTTGCGGTAGTGCGAGACGAGGTCGAAGTGCGGGCTGTAGGAGGGGGCGGCGATCTTCTCGTCAATCGCGACTTCGACATCGTCTACGTGGTGGGTGTTGGGGTTCTTCAGGTCTGCGCCGGCGCAGAACGCACGGCCGGCGCCGGTGAGGATCACGCCGCGAACGGAGTCATCGTTCTCCAGATCGCGGAGGGTGTTGAGGAGGCCGCTGGCAATCTCCGTGCTCCACGCGTTCAGGCGCTCCGGCTGGTTCAGAAACACCGTGGCAATCGGCCCGTCGGTCTCGACGAATACGGCGGAATCGTTCGCGGTGGTGGTCATGGTGTGGGTCCTTCCTGGATGCCCCGATGCGGGATGCCTACGGTAGCATTGCCGCTCGTCAGAAGCGCCCGCCCCATTGCTGGTCACGCGCGCAGCCGTTGTCATTGCTCACGCCAATGTCTCGTGATACAAGATTTTGAGGCCAACGACCAAAAGAGGGAACCTGTGTGCGGTCCCTGCTGACCCGATTCCTTGCGGATCGCCTCCTGTCAGGTCTCGCGGCTTACGGGATGCCAGCTTCGGCGGAAGCCCGTGTCCTATTGAGTGAGCGTGCGGTATTCGATGCACCCAATCACGGGGGCATCAGCTGTGTTGATGGGGGGTCTTGAGTATGACGAACGAGCCCGCAGAGGCAGGAAATGCCGAGCAGGATCCGATCCATTTCCGGTTCTTTGACAACCGCGAAAAGTACCTGCTGTTCGTAACCACCTGTAGTGAGAAGTGGGAAGTTGCCCGCCGCATTGGCCAGGAACTCGAGTACCTCGAGCCTGAGCCGCCGGCGCTGCGTCTGTTTGACGCGGGTATGGGGGACGCAACCGTCCTCAGCCTGGTCATGCGCCAGATGCACCGCAAGTTCGAGCACGTGCCGTGGCTGATCGTCGCGAAGGAGATTAGCTTCGAGGACGTCCGGCTGTCGCTGGAGAAGCTGGGCGACCGCTTCGCGGAGCACCCGGAGATGGTGATGGTGATCACCAACCTCCACTACGGTGAGGCCCCGCTGCTCCGACCGCGCTCGAAGGACGCTCAGGCGCGGATGAACTGGCGCGAGATTCCGCTGAGCGGCAGCACGACCGCGGAGTTCGATGAGCAGCTGCGGGCGCTGGAGCCGGAGCTCCTGGAGTCCTGGCGCGTGACGAACAGCCCGACCACGGGCAACCCGCTGTACGTGACTCCGTCCGTGATCATCCTCTACCGCGAGGACCAGCGCTTCATGCTGGACAACGTGATCCCGCGGCAGGGTGAGGTGCCGGAGGGCTACGACTTCATGATTGCGTCGCAGCCGTACCGCGCGAGCTCGCCGGCGCAGACGAAGGTGAAGAACGTGCTGGGCCCGCTGGCCAAGTCGCTGGCGCCGGGTGGACGCATGATCACGGTCCAGTCCTTCGGGAATGACCCGGGCATGGAGATCATTCACAAGATCTGGCCGGATGAGAACCCGTTTATCACCCCGCGGCTGGTCCTGCTGGATGAAGCGGAGCGTCAGCTGACGGAGGCGGGGGTCACCGACCTGCGCTATCACCGGATGGATGACACCAACTCGCTCTTCCAGTACCGCCTGCACATGCTGCCGACGCAGATCGGTGAGAGCAGCATTGGCACCTCTACGCTGCTTGCAGCGTGGAATGCCGCGGTCTACGTGGCGCAGATTGAGGACTACCGCCTGCACGAGGCGATGGTCACGCCTCGCTACCTGGAGGCCACCCAGGAGGTGCTCCAGCAGTACGGGGGCCTCTGGTTCAATGACGAGTGCTTCGTGATTGAGCGCCCGCGCACGTAAGGGGAGCGGCCGATACCGCTCTCACTGGCAGTCGCTATGAATTACCGAGGCTCCGCCGGCGCGTATCATGAGAGTGAGACGCAATGGCGGAGCCTCTGACTACGCCGCTGGTGACGTGCCTCTTCAAGACATCGACAACGCCCGCCCGGGATGGTGAGTGAGTTCGCGATGGACCTCGGACGTAAGCTGCGGAACCGTCCGCGCCCGCTGGAGATTACGTACCGGCTGACGGATCGCATGCTGTGGATCTCCGGGCCGGTCCTGCGCCGCATTGGCCTCAAGCGGGTGGAGCGGATCATCAATCCGCTGGAGCACATGACGAAGAAGGCGCTCTTCGACTGCCGCATGTGCGGGCAGTGCGTGCTCCACTCCACCGGCATGACCTGTCCCATGACGTGCCCCAAGAACATCCGCAATGGCCCCTGTGGCGGTGTGCGCCCGAACGGCAACTGCGAGGTCTTCCCGGACAAGCCCTGCATCTGGGTGGAGGCGTTCGATCGCTCTCACTCGATGCCGCACTACGGTGGCCCGGATGGCGGCGAGATGAAGCTCTGGCAGAAGCCCGTGGACTGGCGCCTGCAGGGCCGTTCCGCGTGGATGACGCAGCTCTCCGGCGAGGCGCGCATCATTCCGCTCGCCCTCGCTACCAAGCCAGCCGGCGAACGCGAGGAGCAGCACGCGTGACCACCGAGGCGCAACCCACCACGCCCCCCACCGGCCCCCGTCGCACGCACCTGCAAGAGGTATTGGAAAGCGGCGTCTTTACGGTCACCTCAGAGTTGCCGTCCATCGACTCCGCGAGCGCGGACGATGTGATTGAGGCGGCACGCATGCTGGCCGATTGCTGCGACGCCTTGAACGTCGCGGATGGCTCCGGCGCGCACCCGCACATCTCGCCGCTCGCGGCCTCCTCGCTCCTCGTGCCGATGGGCATCGACCCGGTAATGCACATGCAGTGCCGCGACCGCAACCGGCTGGCGATGCAGAGCGACCTCCTGGGCGCCTCCGCGCTTGGCGTGCACAACGTGCTGCTGCTCTCCGGCGACGACGTCACCGTGGGCGATGAGCCGGAGTCGAAGCGCGTCTTTGATTTCGACTCGATGCACCTCATTGCCACTGCGCGGGCGCTGCGCGACAACGGCACGTTCCTGAGCGGGCGGGCGCTGAAGTCTGCGCCGCACCTGTACATCGGCGCCGCGTCCAACCCCTTCGCACCGCCGTTCGATTGGCGGCCCCAGCGGCTGCTGAAGAAGGTCGAGGCCGGCGCGCAGTTCATTCAGAGTCAGTACTGCTTCGATATCCCGCGGCTGCGCACGTTCCTGCAGCAGGCTCGCGACATTGGCGCGCTGGAGAACCTGCACTACCTCGTTGGCGTCGGCCCGCTGCGATCGGCACGCGCGGCCGAGCGCATGGCGCAGCGCCTCCCCGGCGTCTGGGTGCCTGAGGATCTCATCGAGCGCATGCGTTCCGTCCCCACGGGTGAGCAGCGTGCACTCGGCCTGCAGATCTGCGTCGAGCAGATCCAGGAGCTCCGCGAGATCGAGGGCGTCGCGGGTGTGCACATCATGGCGTACGGCCAGGAGCACCTCGTGCCGGAGATCGTGGAGCGCGCGGGGCTGCTGCCGCGGCCGGCGAAGAGAGGCACCCCCTCACCCTAGCCCTCTCCCGCGAGGGGAGAGGGGACCGGAGGCGAGAACAACGGCCGGCGGATTACCCGCCGGCCGTTCGCGTATCTCGTGCCTCGTTCGCGGCTGTCTACCCGGGGATGCCGTTCATCACGCGCATCGCGTCCTCGGCGGCCTCGTCGCCGTAGGTTTCTGCGAGGCGTGCGCGGAAGCTGTCCGGGGTGATCACGTACTCCTGGGTGCCCACCGTCTCGAGGACGTGCGTGGCCAGCGTCGCGCCGATCTGGGCGCTGCGCTCCAGGCTGAGGCCGTCCGCGCGACCCGCCATGAAGCCGGAGCGGAAGGCGTCGCCGACGCCGGTGGGCTCCAGCTCTGCGCCATCGCGCGGCTTCACCACGCCGACCCGGATCGGCTCCTCGCCGGCCTGCTCGATGACCACGCCCTCGGCGCCGTGCGTCGTCACACGGATGCCAACGCGGCTGAGGATCTCAGCGCCGTCCCAGCCGGTACGGGATTCGATGAGGCCGGCCTCGTAATCGTTGCAGAGCAGGTAGGCTGCGCCATCGATGAGCTCGCGGATCTGGTCACCGTCGAGGATGGCCAGCTGCTGGCTCGGGTCGGCAGCCACCGGAATGCCGAGGCGCTTGGCGTCCTGGGTGTGGCGGACCATGGCGTCCGGGCTGTTCGGCGACACGATGATCAGGTCGATGCCGCCGGTCTCCTTATGGATGGCTTCCAGGTCGATCTCAGCGGATTCGCCCATGGCGCCCGGGTAGAAGGAGGCGACCTGATTCTGCTCCTCGTCGGTGGTGCAGATGAAGCGGGCGGTGTGCTGGGTCTCCGACACGCGCACGTAGGTCAGGTCGACGCCGCGCGCCTCCAGGTGAGGGCCATATTCGAGCGTGAAGTCCTTGCCGACAGAGGCGACCAGCAGCGGGGTCATGCCCATCCACCCCATGCCAAAGGCAATGTTGGCGGCGGTGCCACCGCGGCGGACCTGGAGCTCGTTGACCAGGAAGCTCAGGGAGAGCCGGTGAATCTGGTCCGGCATGATGACCTCGGAGAACTTCCCCGGGAAGGTCATCAGGTTGTCTTCGGCGACCGATCCGGTCACTGCGATACGCATGGGCGTTCTCCTCCGGCGCGGCGGCCGTGTGCTGGCGATCAGGGTGGGACCGCCATGGTCGATGATGTTGGTCCGTACCGCCAAACGGGGGCGTGGGACTGGATCAGTCCTCACGCCCCCGCGTGCGGTCACATGCGAACAGGCGCCGGAAGGGTTACTTCGCGGCAGCCTTCAGCGCGTCGGCGCGGTCCGTGCTCTCCCACGGCAGACCCGGGCGGCCGAAGTGGCCGTAGGCAGCCGTCTGGCGGTAGATCGGGCGGCGCAGGTCCAGCTGGTCGATGATCGCGGCGGGGCGGAGGTCGAACACCTCGTTGACCGCCGTGAGGATCTGGTCCTCGGACAGCTCGCTGGTGCCGAAGGTGTCAACGCGGATCGAGAGCGGCTCGGCCACACCAATGGCGTAGGCCAGCTGCACCTCGGCGC